>NZ_NEVM01000002.1:1274712-1593390 GCF_002261225.1 Bordetella genomosp. 10
CAGCGTCACGTTGCCGCCGATCGACGTCTGTTCGCCCCGGCTGAATTCGAAGGCGGCGCCGCTGCCGCGCACGTCCTGGCCTATGGTCGCCGGCCCGGCGAACGTCACTTGGCCCTGGACGGCGCTGACGTTCTGGCCGATCGTCGCCGGGCCGTTGAAGGCCAGCGTGGCCCCCGTTCCCGTCACGTTGCCGGCGATGGACGTCGCGCCGTTGAAAGTGGCCTGGCTGCCCGCGCCGGTCGATACGCTGCCGCCGATGGTAGCGCCGTTGTTGAATACGAGGGTGGCGTCCTGCCCGCCGGTGACGTTGCCCGCGATCGGCGCGCCGCCGTTGTCGACGAAGGAGCCGCCGTCGTCGGTCGAGACGTCGTTTATTCCCCGGACGATGCCCAGCCAGTTCGCGCCCGCGGCCACGGTGAAGTTGGTCTTGCCGCCCTGGCTGCGCGTGGGATTGTCCGCGCTCAGGCCGTCCAGGTCGATGACGTCGCCGCGCGCGGTGGCGCCGGCCTGCAGCGTCAGGTTGACGATGCCGTCCATGCCGGCGTCCTGGCGGTTGACCTGCAACAGGGTGCCGTTGTTCTCGCTCAGCGTGGAGCCCGCGCCGATGACGATGTCCTGCGTCTGCCCCGCGCTGTCCAGGTTCGACACCAGCGAGGCGCCCGCCGCCTGCACGCGGGTGCCGATCAGCGTGACGGTCGCGGCGTCCGTGATCGTGATGCCATCGCCGTTCTGCGACACCAGGGTGGATCCGCGCGCCGTCAGCGAACTGCCGTAGCTCACGCTGGCGGCGACGGCATTGGCGCCCTGCACGGCGATACTGGAATCGACCAGGTTGATCGCGCCGCTGGTGTAGGAATCGCCGACCTGCGCGCCCGCCATCGCGCCGACGCTGTTGGCTCCCCGGGTCGACACCGAGACGCCGGTGGCGTTGATCGTCCCCGCCCCGAAGGCGCCGCCGACGGCGACCAGGCCATTGGCCGTTTCATGCGGGCTGTTCGCGTTGGGCTCCCCGGACACCGCAATGCTGCCGCCGCTCAGGTTGACCACGCCGCCCTGGTACGCCCACACCCCGTCGCCCACGTTGCCGGAGGTGGCGACGGCGACGTTGTCGGCATCGATGGTGGAGCCCGGTCCGCTGGCATACAGGCCATAGGCCATGAACCCGTGGGTCGTCACCGATCCGCCGTCCAGCGAGATATGCCCGCCGTTGGTGGCGTAGGCGCCGTAGGCGCGCTGGCCCTCTGTGTTGATCGTCGTGCCGTTCTTCGCGACGATGCTCGAGTTCGCGCCGTCCGCGCTCAGCGCATAGGCGCGCGATCCGTCGCCGTCCTGCGCGGCGCGGCCGGTCGCATTGTTCGTCGTTACCGAACCGCCGTCCAGGTTGACGACGCCGCCGTTTTCGGCGCGCACGCCGTATCCATACAAGCCGTTCGTCGCCACGGAGGCGCCGCCGGCGCTGATCGTGGAGCCGGCGCCCGTGGCATACAAACCGTAGGCGTGGTTCCCGTCCGTCGTCACGGCGTCTCCGTCCAGCGAAACCGCGCCGCCGTCGTGGGCGTACACGCCGTTCGCGGCATCGCCTTGCGTATGCACGGTGGAATTCGTGCTGGCGATGCTGCTGCCGAAAGCGGATTCGATGCCTGCCGCATTGCCTCCCGTCGTCGCGATGTCGACGCCGGACAGGCTGGCGATGCCGCTGGTGGGCTCCGCGGTGTCGCCGGCCAGGACGCCGGACGCGCCCACGCCGCCGGTGACGATCTTCGTGCCTTCGACGGTGACGGCGCCTGATCCCAGGTTTCCGCCATACACCCGCACGCCCGCGGCGCCGATTCCGGCGGTCGTGATGGACCCGTTCACCAGCGCCGCGGTGGCGCCGTTGAACACCTCCACGCCGAAGCTGCCGCTTCCCGCCGTGGCGATATCCGTGTCGGTGGCCGTCACGCTGGCGCCCTTGTTCGCCGATTGGATGCCGACGGCATAGGTGGCGCCGTTGGTCGTGATCGACACGTGGTCCAGGCCGATATGGGTTGCGGTCTCGGCCGCCGTGGGCGTTCGATACACCTGGATCGCGTGGCCGTAATTGCCATTGGTGGTGATCTGGAGATTGCTCGCGTCGATGGCGCCGCCGTCATTCGCCTGCATGCCCACGGTACGCTTGCTGCCGGACGCGGTGATGCTTCCGCCATCGAGGTTGACGTGGCCGCCATCCGCGGCGCCGACGCCCGCGGTGAACGCATGCGCATAATCGGTCCCGGGATTGGTCGATTGCGCGCTGATCACGATGGTCGCGCCATTCAGCGTGGCCGTCGCCCCCGCGCCCTTGGCCGTGACGGTGCGGCCGTTCTGGCCGGTCGGGCTGTCGAGATCGTTCGACAGGTTCGCATTGTCCAGCACCAGGCTGCCGCCCGCGTTCACCAGCACCAGGTCGTAGGCGCTGCCGCGGACGGTCGCGCCGTCGCCGGTGAGCACGCCGCCGTTGTTCACGGTGACCGTGCCGTTGGCCAGCGTGCTCCCGCTCAGGTCGTAGGGCGTGTCGACGACCAGGTTGGTCGCGGCCGCGGCGCCGGGCGCGTAGCCGTATATCGCCAGCAGCGCCGCGGTCAGCGCGGACCTGCGCAGCATGCCGCTTCGTATCGTTGTCTTTTGCATTACGGAGTCCCTTCCCCTGTCATTGGCTGGTTGAAATGGGTCTGGCGGCATGCCGAGCCGCCAGTTAGTTCTCGATGGCGCAGCGCGCGCCGAAGCGGTAGCCGTTGCCCCTGCTGTTGTCGATCGGCAGCCACACGCCATCGGCCTGGCATTTCCTTTTCAGCCGGCTGATCGCGGAGGCCACGGGATTCCTGCTGGCGGCGCCCGCATAACCGCACTGCGCCTGCAGTTCCTCGTGGCTCACCACCGAGGGTTGCGCCGCGAAAAGGCTGGACATCAGCACCCGCTCGGTCGCGGTCAAGGCTATCGTGGCGCCCTCGGGGCTTCTCAAGGACCAGCCGCTGGAGGTCAGCAGCCACGTCGTTGGCGCGGCGGCGGCGTCCGGTAGGTCCGAAGGGAGCGAGAGGTCTGAAGCGTCCGAATGAGGCGAAGGGTATGGAGGGGCCGAACGATGTGAAGAGCCCGCATGCTGGAAGGAGCCCGGGTCGATCATCCGAATCGCCGGCGGACGATGTTCCCGGCGCGCCTCGCCGATGGGCGCGAAGCGGCGTGCCTCGCCCTCCCCTTCGTCGCGCGAGCCGGCCGCGGGGGCGCAACGCCTGGCGACGGCGTGCACCGCCGAACGGAATTCATCGGCGTCCACCGGGTAGGACAGGCAAAGATCCGCCCCCCAGTTCAAGGCGCGGCTGCGCGCGGCGCTGTCGTCGGCCACGATCATGATGACGCCCACCCGTTGGCGGCAGCGCAGGATGGACACCAGGGCCTGCACGTCATAGTCGCTGCTGCCGAGGCTTTCGATGACAACGATCGCCGGCCGGCCGGACTGCCGCCGCTTCGCCAGATCCGCCGGGTCCGTCGATACCGTCGTGTGAAAACCCGAGTCGATGCAGAGATTGCTCAGGCGCAGCATTTCGGCCACGCCCTGCGGCGCGGCCGAGCTCAATTGCAGCAGCGTCACGTCGATCTCACTCATCACGCCGGGCGCGCCGCGCCATGGAGGAAACGGCGGTGGCGTCCGCGGCGGCGAGCACGCAATGATCGTTGGCGTGCCATGCGGGCAGCAGCGTCGGCCGCCCCACGAACCAGCCTTGCGCCCATGCGTTGCGGCCGTTTCCGATCGACTGGAAATCGGCGTGGGTTTCCACGCCCTCGGCGACGACGTCGGTGGCGATGGACGCGCCCAGTTGGAGCAGGCTTCGAAAGACTGCGCGATCCGCATCGCGCTCGCGGCCGCGCCGGAGATAGTCGCCGCTTATCTTGATGATGTCGGGCCGCGCGCGCACGACGAAATCCAGCGGGAGGAAACCGGAACCGAAATCGTCGATGGCGACCCGGCATCCGAAGGCCTGTAGCCGCCGCACGAACGCCAGGCCGGCGGCGGCATCGGGCACGCGGGCGCTTTCCGTGATCTCGATGACCAGCCGGCCGGCAAGCTCGGGAGCCGCCGCCAATCGCTCGAAGATGCCGGTCCACCAGGCGTCCTCGACGGTGCTCTGCGCCGAGATGTTGCATCCCAGATGCAGCGCCGGCGTGGCGGCCAGGAGCGCCAGGACGGTGTTGACCACGCAGTGGTCGAGATAGCGCACCAGATTCAGGCGCTCCAGTGCGGCGATGGCCGGCCCCGCCGAGCAGACCTCGCGGTCCGGCGCGCGCATGCGCAGCAAGGCTTCCTGGTAGAGCTCCCGCGTTGGATCGGCGCAGGCGACGATGGCCTGGAAGGCGAAGGCCAGTTGACCCGCGGCGAGTTGCGAATAGAGCCGGACCGCCTCGTCCCTATCGGCGGCGCGGCCTTGCAGTCCGGGCTCGTCCACGCCGTGCACGAATGCCGGTCCGTAGACCTCGCCCAGCGCCTCAAAATCCTTAATAGTGACAAAAAGATGCGACGTGGCGAGCGGCGGGATACCCCCCGGCGCAGCCGGCATGGCGGGCGCGCCCTTCATGCGCATCCTCCCGCGCACTCGGCGCAAGGCGACGGCACTCCCCGGCAACGATTGCCGTTGCCCGCGCGGGCGACAAAAGGGACCCCTTCTGTCACGATGCGCACAATATCAAATTCCGGCTCGGCTTTCGTACCTATATGCAAGGACGCATTGCGGTATCCTCTCCGGCAAAAGGGGTCCTTTTTGTCAATCTTTGCTACACATGCCTGATGGCACATTAAGGGAAATGGTGGTTGGCGGATTCACGAAGGACAGTTTTTCGGAAGCCAAAGCCACCGGAGGAATCGCAACACGCCCGCCCTTTGGGATACGGCAGGAGTGCGCCGCGGGTGCCCTCTAGCCCTATGTTTTCCCGGTTTTTGCCCCAGGAATCGATTGTGCGATTCCGTTGACTGTGTGGCGGTTAGGCTGATACGGCAACCAAACACATGCAGACAATGACAGGCAAGACACTGGGATATGCGAGAGTATCCACGGAAGACCAGAATCTGGATTTGCAGATCGCCGCCCTGAAGCGCGCGAACTGCGATCGGATCTACACCGATAAAGGCATCTCCGGCTCGACCTCATCCCGTCCGGGACTGGACGCCTTGCTCAGGACCTTGAGTCCGGGCAGCACGCTGGTCGTATGGCGGCTGGATCGGCTCGGCCGCTCCTTGCGCTACCTGGTCGATCTCATCGACAAGCTCGGCAGGAAGAACATCCAGTTCGTGTCGCTGACTGAAAATATAGACACCTCGAATTCGGGCGGCGTGCTCATCTTCCACATGATGGCGGCGTTGGCCGAGTTCGAACGCGCGCTGATCAGCGAGCGCACGCGCGCCGGCATGGCCGCGGCGAAAGCGCGGGGACGGCACGTCGGCCGGCGCCGCTCGCTCACGCCCGAGCAATGCATCGAGGCCTTGCAGGCGCTGAAGTCCTCTTCCCTGGAAAATGTGGCGGCGGCATATTCCGTCCACCCGCGCACCCTGCGCCGCATCGCTTCCCATGAAGACTGCGTGTCCCCACCCTGTCAGGGGGAACAGGGCGCGGCGCTCGAAGCCACCTGAATACGCGTACACATACATGCGCCTGCCGCGGCGACGGCGTTGCCCTGCCCCGCGGTCAGGTCAAGGAATCAATACGGCGGCGCCTACCAGCCGCCCCTCCCGCAGATCCGCCAAGGCGCGGTTCGCGTCCGCCAGGGCATATTGCGTGGTGTGGGTATGGATGTGCGCGGGCGGCACGATGTCGAGAAAACCGTGGCCGTCCTGGCGGGTCAGGTTCGCCACGGAGACGATGCGCCGTTCTTCCCACAGCAGGCTGTAGGGAAAGGCCGGGATGTCGCTCATGTGGATGCCGCCGCAGACGACGGTCCCGCCCTTGCGCACCGCCCGCAGCGCGGCCGGCACCAGGGCGCCGACCGGCGCGAAAAGGATGGCCGCGTCCAGCGGTTCGTCCGGCAACTGGTCGGAGCCGCCTGCCCATGCCGCGCCCAGGGACAGCGCCAATGCCTGCGCCGCGGCGTCGCCCGGCCGGGTGAAGGCATGGACCGTGCGCCCTTCCCAGCGGCAGACCTGGGCCAGGATATGGGCGGCGGCGCCGAATCCGTACAAGCCGATGCGCCGCGCGTTGCCCGCGGCGCACAGGCAGCGCCAGCCGATCAGGCCGGCGCACAGGAGCGGCGCGACGGAAGCGGGGCTTTCCTGTTCAGCCTGTAGGGGGAAGACATAGTCCGCCTCCGCGATGACGTGCGTGGCGTAGCCGCCGTCGCGGGTATAGCCGGTGAACAATGCCGCGTCGCAAAGATTCTCCCGGCCCTCCAGGCAGTAGCTGCAATGTCCGCAGGTCCGGGCAAGCCAGGCGACGCCGACGCGGGCTCCCCGCGCCACCTGGGTGACGCCCTCTCCCAGGGCCTCCACGATGCCGACGATCTCGTGGCCGGGAATGATGGGCAGCGGCGCATCGGGCAATTCGCCATCCACGACGTGCAGGTCCGTGCGGCACACGCCGCACGCCTCGACCTCGATGCGGACCTGGCCCGGCCCGGGTTCGGGCGTGGGGCGGGTTTCCCGCTGCAGCGGCTGCCCGTGCGCGTGCAATGCCATCGCTTCCATACGCGGCTGCTCCAACGTGGCCGGCGGCCTCGCCGCCGTCAGTGCGAGAACAGGACCGGGGCGGTCATGCTCTCCAACATCTCGCGCGACGCCCCGCCCAGCATCCATTCGCGGGCCCGGCTATGGCCGTACAGCCCCATCACGATCAGGTCCGCGCCGCAGTCCGAGGCGGTGTTGAGGATGGCGTTGCCGATGCCGATGCCCTTGGAGGAAGACGACACCGGCTTGGCCTCGACGTAGCCGTGCGCGCGCAGATAATCGTCCAGTCCGTGCATGGTATTGCGGATGCGCGGCGCCGCGGCGGGCGCTTCGTCGACCGTCAGGACGGCGATTTCCTTGGCCCGGGAAAGGAAAGGCGCGGCGTCGGCGATGGCGCGGGCGGATTCGCGGCCGCGGTCCCAGCAAATCAGCACCCGCTCGACGGGCTGCGTCAGCTTGCCCTCGTAGGGAACGACGAGCACCGGCCGGCCAGCCGTCATGATGACGGACTCCAACTGGTAGGGTTCGATGGAGGAGCGATGCGTCTGCAAATCGGCCTGACTCAGGATGAGCAGGTCGCTACACCGGGCCTGCAAGGCGAGCTCTTCCTCGCGCAGCCCTTCCACGGCGATCCAGGACTTGCCCAGGCCGGCGGAGGCGGTCAGATGGCAGAACTCCTGGCTGCACTTGTGCCGTTCGTCGGCGATCTGCTGCTGCTGCACTTCCAGGATGGCCGACGGAATGACGGCCTCGCCGTAAGCGTAGTTGTATGGCGGATCCTGGACGTAGATGCCGACGATATGCGCCGTGTACGTCTGGGCCAGCGCCATCGCGGTGGCGACACGCCCTTCGCAGGCGGGATCTTTGTCGATATGGACTGCGATTCTCTTGAACATGGCTGACCTCCGAGATCAGGTGCGTGGACCCAGGGCGAAATTCCTTCGGCGCGCGGGGTGCGCCGGGGACGGCCCGCCGACTCTGGAAGGCCGCGTTCTTCAATCATCGTACGCCCGGCGCGCGCCGCCGATTTGATCTTGCGCAAACAGAAGAGCCGGCCCGCATCTCCATACGTCCTCCATGCGTCCCCATGCCCGGGACATCGATCGGGGACTAATCCGTCAGCAGCCATCCGGCCGCCCGCCGCCGGTATGGGGGAAAAACGGAAGCCGGGGCAGCCCGCGGCCGCTTTCTTGCTGGCCGGCGGTTTGACCCAGCGGTTTGACCCGTTTGACCCAAATCAAGCGGTTCTCGCGGGCCCGCTGTTACACCCAGGACGTGCCCCGCTGGAAACGTTGCCGCCGCCTCCGCCGATACCGCCGTCGCCGGCGCATCGGCGCGTATGCCCGCGACGGCGTCGATGGAAACCTTGCGCAGGACTGCCGATGTCATTCGCTCCCGATATTTCCGACGTCGTCTTCGCCAACCGCTATGCGCGCGACGGCGAAGCGACGCGCCGCGACACCTTTCTCCGCGTCGCCACGGCGCTGGCGGCGCGCGAGCGCGCGGCGGACCGCCATCGCTACGCCGCCCTCTTCCTGGAAAACTTCATGAAGGGCGGCATCGGCGCGGGCCGCATCATGGCGAACGCCGGCGCGGCCGCCGGCGACGATGCCACCATGGTCAATTGCTTCGTCCAGGCCGCCATGGAGCCGGTGCTCGGGTGGCCCTACGGCGTGGACGCGGCGCTGTCGCGCGCGGTGCGCACCATGAACATGGGCGGCGGCGTGGGCTATGACTTCACGCCGATACCGCCGGCCTCTTCCACGGGCGGCGGCGTCTGCGCGGTGATCGACCGCTACGACAGGATCTGCCGCAACCAGCACACGATGATAGGCCGCCCGGCCGCGCAGATGGGCGTGCTGGCCTGCGATCATCCCGATATCCTCGAATTCATCGCCGCGAAGGAAGGACGCAGGCGTTGGCCCACGTTCAATCTGGCCGTCGCCGTGGGCAATGCCTTCATGGAGGCGGTGCAACGGGACGAACTCTGGACGCTTTCCCATCGGGCCGAACCCGCGCGCGCGACGGCGAAGCGGCAATCCGCCCGGGGCGAGGACGGCCGGTGGCGCTATGGCGCCTTGCCCGCGCGGCAGCTCTGGGACGCGCTGACGGGCGCCGTCTGCCGCAGCGCGGCGCCGGGCGTGCTTTTCATCGACACCATCAACGAAGGCAATCCGCTGCGCGGGGTGGAGACCTTGTCGGCGACCAATCCCTGTGGGGAACAGCCCCTTCCCGCTTATGGCGCCTGCGTGCTCGGACCGATCAACCTCGCGGGCCTGGTTCGCCATCCTTTCGGGCACGGCGGGGCGCCGGCTTTCGATTTCGAGGAGTTGGGCGCGCGCGTGCGCGTCCAGGTGCGCATGCTGGACAACGTGCTGGACCTGACGCGCTGGCCCTTGCAGGAGCAGGCCGCGGAGGCGAAGACCAAGCGGCGCATCGGTTGCGGCGTCACCGGCCTGGCCGATGCCCTGGCCATGATGGGGCTGCGCTACGACAGCCAGGAAGGCCGCGCCCTCGCCGTCGAGATCGCCGGCGGCCTGCGCGACCATGCCTATCTCGCCTCGGCGGAACTGGCTGGCGAGCGCGGCGCCTTTCCCCTGTACCGGCAGGATTTCTACCTCGACGAGACCGCCGCCGCCTTGCATCCGCGGTTCGCGCCTCGCGTGACGGAGGCCATCCGGCGCCATGGCTTGCGCAACAGCCATTTGCTGTCGTTCGCGCCCGCGGGCAGCGTCAGCGTCGCCTTCTTCGGCAATTGTTCGCCGGGTATCGAACCCGTCTCCGCCTGGCGGACCTCGCGGCACGTATGCCTGCCCGAGGGGGACGTGGCACGGGTGGAAGCCGACAATGCGGCGTGGCGCCTGTGGCGGCGCCTCAAGGGCGAGAACGCGCCCTTGCCCGCGTATTTCCAGCGGGCGGCCGAGATATCGCCCGCCGCCCACGTCGCCATGGTCGCCGCGCTGCAGCCGTGGGTGGACGCCTCCATCTCCAAGCATGTTCCCTTGCCCGCCGAGAGCACGCCGGGCGACGTCAGCTCGATCTATTTCCAGGCCTGGCGCGCCGGCGTGAAGGGCTTGACGGTCTTCAGCCCCGATCCCGCGATGCCGGCGGCGATCGAGGACACCGGCGCGCAAGAGACCTGGGAACGCGCCGTCGGCTGCGTTTGCTGAGCTTCGGCCGCTTGCGGCGGTTGCCGCGTCCGTGGATGATATGCCAGGCCATGCCGCCCGACGGCGGACGCGGCACCTGGCTTGCTGTGCGAGACTTGCGGTGTGCAAGCCTGACACCTAAGCCAGACACGTAAGCCCGACGCCCAAGCCTGACACAGGAGACCGAATGCCCGCAGCCCGCCGCCCATCTTCCCCCGCGACCACCACCCCGGCCGCTTCGAGCGCCCCGGCGGCCGGCTTCGTCAGCGTGCGCGGCGCGCGCGAACATAATCTCAAGGACGTGGACATCGATATCCCCCGCAACGCGCTGGTGGTGTTCTCCGGCGTGTCCGGTTCGGGCAAGTCCTCGCTGGCCTTCAGCACCATCTACGCGGAAGCGCAGCGGCGCTATTTCGAATCGGTGGCGCCGTATGCGCGGCGCCTGATCGACCAGGTGGGCATGCCCGACGTCGACGCCATCGACGGCCTGCCGCCCGCGGTGGCCTTGCAGCAGCAACGCGGCGCCAGCAACGCGCGCTCGTCCGTGGGCAGCGTGACGACGCTGTCCAGCCTGGTGCGGATGATGTATTCCCGCGCGGGCGCCTATCCGGCGGACCAGCCGATGCTGTACGCCGAGGACTTCTCCCCGAACACGCCGCAAGGCGCCTGTCCGGCCTGCCATGGCCTGGGCCATATCTATGAGGTGACCGAGGCCAGCATGGTGCCGGATCCCTCGCTGACCATCCGCGAGCGGGCGATCGCCGCATGGCCGCCGGCCTGGCACGGGCAGAACCTGCGCGACATCCTGGTCACGCTGGGATACGACGTGGACATCCCGTGGAAAGACCTGCCCCGAAAGGATCGCGACTGGATACTGTTCACCGAGGAAACGCCCACCGCACCGGTGTATGCCGGCTTCACCCCCGCCGAGACGCGCGCCGCGCTCAAGCGCAAGCTGGCGCCCAGCTACATGGGCACCTTTACCGGCGCGCGCCGCTACATCCTGCACACCTTCGCCAATACGCAGAGCGCGCTGATGCGCAAGCGGGTGTCCCGCTACATGGAGGGGCGGCCCTGCCCCGCCTGCCATGGCAAGCGGCTCAAGCCAGAGGCCTTGTCGGTCACCTTCGCCGGCGTGGACATCGGCGAGTTCATGCGCATGCCGGTGGACCGCGCGGCGGCGCTGCTAGAACCCATCGCGCAGGGCGATTTCCGCGCGCACGCCGCCGGCGCGGGGACGAACGAGGCGGCGACCCGGCGCGACCGCGCCGAACGCGCCGCCTCCCGCCGTGCCGTCCATGCCGCATCGCCCGACGTGCGCCGCACCTCCGCGCTTTCGGAGGAAAAGCGCCTGGCGGCGCAACGCCTGGCCGAAGGCGTGGTGGCCAGGCTGCGCCCGTTGCGGCAACTGGGGCTGGGCTACCTGACGCTGGACCGCGCGACGCCGACCTTGTCGAGCGGCGAACTGCAACGGCTGCGGCTGGCGACCCAGCTCAGCGCCATGCTGTTCGGCGTGATCTATGTCCTGGACGAGCCGTCCGCGGGTCTGCATCCGTCCGACAGCCAGGCCCTGTACGACGCCCTCGATCGCCTGCGCGACGCGGGCAACTCGGTGTTCGTGGTGGAGCACGACATCGAGCTGATGCGGCGCGCGCAGTGGCTGGTGGACGTCGGTCCCGAGGCCGGCGAGCGCGGCGGCCGCATCCTCTACAGCGGCGCGCCGGAGGGCTTGCGCGGCATCGCCGAGTCCCGCACCGGACGCTATCTGTTCGGCGAGATTCCCCTGCCGCCGAGTGTCGGGCGCACGCCTTCCGGCTGGCTGGAGCTCAAGGGGATACACCGCCATAACCTGCATGGCGTCGACGCGCGCATCCCGCTGGGCGTGCTGACGGCGGTCACCGGCATCTCCGGTTCCGGCAAGTCCAGCCTCGTCGCGCAGGCCCTGCCGGAACTGATGCTGCTGCACCTGGGCCACGAGCCCGAGGACGAGGCCGCCGAAGGCGCGTCCGACGAGCCGCCGGTGATCGAGACCACGCAGGGCCATTTGGCGGGCGACGTCGACGCCGTCCAGCGGCTGGTGCAGGTGGACCAGAAGCCGATCGGCCGCACGCCGCGCTCGAACCTGGCGACCTACACGGGCCTGTTCGACCATGTGCGCAAGCTGTTCGCCGCCACGCCCGACGCGCGCCGCCGGCGCTACGACGCCGGGCGCTTCTCCTTCAACGTGGCCAAGGGGCGCTGCGCCACGTGCGAGGGCGAAGGCTTCGTCAGCGTGGAGCTGCTGTTCATGCCCAGCGTGTACGCGCCCTGCCCGGCCTGCCATGGCGCCCGCTACAACGAGGCCACGCTCAAGGTCCGCTGGAATGGACGCAACATCGCCGAGGTCTTGCGCCTGACGGTGGAGGAAGCCTGCGATTTCTTCGCCGGCGAAGAACCGGTCCTGCGTCCGCTGCGGCTGCTGCGCGAGATCGGCCTGGGCTACCTGCGCCTGGGCCAGCCCGCCACCGAACTGTCCGGCGGCGAGGCCCAGCGCATCAAGCTGGCCACCGAACTGCAGCGCAGCCAGCGCGGCCACAGCCTGTACGTCCTGGACGAGCCGACCACCGGATTGCATCCCCTGGACGTGGATCGCCTGCTGGTGCAGTTGCAGCGTCTGGTCGACATGGGCAATACCGTGGTGACGATCGAACACGACATGCGGGTGGTGGCGCAGGCGGATTGGGTCATCGACGTGGGGCCGGGCGCGGGCGCCAAGGGCGGCCGCATCGTGGCGGAAGGACCGCCGGATGCGGTGGCGCGGCGCAAGGGCAGCGTCACGGCGCCGTTCATCGCGGCCTGCCTGAAGGACGACCCTCGGACCGCTCCCACCGGGGCGTCCCCCGCCCGCCTCACTCGCCGATGACTCATTCGCCGATAACTCACTCGCCGATGACGCAGTCCTCCGCGAACCGGTAGCCCCTGCCCCGGGAGGAAAGGATGGGCAGGCTGACGCCCACCTCCCTGCACTTCTTCTTCAACCGGCTGACGACGCCTGCCAGCGGGGTCCTGCGGCCCTCGTTGGCGGGCCGGGTGAAGGCGACATTCCTGTTCACCAGGTCCTGATGGCTCACGATGGCGCGCGGCGCCAGGAAAAGATGCCGCAGCAGGCCGCGTTCGGTGGCGGTCAGGTCGATGCGGTGTCCCTGCGGGCTCAGCAGCGTCCATCCCCTGCTGACCAGCCGCCAGGGCTTCCTGGCGCCCGCCGGCATGCCTTCGTCCGCGCTCGGCTCGCCGGCCACGGCCGGCGGCGCCATGGCGGCGGCGTCCGCCGGCGCCGCCCGGAATGCGAGACCGGTTTCCAGCGCCGCCGCGCCGGGGCCGAAGGCGATCGCCTCGTCCAAGGCCGCCGGCGCGCCCGGCTGGACCGCTATCCGGCGCGTCACCGCGCACACCGCGGCCCGGAATTCCGCGCCGTCGACGGGAATCGACAGGCACAGGTCGGCGCCGGCCAGCAGGGCCTGGCTGCGCGCGGCGCTGGTGTCGGGCGCCAGCATGATGATCGCCATCCGGGGCAGGCAGCGCAGGACGCCCACCAGCCACGGCACGTCGTAGCCCGAGGCGCCCAGGCCGTCGATGACGGCGACGGCGACGCCGCCGGCGGGCCGCGTTTCCGCGAACGCCAGCGGATTGGTCGAGACCCTGGCGCGCAGCCCGGACGCCACCGCCAGGTCGCGCAGCCGCAGCAGGTCGCGCGCGGCGTCGGAAGACGCATCGCTCAGCATCAGGAAGGTCAGCTCCACCATGCCTCTACAAGCGCAAGTCGGCCTCATGGGGTTTCAGCACGTACTTCAGGTCATAGAGCACGTGATCCGCACGGCCGAAACCGCGGATGCGCTCTGCTCCCATCTCGGCGAACTGCGCGTGGGCGACCGCCAGGATGATGCCGTCGTAATCGCCGTTGCGCGGTTCGGAGACCAGCTTGACGCCGTATTCCGCCGACGCCTCGGCGGCATCCACCCAGGGATCGAACACATCGACGTCGACGTTGTATTCCGCCAGTTCCGAGATGATGTCGGCGACCCGCGTATTGCGCAGGTCCGGGCAGTTCTCCTTGAACGCCAGGCCCAGCACCAGCACCTTGGCCCCCTGCACGTGGATGCGCCGCCGCGTCATCGCCTTGACCAGTTGCGCCACCACGTAGCTGCCCATGCCGTCGTTCAGCCGCCGTCCCGCCAGGATGATTTCCGGCTGGTAGCCGATGGCCTGCGCCTTGTGCGTGAGGTAATAAGGATCGACGCCGATGCAGTGTCCGCCCACCAGCCCCGGGCGAAACGGCAGGAAGTTCCACTTGGTGCCGGCGGCCTCCAGCACCGCCTCGGTATCGATGCCCATCTTGTTGAAAATGAGCGCGAGTTCGTTGACCAGCGCGATGTTCACGTCGCGCTGCGTATTCTCGATCACTTTCGCCGCCTCGGCCACGCGGATCGAAGCCGCCTTGTGCGTGCCGGCGACGATGATTTCCCGATATAGCGCGTCGACGAGTTCCGCGGTTTCCGGCGTGGAGCCCGACGTCACTTTCTTGATCGTGCTCACCCGGTGCGCCTTGTCTCCCGGATTGATGCGCTCCGGACTGTAGCCCACGAAGAAATCGCGATTGAACACGAGGCCGGACACACGTTCCAGGATGGGCACGCAATCCTCTTCCGTCGCGCCCGGATACACCGTGGATTCGTAGATCACCACGTCTCCGCGCTTGAGCACGGCGCCCAGGGTTTCGCTGGCCCGCACCAGCGGCGTCAGGTCGGGCCGCTTGTAGGCGTCGATGGGCGTCGGCACCGTGACGATGAACACGTTGGCGCGCCCCAGCGTCTCCCTGTCGTCGGTATAGCCGAGGTGCGCGGCCTCGGCCAGTTCGCTCGCGGCCACCTCCAGGGTGTGATCGTGGCCTTCCTTCAACTCGCGTATCCGTTGTGTATCGATGTCGAATCCGATGACGGGACGTTTCTTGCCGAATTCCACGGCCAAGGGCAATCCCACATAACCCAGACCCACTACACCGAGCTTTACATCTTCAAGTCGCAACATGAACCAACCCTCTGTCGAGAGAAAAAAATGATAGGCGGAAGGAAATCGAGAACAGCGATGCGCGCCGGCCTGGGCCGGCCTTCCATTGCACTATGAAGAAAAAGAAAAGACACATTTATCTTCAACTACCGCATTGCGGAACAATACACGATTGTGTTTAATCATCAAACACGATTGTGTTTTTAAAAAGTGTCTTTCGAGATTTGTCTTCCGAGATTTGTCATTTGAGATTTCTCTTTTGAGACATGTCTTTCGCGGAGCCTCCGGCGCGCCTGGCGCGAACGCCGCTATCCCGTCGGCGCCGGCCTGGCCGGCGCCGGGAAAGTCCGGGCCTCCTTCTGTCCCACCTTGCAGGAAACCATGACCGAATTGACGATCGCCCCCATAGGAACTTGCCGCATCCATACGCCCCTGCGCGCGGGCGTGGGGCACTATCCGTTCACCCTGTCGCTCGGGCGCAACTACGGTTTCGTCCACACCAGCTCGGAGGCCGTGCAGCAGATCGAATTCATGCTCGGCAAGCGCAAGATTCCCGCCGATGTCCAGACGCTCGTCTTCCGCCCCAGCACTCCGCCGGCGTTCAGCAAGAAGGCCCACGTGCCGGCCGACATGTATTTCATCGAGATATCGTCGCGCAAGCTCCTGTCCGTCGACGGCCATCCCATCCAGTCCAACTACGCGATCCGCCACTACAGCGATTTCTTCGCCGACCGGGCGCGCGCCAGGATGTTCTGGTCGCTCGCCGCCCCGCAACATCTCGCCGAACGGCGCAAGCTGCTGGAGCAGGATGCGTATTTCCGCAAACTGGCCGCCGCCGACGCCGACCTCCTGGCCCGCATCGAAAGACGCGAGCTGGAAGACGGCGAAATCGAAAGCGAAATGGCGAGGATGGTCGAGTTGCTGGGCAAGGACAAGGTGGTGTTCGTCACGCACGTCAACGCCAACACGCCGGACGGCACGCCGATCGCCTCGCGCCAGCGCCTGATCCAGACCGTGCGCGACATCGCCAAGGGCCTGGGCGCGCCTTGCTACGACCCGACCGCGCTCATGCGCGAAACCAGCCAGATGACGGCCATGGAGAACGACGGCCTGGACCTGGCGCATTACACGCCGCTGTTCGCCGAACGCATTTGCGCCGACCTGTTCAAGCGCTTCGTCCGCACCAGGGCGGCGGCCGCCGTCGCCGACGAGGCGTCGACGCTGGCGAGCGCGCGGCGGCACGACGAGCTTATCGAGATCGAGGCCGCCTGGGACGCCGGCCGCTTCCTGGAAGCCTCGCAGCGCATCCACGAGGCGCTGCGGCGCGAGCCCGCGCGATCCGACTACCGCCTGCTGCTGGGCCGCATGCAGTACGAGCTCGGCGACTACGCCGGCGCCACCGGCAACCTCGAATCGGCCCGCGCCGAACTGGGACCGAGCGAAAAGGCCGACACCCTGCTCATGCGCGCCTACTTCGGCACCGGCGAGTACGCGCAGGCGCGGCGGCTCGCGGCGGCGCTGCTTTCCGACGAGACCGAGACGCCCGAGATCATGCGCATAAGCGCGGTGGCTGCCACCCGCATGCAGGATCGCGAGGCCGCCCTGGCCGACTGGAAACGGGTCTTCCGCCTCACCGAGCACAAGGCCGAGGCGGCCGACGCGATCCTGGAGCTGTTGGCGGGAGACGATGAAGCCAGGGCGGGCTGGGCCGCCGAAGTGCTGGAGATCCTGCCTGCCCACGCCGGCAGCCTCGTCACGCTATGGAAACATCACATCGGCCTGCGCGACCGTGCCCGGCTCCTGGAGCTGGCGCGCGGCGCCACGGGCCTGGCCGAGAGCGCCGCCATCGAGCTCGCCAACATGGCCGCCGATGCCGGCTTCGCCACGCCGGCGGCGGTGCTCGCCGCGGGCAACGGCGTGACGCACAGCAAGGCCCCCAAGAGCGCCGCATGGACGGAGAAGCGCGCCAACGCCTGGCTGCAACAGGGCATGGCCGCCCTCATGGCGGACAAGCTGCTGGAGGCCGCCGACAACCTGCAGGCGCGTTGGCAGATCCGCCCCAGCGGGAATCCGCTGATCCGCAGCCGCCGCGCGCTGGAACAGAAGATGCGGCGCGAGGTGCGGCAGTCCTTCGTCGAGAAGGACTATGAAGGCGCCATCCGCATCACCGGCATCGCGCGCGACACGCTTCTCACCTTCCCCGAGCTGGACCATTTCCTGGGCCGCGCCGCGGACGCCGTCGGCGACACGCCGACCGCCCTGGCGCACCTGAAGCGCGCCGCCGAGGAGGAAGGCGCGCCGGTCTCCACCAAGATACAACTGGCGCGCGTGGCCGCCCGCAGCGAGCACTACATCGAGGCGCTGGCCGCCTATCGCGAGATCCTGCTGGACCAGCCCGAGGAGACGTGGGCGCGCGACGAAGCGGCCCGCCAACTCGCCAAGCTGGAGACCCGCGCCATCCGCGGCGCCCGCGCGCTGCTGGCCGAGGGGTCGCACGACAAGGCCTGGGCGCTGCTCGCCCAGGTCGCGGAGGTCAATCCGGACAACCAGGCCGCGCGCTCGGAAATGAAGCGGGTGCTGGGGGCCTTGCGCTCCCAGGTCAAGGACCTCGCCGCCGAGGCCGCCGCCGAACGCCTGCGCCTGGGCGAAGCCATTCTGCGCCTGAATCCGCAGGACGAAGTCGGCCTGAAGGCCGCGGCCGTGGGCGCCATGCGCATGCACCGATTCTCGGACGCCCTGCCGTACTGGCGCGCCCTGCGGGAAAAGGTCGGCGATCCGAAGCTGGTCGACGTCAACATCCAGAAATGCCTGTTGTGGATCGACCGCGCGCAAAAGCGCAAGGCCGCCTGAAGCCGCGATGCGGCACCGCCCGCGCGCCCGAGAGGGGCGCGCAATCTTCGGATGAATGAACCACAGACCATGGGTACGAGCAGCGAAACACGTCGCGGCCGGACGGCCGCCGCCGGCGATCCGGCTTCATCTCCCCCTGCCCCGCGCGCGCCGCGCCAGCGGCGCAAGCCGCCCGCCGCCGCCGCGCCGCCCTGCCCGCCCCTGCCCGAGGTGCTCGCGGCGCTGGACCGGCTGGTCGGCGCCGCGAGCAGCACGGCCGCGGCGCTGCAAGCCATGGAACAGGCCGAGACGCTGGCCGCCCACTATCCGCGGGACGCCGCCGTGCGCCTGTCGATGCTGCGCCTGCGCGACCGCGCCAGGCAGCCGGCGCTGGCGCCGCAGTGGGAAGCCTTGCTGGCCGACCATCCCGGCGACACGCGCATCGTCCGCTACTACGTGCGCCACCTTGCGCGGATGCGCGACCACGACGAGACCCTGCGGGCCATCGAACGGCACATGCCGCCCGCGCCCGACGATCCGGCGGCGGAACTGATACGCGCCGAACTCCTGGCGGACGTGAAGGAGTTCGCGCAGGCGGACGCCATCTTCCAGGACCTGCTGCGCCGGGAGGACCGACGCGAGGTTCGCATCTCCTACGCCAAGTCCCTGCACAAGCGCGGCCTGCTGGCCGACGCGGTGGACGTGCTGGGCCCGGCGGTGGACAGCGTGACGCCGGGCAGCAAGGCGGCCGAGCTGGTCGCCACCCTGATGGACGACTACGATTTCTACCGCCGGCGCGAACCGCTGCATGCGCTGCGCGGCGAGGACGTCAAGGTCATCGCGATGAAGCACGCGATCCTGCATTTCCGCGATCGCGACGTTCCCCGGCCCAGCGACGAGCCCAAGCGCGTGGCGCTGGTCACCGGCAACCTGGGGGCAGGCGGCGCCGAACGCCAGTTGAGCCGGCTTGCCTGCAAGCTGCGCGGCCTGCGGGCCAGCGGCCAGGAAAGCACGCGCAGCGGCCGGCCGGTGCCTTGCGCGGTGGAGGTGCTGGTGAAGCAGCACACGGACGCCGACAGCGCCGCGCGCGGCCAGCGCATGGATTTCTTCCTGGGCGACCTGGTCGAGGCCGGCGTGCGCGTCAAGGAAATCAACCACATGCCGCCGGTGCCCGCCGCGCGCCAGGCGATCGAGGAGCCCGACCTGCTGCGGCTGCTCGAGCGCCTGCCGCCGCAGGTGCACTATGGCGTCACCCGCCTGTGCCCTTACCTGCGCGAGCGCAAGTTCGACGTCGTCAGCCTGTGGCAGGACGGCACTTGCCTGTTCGGCGCGCTGGCCGCGCTGATCGCCGGCGTGCCCGTGATCCATCTGGTTTTTCGCGGCCTGCCGCCGAATATCCGCAAGACGCGGGCCCGTCCCGAATACGCGGTGCTGTACCGCGCGCTGGCCGAGGTGCCGGGGGTCCTGTTCGCGAGCAACAGCAAGGCCGCGGCCCGGGAATACGCGAAGTGGCTGGACCTGCCGCTGGCGCGTTTCCACATCCTGTACAACGGCGTGCCGGAAATCGCGACGGACGGAACGGAAGACGACGAGCGCAAGTGGGCCGGGTTCGAGCAAGCCACGCAAGGCGCCACGGAAACCATAGGCGGCGTCTTCCGGCTGGAGCCGGACAAGCGGCCGCTCGTCTGGATCCGCATGGCCCATCGCTACTTGCAGAAGCGGCCGGGCGCGCGCTTCGTCATCGTCGGCAACGGCCGCCTGCACGAGCAAACGCGCGAACTGGCCGAGAAACTGGGCATCGCGGACCGGTTGTTGCTGGCCGGCCATACGTCCAGGGTCGGCTTCTGGTACGCCAGGATGAACGTCAAGGTGCTGCTGTCCGGCTTCGAGGGCCTGCCCAACGTGCTGATCGAGGCCCAGGCCCTGGGCGTGTGCACGGTGTCGACGCCGGCCGGCGGCGCGGGCGAATGCTTCATCGACGGCGTGACCGGCCATCTGCTCAAGAGCGCCGAGCACCCGGACCTGGAGGATGCGTGCGAGAAGATCGCCTCGCTCGCCGGCAAGGCGCGCGAGGACCCCACCCTGATCGAGCTCGGCAGGCAGCATGCGCGTTCGCTGTTCTCCGTGGAAGCCATGATCGACGCCTTCATCGGCCTGTGCATGGTGGACGTGCACGAGGGCGCCAACGAGGAATCGTCCACCCGCCCCATCGCCGCGGCTGCCTGACCGCAATGCCCGGCCGCGGCGCGCCTGGGCGTGACCCGGCCCGCCGCTTCTGTTTCACGAGGATCCGCAAGACCATGACCTTGTTCCGTTTTTTGCCATGGCCGGCGCGCGCCGGCCTGGCTCTCGCCGCCGTGCTGTCGCTGCAAGGCTGCCAGTTGCCGCGCAGCGGCCCGTACGAAGGCGAGATCGCGGACGCCGCGCAGCGCGACGACATCCTTCTGGTGCCGGTCACCTCGCAGGTGGCCGCGGCCACGCGCAGCGCGGCGCGCGCCACCTTCCCGCCCGCGTTCGGCCAGGCCGCGCCGCTGAACTACGAAGCGCTCGCGGCCGGCGACGGCGTCGATATCATCATTTGGGAAAACGACGGCCTGGGCATGTTCCCCGCCAGTCCCAACGGCGCCTCCGACCTGGGCGAGCAGCGGGTCGACCGCGCGGGCTGGATCCATATTCCCTACATCGGCAAGGTGCGCGCCGCCGGCCGGACGCCGGCCGAGGTCCGCGACGAGATCATGCAGAAGCTGCGCGGCGTGATCGTCAGCTCCGATGTCGCGGTGCGGCCGACGCAGCGCCGCGGCCGCCTCGTCACCGCGCAGGGAGACCTCGCCAAGCCGGGCGCCTATCCCATAGACCAGGGGACCGAAAGACTGAGCGGCCTGCTGGGCGCCGCCGCGCCCAACCAGCAGAATCCCGAGCAACTGGCCATCACGGTGCGCCGCGGCGGCCTGTCCGGGACGGTGCGCCTGTCCGATATCTATAACGATCCGCATCAGGACATCGCCCTGCGTCCCGGGGACGTCGTCACCGCGCATGCGGTGTCGTCCTACCTGACGGTGCTGGGCGCCGCGGGCGCGCAGAACCGCCTGCCGCTGACGCGCCGCAACTACAGCGTCATGGACGCGCTGGGCGACGCGCGCGGGCTGAACGACGGCCTGGCCCAGCCGCGCGCGGTCTATCTGCTGCGGCAGGCCGCCGCCGGCGGCGCGCCGGACGCGCCGGGCCGCCCCACCGTCTACCAGTTCGATTTCACCCGGCCGGAGCAGATCGCCGACGCCGGCATGTTCAGCGTGCAGGACGGCGACGCCATCTACATCTCCGACGCGCCCTTCACCCGCGTGCAGAAGGTGCTGTCCGTGTTCGGCAACACCGCGGTGGGCGTGACCAATGCCGCGAGCCGGTAAGCGTCGTCCCATGTCGAACGAAGACCGTATCAGGAATTGGCGGCAGCGGCGCGAGGCGGCCGCCGCCGGATCGCGCGAACAGACCGCGCCGGAGCAGGCCTTCCTGCTGGCGGCCGCGGCCGTGGCGGACAGCCCCGCGCCGGCGCGCGCCGCGCTGTCCATGGTGCTCGACGCGCTCTCGCGCGCGCCGGGCGCGACGGCGGCCGAGCGGCGCGCCGTCTATGCGGCGCTGCGCGACGGGCAGGCCCGGGGGATCGAACGGGAGGTCCCGGCCGAGGAGACCGCCGACTTCCACCGCCGCCAACTGGGCGCCGTCATCCGCCAGGTGGAACACGACATCCGCGCGGAGATCGACGTGCATGCGGCCGGCTACGCGCCCGCCGGACTGGACGAGATCAACGAGCGGCTGACGCAAGGCCACGCGCGCCGCGCCCGCCTGCGCAAGGTCGTCGAGGAACGCGAAGCGCGGCGGCGCGCGTCGCGCCTGGACGTGGCGCTGGAAATGGACCTGCCCGCGCAGGAGGCGCCGCAACTGGCTGCCCTGCGCCGGCGCCTGGCCGGCATCCACGCGCGCCAGCTTCCCGCGCGCGCCGCGCCGTCCGCGCGGCTGTCCCGCACCTTGATTCCGCTGCTGCTCCTGCAATTGCACGTCATCCACCGGGAAAGCCGCGTCGCCCTGCTGTGGGCCCTGCTCGGCCCGGCGGTGCTGCTCAGCGTGATCTCCTCGCTGTATTTCCTCACCGGCGTCCACTACATCCTGGGCATGGACGTGGCGACGTTCTCGCTGCTGGGGGCCACGACGTGGATCATGTTCCGGCAGATCGTCTTTCGCAGCAGCACCAGCTACGTGTCGGCGCGCTCCCTCATCAACCTGGAAGCCGTCAGCCCGCTCACGCTGGCGCTGACGCAGGCGCTGATCTACCTGTGCATCTACCTGCTGGTCTTCGCCGTGCTGCTTGGCGCGGGATACGGATTCGGGCTGGTCACGCTGCCGGCGAGCCGGGCCGGCTTCCTGTTGTTCGTGGTCCTGATGGGCGTGGGCGGCGCCTGCACCGGCGTGCTGTTCGGCAGCATCGCCACCGTGTGGCCCTACTTCCTCCGCTTCGCGCCGGTGATCGAGCGCATCCTGCAGGTGTTTTCCGGCGTCTTCTTCGTTTCCGAGCAGTTGCCGGAACAATATCGGGGCCTTTTCCTGTGGTCGCCCTTCGCGCATGGCATGCAGTTGCTGCGTTCCGCCTATTTCACGAGCTATCGCTCCAGCGACGCGAGCCTGTCCTATTTCCTGACCTCGCTGGTGTTCCTGGGCGCGGTGGCGCTCGCCGCCGAGCGCGCGGTGCGCAGCAACGTCCAGCCCATGTGAGGAAACGGCCATGATCCAGTTGAACGCCGTCACCGATACGCCGCGCATCTTCGGCATGCCTCGCCTGCTGCTGGACGACGCCGACCTGTACCTGCCGCGCGGGCGCTACGCCCTGCTGTCGCGCACCCCGGAGTTGCACCGCGCCCTCATCGACGTATTGACCGGACTGCGGCCGCCCCGCCGCGGCATGGTGCATCACACAGGACAGGTTTCCTGGCCAATCGGCCGGCAGGGCTTCATTCGCGGCCGGGCCACCGGCCTGCGCATGATCGAGTTCGTCTGCCGGATCTATGGCATGGAGACCGGGCCCGGCGTCGAATTCGTGGCCGATCTGCTCACCGATCCGGACTACCTGTTCCGCTCCATGGAGCACTGGCCCCTGTTCGTCCGGCAGGAATTTTCCTTCGCGCTGGGACTGCTGCCCGCCTTCGACATCTACGTCATCGAGGGCGCGATTCCTTTCGAACCCTGCCGCTTCACCCGTCTCTGGCTGGGCTTGTTCGAGGAAAGGTTGGTCGGCCGCACGCTGATCCTTTCCACGTACCGCCAGAACCAGATGACCGATTACTGCATCAAAGGCCTAGTTTATGAACGAAACGGTTTCCGCGTCGACGCCGACCTCGACCGCTGCATACGACGCTTCCCCGCCCGGCAATCCCGAAGCGAATCCGCCGATCAGGGAGGAGAAGGCATCATCGAGGACTACGCCGGAGGACAGTTCGGCGTCTGACGACGGCGACCTGGCGCAGCGGCGCCGCGCACGGGAGCAAGCCATGCGCCGGCGGCGGCGGGGCCGCTGGCTGACCGTTGCCCTGGTCCTGCTGCCGGTGCTTCTGGCGGGCATCTATGCCGTCCTGGTGGCGGCGCCGCGCTATGGCGCGGAGACCCGTTTCTCGGTGCGCTCCAGCATGCCGCAGGCGGCCGCGCCGGCGGGCGCCACCGGCCTGACCGCCGCCGGCAACGGATCGGCCCTGGCCGGCGGTTTCGTGGACGGCTGGGCGGTCAACGATTTCCTCAAGTCGCGCGACTGCATGCGCCAACTGGACCGGAAGATCGACCTGCGCGGGCGCCTGGCGTATGCCGGCCTCGATCCGCTGAACCGCCTGGCGCGCGACGCCGACGAGGACACCCTGTATCGCGCCTACCTGGATGCTGTGGACCCCTCGTACAACATGCTCGAGCAGATCAACGTGGTGCGGGTGCGCGCGCTCTCGTCCGCCGACGCGGCCCTGATCTCGAACGCGCTGATCGAGGTGGCCCAGTCCTTCGTGCACAGCATGGACGAAAAGGGCGTGGCCGACGCGCTGCGCGTCGGCAAGCAGGCGGTGGACCTGGCGCAGCGGCAGGACCTGGACGCCCTGGCGGCCCTGGCCGAATGGCGCCACGCGCACGGCGACATCGATCCGGCCGCCAATGCCGCCATGCTGCTGAACCTGGCCGGCCAGATCGAGGCGGAGTTGAACGCCGCGCGGGTCAGCCTGGACAAGATCCGGGCGATGGGCAACCCGCGGCATCCGATGCTGCGGGCCGCCGAGATGCAGGTCGCCGCGCTGTCGCAACGCCTGCGGGACGTGCGCGGCCGCATGAGCGGACAGGGCGACACGGAGGCCAGCGCGCTGCAATCGTACGAGACGCTGAAGAACGCCCAGGCCTTCACCGACGCCAACCTGGCGACCGCGCGGCAGAACTACCAACAGGCCTTTACCGACACGCTGCGCCTGCAGCGCTACCTGAGCGTCATCGCCAATCCCGTGCCCGAGATCCGTCCCGGCAGCCCGGATATTCCCATCCTGCTCCTGGAAGCGCTGGCCGCCGGCCTGGTTCTCGCCTTCGTCGTCAACCTCGCGCGCGGGCTGTCGGGGAGCGCGAGCCATGGTTGAAACCGGGACGGCCGCCGCGCCGGATGCCGCGATCGATGCGGAACCAGCCGGCCAGGAAGCGCCGCATCAGGCGCGCGCCCGGCTGCTGCGCGCCATCGAGGCCATCAACCAGGGCGACCAGGCGGAAGGGATCGCCATGCTGACGCCGGACCTGGTGCGCGCCGCGCAGGGCCGCCCGGACTTGCGGCGGCACGTCGTGAGCCCGCTCATCCGCGACGGCGCCCTGGACGCCGCGATACGGGTGCTGCGGATACTGGCTTGCGCCTACCCCGCCCTGGCCGACGACCACCGGCTCCTGGCCAGCCTGCTGGGCCGCCTGAAATGCTGGGACGAGGCCATCGGGCACATCGACCTCGCCGCCGCCGTCCAGCCCGCGGACGCCGCCCTGCACGCCGCCCGCATCCGGCTGCGCCTCATGGCCGGCCGCGCGCGGGAAGCGGGCGATATCGCGCGCGACACCGCCGGGCAGGCGCTGGAGGCGCCCGCCGAGGCCGGCATCTGGCTGACCGCGCTCCTGCGCGCCGGCGACGCCGAGGCCGCCGCGCGCGTAGCCAGGGGCATGGATCCCGCGCGCTATGCCGACGCGCGCACGGCCGCCGCCGCGGTGCGCGCCCTGCTGGCCGTCGACGACGCGCCCACGGCCCTCGCCGCCGGCCAGGCCGCGTTGGCGGCCGGACAGGACGGCGCCGCCCTGCGCGCCCAGCTCGCCCAGGCCTGCCTGGCGGGCCCGGGCGCCGCGGAACGCCACGCGCAGGCCCTGGCCCATATGGAGGCCGGCTTGCGGCTGGCGCCGGACGACGTGTCCCTGAACGCCTTGTACGGCGAGGCCTTGCTGCGCGCCGGCCGCTACGACGCGGCGGCCGACGCCTTGGCCGGCGTCTGCGAACGGCAGCCGGGCCTGGAGCACGTCCGCGCCCTGTACGCGAGAGCGCTGCGCCATACCGGCCGCCATGCCGAAGCGGCCGAGCAGACCCTGAAGCTGGTTCACGCCGTCCCCGGGCGGCTGGACTGGCATCGCCAGGCGGCGGCCGCCCTGACCCAGGCGGGCCGCGCCGCCGAGGCGGACGCCCTGTTCGACGCCTTCATCCAGCGCCGCGCCGCGGCCCTGCCCGCCAGCTTCCGGCAAGGCCTGGACGACCTGGCGCGGCGCGCGGACGGCGTGCGCATTCCCCAGGCGCGGCTGGACTGGGCCTGGGGAATGCGCCGCGGCGCCGGCTCCGCCGACCGGGCGCAATGGGAGCGTGCCGCGCGCTGGGGCAACCTGGTCGATCACCTGATGCTGGATTGGCTGGAATGCCGCGACGACCGGGCCGACGAAGCCATGGCCCTGCTGGACGACCTGGACGCCGCGGAGTCCTTCCTGCGGCCCTTGCTGGCCGAAGGCCGCGGCATCGTCGTGGCCACGGCCCACGTCGGCCCCATGTACGCGGGCCCCATGGTGCTGGAACTGCTGGGCGTCCGGGCGCGCTGGCTGGCCTCCACGCCGAGCGTGGCGCGCACCGGCTACGCCGCCTCGCTGATTTCCACCAGCGACCAAACGGAAGTCCAGGTCGCCAAGGCCAGCTTCAAGGCGCTCCAGCAAGGCTATATGGTGGGGTTGGCGGTGGACGGCGCGCCCACGCCGGCGGCGCCCCGCATCCCCTTCGAAGGCCAGGAGATCACCTATTCGTCCTTCGCCGCGCGCGCGGCCTTCCGCACCGGCGCGCCGTCCTTTTTCTACGCGCCCGCCTGGAAAGACGGCCGCATCGCCTTGCACATGGAGATGCTGCCCCGCCCCGAACCCGGCGAGGACGTCGGCCGCTATGCGACGCGCTGGCGCCATGCCTATCTCGCCGTCCTGCGCGAATACCTGGGCGGACCGCCGGAAAACCTCCGCCTGAGCGGCGGTTTATGGCGGCATATCCGCTGAGTTTTCCCCCTTTTTCCCGGTGCACCAGATGGCGGCCGCTGTTTAAAATGCCAGCCGTCGGCCCACTTCCGGGGCGGCGGAATGATTGTCCGCCCCGGAAGCGTGTTGCCCTACCAAAGGATGACCGTGAAGAATTTCGGTAAACGGGTGCGCGAGGCACGCCTGCGCTATGGCTGGACCCAGAAAACCCTGGCCGGCGCCAGCGGGCTGGCGCAAAGCGCCATCGGCAATTATGAAAGCGGGCAGCGGACCATACCTTCCGGCGCGGCGCTGATGAAGCTGGCCCAGGCCCTGAACGTTTCCGCCGTGTGGCTCAGCAGCGGCGAGGGTCCCATGGAAATCGGCGCGGCCGCCGCCAAGCCCGCCGCGCCCGCGCCCCGGGCCGCCAGGCGCGCTGCCACGGCCTCCCCGGCGGAATGGCCGTTCCAGACCGTGCCCTATGCACGGTTCCGCCAGCTTTCCGCCGCCGACAAGATGCTGCTGGAATCGCTGGTCTACACCTTCATCCGGTCTCGCAGCGGCAAGGAGTGAACGCTGCTAGAAGTGTCTTTAAGGTTGCAAAATGCAAACCGCGAGCCAATAGGCTGGAAAAAATCCGGTTCTCGATCACAATTATGTATAGATAAAACACAATTGTGTTTTTGCGATATCTATTTATCGGTATATTTCGCCCAGTATTGAAAAATCCTCGAGCGCGTTGAGGTCCGGTGGGAAAGACAACGCTCGCGCGGCCGCGCCGAATGCCATGCATTCGCGCCGGACTCGCAGGCGAACGCCGGGGCCGGACGTCAGCCGCAGCTCGATCCCGCACGCCACGGAAACTCTGACGGTGTCATGGAAGACTTGACTAGCAAACGGAATGGAAGCACTTACAAGCGATTTGATAGGACCGTTTATGAAGTCGCCCGTGAGCACAAGATCGACGCGCTTCCGCTTCTCGACGCATTGGAATTCTCGCGCTCCATTGCCTCGGGAGTCGGTTCGCTGCTGCTCATCCTGCGCGCGCAGGACGACGACGAAGCGGACGACTCCGGCGCGAACGGCCGTTTCGACCGCGCGCAGATCGACGACCTGCTCTCGCTCTGCATTACCTCCCTGGACCTGCTGAATTCGAAGATCGAAGCCGTGGCGGACTTGATGACCGCGCGCTACGGCTTGCAATAGCCCTTCGATCCAGTCTTCCGCCGCGCCGGTCTCCGGCATCCGCAATGCGGGTGTCGAGCGCTTGCCCGGACACTCCCCGGGGGTGTAGTATTCGCCCATGCCACATACCCCCGACGAGAAGAAGAAGGCGCTTCGCCGCGTGCGCAGCATCCGCGGCCAGGCGGAGGCGCTGGAACGCGCGCTGGAAGCCGGCGCCGAGTGCGCGCTCGTCCTGCAGCAGATCGCCGCCATCCGCGGCGCCGCCAACGCCTTGATGTCCGAGGTGCTGGAATCGCACATCCGCGAGGAGTTCGATGACTACTCCGGGAAGGATCCGCGGCATGCCCAGCGCGTGCGCGACATGACCACGCTGGTGCGCGCCTACCTGCGGTAGGCGGCCCCGCCCTTCTTCCGGCGGGCGCGCCCGCCTTCGTCTTCCATTCATTTGCTGGAGCCCTGTCCATGAAATCCCGCGCCGCCGTTGCCTTCGAAGCCGGCAAACCCCTGCAGATCGTCGAGATCGACGTCGAACCGCCCCGCAAGGGCGAAGTCCTGGTGAAGATCACGCACACCGGCGTGTGCCATACCGATGCGTTCACCCTGTCCGGCGACGATCCCGAGGGACTGTTCCCCGCCGTGCTGGGCCATGAAGGCGCCGGCGTGGTCGTCGAGGTGGGCCCCGGCGTGACCAGCGTCAAGCCCGGCGACCACGTGATTCCGCTCTACACCGCCGAGTGCGGCGAGTGCCTGTTCTGCAAGAGCGGCAAGACCAACCTGTGCGTGGCGGTGCGCGCCACCCAGGGCAAGGGCGTGATGCCCGACGGCACCACGCGCTTCAGCTACAACGGCCAGCCGGTCTATCACTACATGGGCTGCTCGACCTTCAGCGAATACACCGTCGTCGCCGAGGTCTCGCTGGCCCGGATCAATCCGCAGGCCAATCCCGAACACGTCTGCCTGCTGGGCTGCGGCGTGACTACCGGCCTGGGCGCGGTGAAGAACACCGCCAAGGTGCAGGAAGGCGACAGCGTCGCGGTGTTCGGCCTGGGCGGCATCGGCCTGGCCGTCATCCAGGGCGCCAAGCTCGCCAAGGCGGGCCGCATCATCGCCATCGACACCAACCCCGCCAAATTCGAGCTGGCGAAAACCTTCGGCGCCACCGACTGCATCAATCCCAAGGACTACGACAAGCCCATCCAGCAGGTGATCGTCGAGATGACGGGCTGGGGCGTGGACCACAGCTTCGAGTGCATCGGCAACGTCAACGTCATGCGCGCGGCGCTGGAAGCGGCCCACCGCGGCTGGGGCCAGTCGGTGATCATCGGCGTGGCCGGCGCGGGCCAGGAAATCTCCACCCGCCCCTTCCAACTGGTCACCGGCCGCCGCTGGCTGGGCACGGCCTTCGGCGGCGTCAAGGGCCGCAGCCAGTTGCCCGGCATGGTCGAGGACGCCATGTCCGGCCGCATCCAGCTCGAACCCTTCGTCACGCACACCATGCCGCTGACGGGCATCAACGAGGCCTTCGACCTGATGCACGAAGGCAAGTCGATCCGCTCGGTCGTCCATTATCAGGACTAAGGTCAGGACCTAAACTCTAAGCGCGCCCCACGCGCCGCGCCCCGGAAACCGGCCTTCCGTCGGCTGCCGGGGCGTTTTTGCATCATCGGGCGTGGCCCTGCACCCGCTCTGTCCGCCCTACCCGCCCGCTACCAGCTATAGCGGTATCCCACCTGCCCGAAGACGCCCTTCCTGTCGGATCCATCCAGGCTCTTGGTGAACTTGATGGCGGCATAGAGCTGGCTGCCCTTTCCGATGCTCTCGTTCAGGCCGAAACCCAGTTCGCCCCAGGTGCGGCTGAAATTCGGCCGCAGGGACGCCCCGTCCACCGATACCGCCTTGGCCGGCACGAAGTCGTGCAGCACGTCGATGGTCATATACGGCGTGCCGGCGCCCGTGCCGTCTTCGGTGTGCACGTTCGGCGAATAGATGCGCACCCCGATGCGGCCGCGCACGGCATTGTCGCTGGTGCCCGACACGCTGGACACGCCGTCGTCGAAGCGGTTCAGCTTCAGGTATTGATAGATCAACTGCGCCTGCGGTTCGATGGCCAGCTTGGGCATGACCAGGAAGGGCTTGCCGACTTCCTGCGACAAGGCGATGCCGAAGCCGTTCTGCTTGCCGCTGTCCCCGTAGATGTCGTCGTATTTGTTGCGATAGTGCGTGACCTGGGCCACGGAATCCCAATACGAGCCGTCCCGCAGGTATTTCGTGTAGTAGCCGCCCACGCTCTGGGCCTGGGTGTTGGCCTTGCCGGTGCGGTCCGACAGCATGGAATTCAGGTCGCGCGCGCCGTCCTTGAACTTGGCGTCGGTCACGCCCAGGCTCGCCGTGACGCCCGCGTGGGTGCTGCCCCCTTCCGGATCCTGCGCCAGCGTCCAGTCCTTGCCGAACTGCATGAAGAAGGTGGACTGGTTCACCGAGAAGCGGTCGCCGGCGTCCGCCTGCACGCCGTAGCCGCCCATGCGCCCCCATACGCCGTTGCGATTGCCGGTCTGGTTCTGCTCCGTGCTGTAGACGTCGCCCACCCGTTCGTGCAGCCGGCCCAGGTTGGTGAAACCGTAGTCCAGGTTCATCGCGGGCGTCAGCGTATAGCCCACCACGCCCGGCCGGTAGGCGACCGGGGCGCTGCCGCCGCCGGAACCGCCGCCGCCCTGCGGATCCTGCAAGGTGGAACGCAGGAAATAATCGTCGGGATTGCTGCTGCCGCCGCGGTACAGCAGGTACTCATAGGCGCCGGCCTGCACCGGCCCGGCCAGGCGGAAGGCGCCGGGCGCGGTGCTGCCGCCGCCGGTCACGGCGACCACGTTGATGCCGTCGCCGGTGGTCGCCGCGCCGGGGCCGCCGGTATTGGCGACACGCAGCGCCGTGGCGCCCGTCGCCGTCCCGCCGTTGACGACGAGCCGGTCCGAGGGCGAGCCGTCGCCGGCCAGCCAGGTGTTCAAGGCCACGGTGCCGTTGGCGCCGACGTAGCTGGAGGCCGTCACGGTCTTGTAGCTGGCGGCCTGCCTGGGATCGCCCGTGGGCGGCACGAAGGCCACCGTGCCGGCGTTGGACAGCGCGCCGGTGACGGAGCTCGCCGACACGTTCCACGTGCTGGAGGCGTCGACGTTGACGTCCAGGGGATCGATGCGGCCCGTGAGGACGGTGCCCTGGCTCAGGTTGACGACGCCGTTGCTGCTGGCGTCGGCGATCAGGTCGCCGTTCAATATCACCCCCTGGGCCGACAGGTTGACGGTGCTGGCGTTGGCCACGTTCAACAGCGTGCCCGAGGCGGCGGTGACGTTCGCGCCGTCGGCCAGCACGATATTGGCGCGGGCGCCCGTGACGTCGATGGCGTTGCCCGCCGTGGCGGCCAGCGTCCCGCCGGACACCGCGATGTTGGACGCCTGCCCGTTGCCCTTCGTATCGGTGACGGCGAGGCCCGAGGTCGCGCCGGCGACGGTGGCGCCGCGCAGCGACAGCGTGCCGCCGGAATTGGATTGCGCGCCGGCGCCCGCCGCGCTGGCCAGCGTGGTGCCGGCGACCGTGGCGGCGCCGTCGGGCCCCTCGACGTACAGGGCCGCCGCGCCCGTCCCCTGGGTCGAGACGGCGCCGCGCGACAGCGCCGCCGTGGCGCCGTTGTCCAGCAGGATGCCGTGCGCGCCGCCGCCCTGCGTGGTGAGCGTCGTGTCCGTCATCTGCAGGCGTCCCGCGCTGCTGACGTAGATGCCGACGGCATTGGTCCCCGCGGTGCTCACCGTGCCGCCCGACAGCACGATCTCGCCGTTCGAGCCCGACGAGCTGATGCCGGCCGCGCCATTGCCGTTGGTGCGTATCGACGTATCCGTCAGCGTGATCGCGCCGCCCGCCGCCCGGTTGTCCAGCGCCATCCCGCTGCCGTCGATCACGATGGTGCCGGCGGTGCCGGTAACGCGGCCGTTGACGGCGGTGTCGTCGATGAGAATGCCGTCGGCGGCGCCGCCGGCCTGCACCAGGCCCGACCCGGAAAACGCCACGGAGGCGCCCGCGCCGGTCAGGTGGACCGCCGCCGTGCCGTCGTCGGCCCGTATGATGCCGTTGTTCGACAGGCTGGCCTGCGCGCCCTGCACCAGGGCGCCGTCGCCGTTGGCCACGCGGATCGTGGCGGTGTTGTTCACCGTGCCCAGCGGGCCGACGATCACCCCGGTGGAACCCGCGCCGGTCAAGGCGATGTCGGCGTTGTTGACCAAGGTGCCCAGGTTGCGCGCGACGAAGCCCACGGCGCCGCCGGTATCCGAGCGGATGGCGGCGTTGTTGGTGAGCGTGGTGGCCACGGGATCGCCGACCGCGGCGTTGGTCAAGTCGTGCGCCTGGCCGTCGACGATGCCGGCCGTGGCGCCCGCGTTCGCCAGCACGATGGTGGTGCCGGCGTCGATGGTGCCCGTGGCCCCGCCTTCCGCCACCACCGCCGCGGCCCCGCCCGCGCTGCCGGCCGCCCCCGTGACGCGATAGGTGGACATGCCGGTGGACAGCGTCGTGCCCATGCCCGTGGCCACGACGCCGCGGCCGTCCTTGCCGGCCACGGTGATGTCCAGCGCCCCGGCGGTCGAAGAACCGGTGAAGGCCGCGCCGTCGGCGACGCGGAACAGCGTGGAGCCGTCCGTCGCCACCGACAGCACGCTGGCGTTGACGTTGATGCTGGAGCCGGCGCCCGCCGCATAGAAGCCGATCTGGTCCGTGCCGGCGAGGAATTGCGGCACCGCGCCCGCGTCGACGTTGATGGTGCCGCCGTTCTGCGCGAAGACGCCCACCGCCCCCGTGCCCGTCAGGTTGACGGCCCCGCTGACCTGCGCGACGCCCTGCGCGCCGTTCACCCACACGCCGAAATTGCGCGTGCCGGAGGCGACGTCGGCGCCGCCGTCGACGTTGATGGTGCCGGTGGATTCGGCGTTGGCGGCGATGCCGGGATCCGCGTTGACCATCACCCCCACCCCGTTGACGCCGGTGAGATTGATCGTGCCCGCGTTGCGCACCACCGCGCCCGTGCCGGCCGCGCCGTTGTCGTCGGCCATCATGCCGATGTTTGCAAGAGGCATGCCGGCGGCGCTGCCGGTGACGTCGATGGTGCCGGTGTTCAGCAGCAGCGAGTTGACGGGCGCGGTGGAATACATGCCCACCGCCCCTTGCGCCTGGCCGCCGATGACGATATGGCCCACGTTGACGGCGCTGTCGCCCGTATCCATGATGCGCACGCCGTAGGTCGGCGCGGAGATGGCGACGTCGGGCGCCGCGTCGGCCAGCCCGTATTGCGCGGCGCGGCCGATGTAGATGGTGCCGCCGGCGGCGTTGGTGAAGCTGCTGCCGCCGCTGACGTTCACGCCCACCGCCGTCGTCACGTAGCCCGGGTTCACGCCGACGTTGATATTGCCGTCGTTGTTGCCGCTGGCGCCCTGCGCCAATCCCATCCCGACCGAGGTGTTGCCGGTATAGGCGAAGCCCGAGACGTTGATCACGCCGCTGTTCTGCACCGTGCTGCCGGCGCCCGAGGCGATCACGCCGGACCCCGTGTAGTAGAAGGTGTCGGCGGTGGCGGTGTCCAGCTTGTCGCCGGCCAGGTAGCCGCTGGACACCACGCCGTCGGCCGCGTTGATGAAATGCGCGCCGTTGTCGACCCGCACGAGCTGCTCGATGACGTTGCCGGACAGCGTGCCGTGATTGGTCGCGGTGGCGCCGTCGGTCGCCTTGATGGCGCCCGAGGCGCGCGTGATGTCGATCTGCCCGCCGGCGGCGACGACGGCCGAGCCGTTGCGGCCGGACGCCAGGATGGCGTAGCGGTCGCCGTTGGGCGCGCGCGCCAGGTCGCCGGCCGTCGTATTGGTGTTGTAGGTGACCGGCGTGTCGACGGTCGTGTAGGCCTGCGCGAAGGCGGCGTCATAGGCCTGCTGCGAGGTCAGCGTGCCGTTCTTCAGGGCCGCGACGAGCACGTCGTTGTAGGCGGCCAGCTCCGCGGCATTGGTGACCGTGTAGGCGACGCCGTTGAACGTCACGCTGCCCGCGTAGGTGGTCACCGGCACGCTGACGGTCAACTGTCCCGTGTTGACGTCGGGCGTGGGCAGGCCCGGATCGATGCCCATGTCGATGGCGTTGCGCGAGCGCCAGACGACGCGGCTGTCGGCGTTGCCGCTGCCGTCGGCGGAGGTCAGATAGGTCTGCTTGGAAACCATCAGGATGCCGTTGGACGATGGCGCGCCACTGGGCGTGGCGCCCAGGTTCACGTTCAGGGTGCCGCCGGTCTTGTCCACGCGGCCCAGCGAGGCGTGGTAATACATATCGCCGGCGACGTCCTCGAACTGGTTCACCGGCGTGGCGAGATTGGACTGGTCCGTGAACGCGCCCGAATCGTAGGTGCGGTAGGTCACGTTGGCGCCCGTGGCGGGGTTCCTGGCGCTGACGGTCACGTTCTGCGGGCCGGTCACCACGGCGCTGGAGTCGAAGGTGCCGGCGACGACGTTCACCGAGTCGGCCGGCACGGTCGTGTTGCCGCTGTAGCCGGTGCCGACGACCGAGGTGCCCGTCAGCGTGACGGTCTGCCCATGATTCACCACCGCGCCGCCCGCGCCGTTCTGGCTGACGGGCGGGTTGTAGTCCGCGATGGCGCAATGCCCGCCCACCGGCGCCGATTGCTGGGCGGTTCCCGTCTTGCAGCTCGACGCCATGGCCAGCGCGGGGCCGGCGATGCCCGCGGCCAGGACCGTCAGGACCATCGCACGATGCAGCGCGCGCGGCGCCGGGCGGGCGCCCGATCGGCGCGAGGCGGATGTGGATCGTGTCTTGCCCTGGGCAAATTCCGAGGCGACGATATATTGCTGCCGGGAAACATTCCAGACGATCTTGTGAAACCTGTTCATGGGCGGGCCTACGGTATCGAGCGGTATCGGGATCCCCCTTGGTCGTAGGCGATCCACGCCAGGAGGTGTGATCCATGATTCGTTCGAAATGCGTCCCGACCAATTGACAACTCGTCCTAGGCCGAACAGACATCGGAAAGGTGGCGGAGGAACAGGCGATGCGCGCGGGTTGAGGGAAGGACGAGCCCGCCGGGCCCGTGCCGGCGCCATGCCAGGGTTGTGCGGCGCACCCTGGCCGCGGTCGCGGCGGAGCGCGGGAGAAATGTCCTAGGCCATGGGAAGAAGGCCGGGCGTATGCTCTAGCCCTTGCGGCGGTGAGGCTGATTTGCGACAGACCGTATCAAAATAGCAATTCGACATCTCTTGGAGCGCGCAGTGGCACATGGCAAGCACATTTACCGGGTCTCCGTGCAGTGGACGGGAAACAAGGGCAGCGGCACGTCCGGCTATCGCGAATACGGCCGCGACCACCTTATCCGGGCGGGCGCCAAGCCCGACATTCCGGGCTCGGCCGACCCGGCTTTCCGCGGCGACGCCGCCCGCTGGAATCCCGAAGACCTGCTGGTCGCCGCCACGTCCGCCTGCCACAAGCTCTGGTACCTGCATCTGTGCGCGGACGCCGGGGTGCGCGTGCTGTCCTATATGGACGACGCCGTCGGCGCCATGGCCGACGACCCGGCCGGCGGGCGTTTCACCGACATCGTCCTGCGGCCGCGCGTGACGATCGCGGCCGGCGGCGACGCCGAACTGGCGGCGCGCCTGCATCACGCCGCCCATGAGAAGTGCTATATCGCGAATTCCGTGAATTTTCCCATCCGGTGCGAACCGGTCATCGATATCGAGTCGGCCGTCGAGCCGGCGGAACGCTGACGGCGCGCTGACCTCGGCGGCTACCGGACGCCGGATTGGCTGCGCGCCGCCGGCGGCGCGGCGATTCGACGGCCGCCCCGGACGGACGACGGGGAATTTAATTGGGGGAAACCGCCGCTCCCCGGGGCGCGCCCGGGCGTGCTAGTCTTGAAACCTTGCGTCAATCTTCGGAGACGAACCCTCATATATCCGACCCGATATCCTGCACGCTCGACCCTCAATGGGCTCTGACGAGCCTCCTTTTGGCCAGCGGCCCCGCCCCTCGCCCGGTGCACGGCATTCTCGATGCCCCGCGCCCCCGGGATGCCGGTTCGCGTTACCTAAGGCAAAGCATCCATGGAGACGATCGACATTGAAGGCCTCACCCACGTCACCAGCATCGACGTCGGCGCCTTGGCAGGACCGAGCGATACCATCCTGTTGCGCATCGGCCGGTCGGAGCCGGGCGCCGAATCGGCGGTGGAATCGACCGAAGTATTTCTGCTCAGCCACGAGCAGGTCGAGGACCTGGTTACAAAGCTGCGAAAGTCGCTGCGTTGGATTGATGAGAAGCCGTTTGAGCGATTTCACTAATTTTTGACTTTATACGCACGAAATCGCGAATAAAACTTGACTCGCCGCTGACTCGCCCCCATAGTGAACGCCAGATTTTCAAGTGCCCTGATATTGTTCCTCCGCGCACGAGTAAGTGGTGCGCACATTTGTCCATGTTCTTGCCTTGATCATCTCCCTCCCGGACACGTGTCCGTAACTCATCAAGGTACCGCAATTCATGGAAACCGGAATCGTCAAGTGGTTTAACTCGGAAAAGGGTTTTGGCTTCATCACCCCCGAAAAGGGCGGCAATGACCTGTTCGCCCATTTCTCCGAAATCCAGGGTGAAGGCTACAAGTCGCTGCAAGAAAACCAGCGCGTCAGCTATGTCCCCGCCATGGGCCAGAAAGGTCCCCAGGCCACCAAGATCACCGTGCTGTAAGTCTTCGGACTAGCTGAACGGTAGTCGAAAAGCCCTCTTCGGAGGGTTTTTTTCATCGCCGGGCCGCTCCCAAGATGAAAAGCGCCCCCTCGGGGGGCAGCAAGCGGCGCAGCCGCGCGGCGTGGGGGCCTTTTTTTATCGCCGGGAGCCTTGCCTTGGACCTGATGCAGGCCATGAAGACCTACGTCGCCGTGGTCGAAAGCGGTGGTTTCACCCCGGCCGCCCGCAAGCTCGACGTCTCCTTGTCGGTCGTCAGCCGCGTCGTGACCGAGCTGGAGACCCATCTCGGCGTCCGCCTGCTCACCCGCACGACGCGCGTCGTCCGCCCCACGGACACCGGCGCCGCCTATTTCGAGAACTGCAAGCGCATCCTGGGCGAGATCGAGGACGCGGAGCTGGCGGCGGCCGGCGCGCACGCCACGCCGCGCGGGCAGTTGGCGGTGACGGCGCCGGTGCTGTTCGGCGCCCGGCACGTGACCCCCATCGTGGTCGAGTACCTGCGGCGGTATCCGGAAGTGGACGTCAACTGCCTGCTGCTGGACCGCAACGTGAATCTGATCGAGGAAGGCATGGACGTCGGCGTGCGCATTGGCGAATTGCCGGATTCCACCTTGCGGGCCATCCCGGTCGGCCGGGTGCGGCGTGTCGTCTGCGCGGCGCCGTCGTATCTGGAGGCGCACGGCCTGCCCCGGACGCCGGACGACCTGGCCCGGCACACGCTGATCCAGGTCACCGGCATCAGCACCCTGCCCGAATGGCGTTTCGCGCACCAGGGCGCCCCCTTGCCCTACCGTTACGCGCCCCGCTTCGCCACCACCACCAACGATTCCGCCATCGCCGCCGCGACGGCCGGGCTGGGCCTGGCGCGCGTGCTGTCCTACCAGATCACCGGCGAGCTGCGGGACGGCAAGCTGCGGGTGCTGCTGGCCGACTACGAGCCGCCGGCCGCCCCCATCCATCTCATTCATCGGGAAGGCCGGCACGCCTTGCGCAAAGTGCGCGCTTTCCTGGACCTGGCGGTCGACCGGCTGCGCGCGGACGAGTCCCTCAACGGCTAGGCGCAAATCCCAATTATTGCTGTTTCAAGAAGAATATCTTGTCCCGGAAGCCGTTTTTCCGGGCGGCGCGGACTCCTAACATTCGTTTCACCCTTGCATTCGCTGCCATTGGCCGCGAAAACCGAAACGATAGGACTACCGCCATGAAGCTCTACCACCACCCGCTCTCCGGCCACTCCCACCGCGTCCACCTGTTCCTCTCGCTCCTGGGATGCCCCCATGAGCTGGTCGAGGTCGACCTGGCCGCGCGCGCCCACAAGCAGCCCGAATTCCTCAAGCTCAATGCCTTCGGGCAGGTTCCGGTGCTGGTAGATGGGGACGCCGCCATCGCGGATTCCAATGCCATCCTGGTTTATCTGTGCAAAAAATACGGCAAGACGGACTGGTTGCCGGAAACGCCCAAGGAAGCCGCCGCCGTGCAGCGCTGGCTGACCGTCGCGGCCGGCGACATCATCTTCGGGCTGGCCGCCGCCCGCCTGGCCACCGTGTTCGCGGCGCCGGTCGACACCGAGGCGGCCATTGCCCGCGCCCACGTCGTCCTGCGGCGGATGGACGACGCGCTGGCCGGCAGCCCGTGGATCGCCGGGCCGAAGCCGACCATCGCCGACGTGGCGCTGTACGGCTACACGGCGCGCGCCCCCGAAGGCTATGTGGACTTGAAGGATTACGCCCATGTGCGGGCCTGGCTGGCGCGGGTCGAAGCCCTGCCCGGGTTCGTGGAATTCCGGCGCACCCCGGTCGGCCTGGCGGCCTGAGCGAACGGGTACTCCCCGCCGAGGAAACACGCCGAGGAAACCTCATGGCCTCCCCTTCTCCCTGGCACGCCGGCGAACTGGCCCTGCAAACGCAGGCGGGCGCGATCGACGCGATGGACGGCCTGGGCCGCCGCCTGATTCGCGACCGCATGCCCGACCAACACCGCGAATTCTTCGCGCAGTTGTCCTTCGTCGTGCTGGGAGCGGTGGCGCGCGATGGCGCGGCCTGGGCCACGCTGCGGGCGGGACGGCCCGGTTTCCTGGCGTCTCCCGATCCCGGCCGCCTGGACATCGCGCTCTCGCGCGAAAGCGACGATCCGGCCGACGAGGGGTTCGACGACGGCAATGCGGTGGGCCTGCTGGGCATCGACCTGGCCACCCGCCGGCGCAACCGCATGAACGGCGTGTTGCGCCACGCCCGGGGCATGCCGTCCCATATCGAGGTGGCGCAGAGCTTCGGCAATTGCCCGCGCTACATACACCAGCGCGCCATCGCCTATACGCGCGACCCCGCGGAACAAAGCGACGCCCCGTCCCAAATGCTGGATACGTTGGATGCCGAGGCCAGGGCGTTGATCGCCAGGTCCGACACCTTCTTCGTGGCGTCCTACGCGGACCTGCCCGACGGGGCGCGGCAGGTCGACGTTTCCCATCGCGGCGGCACGCCGGGCTTCGTCCACCTGGATGCCGACGGCGGCATGACGATCCCGGATTTCAACGGCAACCGCTTCTTCAACACCCTGGGCAACATCATGCTCAACGCCAGGGCCGGTCTCGTCTTCGTCGACTTCGCCAACGGGGACCTGCTGCAGATAAGCGGACGCGCCGAGGTCGTCGCCGATACGCCCGACGTTGCCGCGTTCGACGGCGCGGAGCGGCTGTGGCGCTTCATGCCCCTGCGCATCGTCCGCCGTCCGCGGGCCTTGCCGCTGCGCTGGGCCGGCTGACGCTACAGCGCCACCGCCAAAGCCTCGACCGGTTCGTGCTTCCTGGTCACGGCGGGTTTCACCGCCACCGGCTTGCTCGCCGCGGGCAGCATGTCTTCCGCGGCCCTGAGCACTTCGATCGCTTCGTCGCGCGAGACGCCGACCGTCGTCAGGAAATGGATCAGCATCGACGCCAGGCAGGCGATGTCATAGGATTCGGTATTCGCACTCTTCATTTTCAGCTCCTCTCGGTCTCTGCCCCTACTGTTGCCGTCAACGCCGTCCCGGATGTTGATCTACGTCAAATGCGGCCACATGCCCGCGCGCGCGGGTGCAACAAGCCGCTTCCGCGCCCGGCTTGCCTTGCCGCGGCGCGGGACGGCCGCTATCATCGGTCGGCAACGCCCGGGGATAGCCACCACGCGTGAGTTCCGGTTCCGCTGCCCCCGCCCTCGAATGCATCGCAACAGGAGAGACGGGGATGAAAGCAGCCCAGCAGCTTGCCGCGGAAACGGACGGGACGCCTTGGCACGCCTTGCCGGCCAACGAGGTCGAGCGCCAGTTGAAGGTCAGCGCCGACCAGGGGCTCGATGCGGCGCAAGCCCTCGAACGGCTGGACGCCTGCGGCCCCAACCGCCTGCCGCAAGGCAAGAAGAGAGGCCCTGTCGCCCGCCTTCTCGGCCAGTTCAACAACATCCTCATCTACGTCCTGCTCGTCTCCGGCTTCATCAAGCTGATGTTGAGCCTGTGGCTGGACGCCTCCATCATCTTCGCCGTCGTCGTTCTCAATGCCCTGCTGGGCTTCGTGCAGGAAGGCCGCGCGGAGAAGGCGCTCGACTCGATCCGCAACATGCTATCGGCGCACGCCCGCGTGCTGCGGGACGGCGCGGCCCGTCTCATTTCCGCGGACGACCTGGTCCCGGGCGACATCGTCCTGCTGGAATCGGGCGACAAGATTCCGGCCGACCTGCGCCTGCTCGAGGTCAAGAACCTGCGCACCGAGGAAGCCGCGCTGACGGGCGAATCGATTCCCGCCGAAAAGACGGCCGCCACGGTATCGGCCAACGCCACCGTGGGCGATCGCGCGAACATGGCCTTCTCCGGCACGCTGGTCGTCTCGGGCCGCGCGACGGGCGTGGTCGTGGCCACCGGCAACCACACGGAGCTGGGCCGCATCAACCAGTTGCTGGGCGAAGTCACCTTGCTGGAAACCCCGCTGCTGCGCCAGATCAAGAAGTTCGGCTACACGATCACGGCCGTGATCGGCGTCGTCAGCGTGTTGCTCTTCGCCTGGGGCCATTGGCTGGGACACATGACCTTCGTCCAGTTGTTCCAGGCCATCGTCGGCATCGCGGTGTCGGTCATCCCGGAGGGCCTGCCGGCGCTCATCACCATCACGCTGGCCATCGGCGTGCAGCGCATGGCGCGGCGCAACGCCATCATCCGGCGCCTGCCCGCGGTCGAAACCCTGGGATCCGTATCCCGGATCTGCTCGGACAAGACCGGCACGCTGACCTTGATGGAGATGATGGCGACCTCCGCGGTGACGGCGGACGGCGCCTACGACGTGACCGGCGACGGCTATGCCTGCGAAGGCGAAGTCAGCCAGGACGGCCGGCCGGTCGCGGGCGCGGTGCCGGACACGCTGAAGATGATGTGCCTGGTTTCATGCCTCTGCAACGACGCCGAACTCTTCCAGGCCGACGGCAAGTGGAAAGTCGAGGGCGACCCCACCGAAGGCGCGCTGTACCCCTTCGCCGCCAAGCTGGGCATGGACCGCGGCGAGGTCGCCGCCGCCGCGCCGCGCGTGGACGCCATCCCCTTCGAATCCGAGCACAAGTTCATGGCGACGCTGAACCGCTCGGCGGACGGCGACATGCTGCTGGTCAAGGGCGCGCCCGAAGTCATCCTGGAACACTGCGACCGGCAGCAGACGTCAGGCGGGGCGGTCCTCATCGATCGCGGGCATTTCGCGCGCGAAGGCGAACGGCTCGCCGCGCGGGGCGAACGGGTGCTGGGACTGGCCTGGCTGCCGAACCCGGGCCTGGCCGGGCGCCCCGACGGCCTGGACCCGCGGGACCTGCCGCGCGACCTCGTGTTCCTGGGCCTCGTGGGCCTCATGGATCCGCCGCGCAAGGAAGCCATCGAGGCCGTGCGCGAGTGCCATGACGGCGGCATACGGGTCACGATGATCACCGGCGACCACAAGACCACCGCCGCGGCCGTCGCCCGCCGGCTGGGCATCGGCGACGGCAGGACGGCGGTCGCCGGCGTGGAGATCGAAGCCATGAACGACGCGGCGCTGCGGGAATGCGTGCGCGAGGTCGACGTGTTCGCCCGCGCCAGCCCGGAGCACAAGCTGCGGCTGGTGAAGGCCATCCAGGCCAACGGCCAGGTGGTGGCCATGACGGGCGACGGGGTCAACGACGCGCCCGCGCTGAAGAAGGCGGATATCGGCGTGGCGATGGGCGTCAAGGGCACCGAGGTCACGAAGGAGGCGGCCGGCATGATACTGGCCGACGACAATTTCGCGTCAATCTCGGCCGCGGTGAAGGAAGGCCGCACGGTCTACAACAACATCGAGAAGGCGATACTTTTCATGCTGCCGACCAACGTCGCCCAGGGCGCCGTGATCGCCTCGGCCATCCTGTTCGGCTTCGCCCTGCCCATTACCGCGCCGCAGGTGCTGTGGGTGAACATGATCACCTCCGTCGCCCTGGGGCTGGTGATTTCCTTCGAGCCGCACGAGTCCGACGTGATGAAGCGGCCGCCGCGCGCGGTCGACCGGCCCATCCTCAACCGCTTCGGCATCTGGCGCATCCTGTTCGTCGGCGCGGCGCTGCTGATCTATACGCTGCTGACCTTCTTCGCGCTGCAGACGCAGGGGGCGTCCGAAGCCATGGCGCGCACGGCGGCGGTCAACGCCATTACGCTGGGACAGGTGTTCTACCTGCTCAACAGCCGGCACCTGATCCTGTCGTCGCTGTCCACCCAGGCCCACGGGGGCAATCCGCTGCTCTGGTACGGCATCCTCGCCGTGGTGGTGTTGCAGTTGCTGTTCACCTACGCCCCGCCCTTCCAGGCCATTTTCTCGACCGAATCGCTGCCCTTGTCGGTCTGGGCCCGGCTGCTCGCGGGCGCGGTGCTGTTCTTCCTTTTCGTCGAGGCGGAGAAGCTGGTCATCCGTTCGGTGCCCGCCTGGCGCAATGCCGTGATGGCGCGATAGGACGCCGGCGCAGGCGTCCTTGGACGGTCTCATCGCCGCCTTGTTCATCAGGCGGGCGCGCGGCGCCCGGGACGCGGTTCACGGGCACGGCGCCTGCTCCCGGACGGCCAGCCGCGGCAATGGGCGGCGGCTGGCTCAGGGAGAGACGGAAATGCACATCGACGGACCCAGGAACAAAGGCGGCAGGCGCCCCGCCATGCTCATCTCGCTGGCCGCCCTCGCGGCGGCCGTATCGTCGCCCGGCGGGCTGTCGCTCTCGCTGGCCGGCGTGGGCGCGGCCGGGCTGATGCTGAGCCCGCCGGCCCTTGCCCAGGGCGCCGGCTCCGGCAAGGAGGGAGAAGGCCAGCACCAGGAAGGCGGGCAAGGCGGCGGCGGCCTGGGCGCTTCCGGCAGCGGGCCGCAAGGCAGCGGCGCGCAAGGCGATTCCCATGCCCCGCCCGGCACGCCGCCCGCGTCTTCGGCCGGCGGCAAGCCCGGCGACGACAACGACGCGGTCACCAACAAGGACGTGCAGCGTCTTTATACGCCGCCGCCCCAGGACCGCGCCGCGCCCGCCAACGCGGAAAAACCGGCGCGCTGACCGCGGCGCCAGCCCGGGTATGCGGTTTGCGTAGGCCCGCGCCACCATCACCCAATTGAACGAGGTAACCCAAATGGAAACCAGTCCTTCGTATGTCGCCGGATCGCCGGCCTCCATCGGCAAGCGCGAGTCCTTCGGGTCCGCGGTATCGTGGGGCGCCGTCCTGGCTGGCGCCTTCGTGGCCACCGCCACGTATCTGATGTTGCTGGTCGCCGGCGCCGGCCTGGGGCTGGCGTCCTCCTCTCCCTGGAGCGGCGACGGCGCATCGGCCAAGGCCATAGGCATCGGCGCCATCGTGTGGCTGGTGGTCATCCAGATCATCTCGGCCGGCCTGGGCGGCTATATCGCCGGCCGCCTGCGCACCAAGTGGGTCGACGTCCATTCCGATGAAGTGTTCTTCCGCGACACCGCCCACGGCTTCCTGGTGTGGGCGCTGGGCGCCACCGTCAGCGCCTTCCTGATGACGGCCGGCGCCTCGTCGGCCATCAGCGGCGTGGCGAACGTCGGCGCGAGCGCGGCGTCGGGCGTCGGCACGGCGGCCACCTCGGCGGTGGCGGCGGGCGCGGCCAGCAGCGCCGGCAGCGGCAATGCCGGCGGCATGTCGTCGTCCACGCAATACTTCACCGACATGCTGTTCCGCTCCGACCGTCCGGACGCCACGCAAGGCGACGCGGCCAAGGCCGAAGTCGGACGCATCGTGGCCGCCAGCATCGCCCGCGGCAACGTCACGCCGGAGGACAAGACCTATGTGGCGCGCGTGATCTCGGCGCAGACGGGCGTGGACCAGCCCACGGCCGAAAAGCGCATCGACGACGCCATCAACAGCGCCAAGCAGGCGGCCGACCAGGCCAAGCAAAAGGCGCTCGAAGCCGCCGACGCCGCCCGCAAGGCCGCGGCCGGCTTCGCCCTGTGGGCCTTCATTTCGATGCTGATCGGCGCCTTCTCGTCCACCTACGCCGCAACGCGCGGCGGCCGCACGCGGGATGCGTGGCAGTAAGTACGCGGCGCTGAGCTCGCCGGGCCGGCCTTCCCGCGCATGGGATGCCCCATCGCACCGCGCGGGGACCGGCCGCCGCTCCCCGCGCGCCGTGCGTCACGACGCACGGCGTCATTCGAACTGTATGCCCGATTGCTTGGCCAGCGGCGCCCAGAATGCCTGCTCGGTGCGCACGCGCTGCGCCAGTTGCGCGTGGTCCATCGGCTTGACCACCAGGCCGTTGTCCTGCAGCTTCTTCACCAGCGACGGATCGCGCGCCGCCTTCAGGAAGACTTTCTCCAGCGCCGCCGCGGTCTTGTCGGGCAAGCCGGCCGGCGCGAAGATCGCATAGAAGCTGGTCGCCGCCTCGAACTGCGGATAGCCCTGCTCCTTCGCCGTCGGGACGCCGGGCAAGGAAGCCAGGCGCTCCGATCCGCTCAATCCCAGGAATCGGATCTTGCCGCCCTGGTACAGCGGCACCATGCTCGCCGCCGCATCCCAACCCATGGAAACGCGCGAACTGACCACGTCCACCAGCATGGGAGAGGCGCCCTTGTAGACGACCGGAGCGAAGTCCACGCCGATGGCCTTGCCCAAGGCGATCGTCCCAAGTTGACCCGAACTGCCCTGCGCCGCCAGGCCTATCGTGGCATTGTTCGGATGCTGTTTGGCCCAGGCGACGAACTCCTTCATGTCCTTGTAGGGCTGGTCGACGCCGGTGACGATGGCTGTCGGGATATCGACCAGCAGCGCGATCGGGCGGAAATCCTTCTCGACGTCGTAGCCGAGGTTCTTGTAGGTGTAGGGATAGATCGTGAAAGCCGGCGACGTCGCCAGCAACAGCGTCAGGCCATCGGGCGCGGCGCGCTGCACGTAGCTGTTGGCGATGCGCGTCGACGCGCCGGGGCGGTTGTCGACGATGACTTCCTTGACGCCTTCCCGGGACAACTGCTCGGCGAAGGTGCGCGCGGTCAAATCGGCGGCGCCGCCAGGGGCGAAACCGACCACGATCTTGATCAATCCCTTGGGCAGGTCCTTGGGCGCGTCGTCGGCCCGGGCGCGCGGCGCCGAGGCCGCCAGCGCGATGCCCAGCAGCGCCAGGCCGGCGAGGTAACGCAGCTTGCCGGGTCTTGCCTGTGCCGCCACGCCGGCGCCCGTCGGGGAACTTGCCTGGCGCCGCTTATCGAAGGTGAAAGTGAAAGCGCCCGGGAACTGCGTGGAAAATGGCTTCGTCATGCCAACTCGCTTGTGGGGGGCCTCCGCCTGGAGGCCTTTTCAGGATTTTGGAACTTTCCGGATTCCCCTTGGAGGCCCGTATCCCGGATTTTGGATTTTCTGGGATACTACGGACGCCGCAATTGTATCTACATTGGTACTTACCCCAGTGCCACCGAGCACCCTGAATGAGGAAGTCATGAGCGATTTGAGCTATCTGTCCACCGTCGAACTTGCCGGGCTGATCGAAGGGAAACGCCTTTCTCCCGTCGAACTCACCCGGGCCGTGCTCGATCGGGCCGAACGCTTGCAACCGGCGCTCAACTGCTTCATCACGCTATGCGGCGAGGCCGCCCTCGACGCCGCCAGGGCCGCCGAGCAGGAGATCATGGCGGGGCGCTATCTCGGTCCGCTGCACGGCATCCCCTATGCGGTGAAGGACCTGGTCGATACCGCGCGCGTGCGCACCACCTACGGCACCGTGGCCTACAAGGATCACGTGCCGACGCAGGATGCCGTGGCGGTCGCGCGGCTCAGGCAAGCCGGCGCGATCCTGGTCGGCAAGACGACCACGCCGGAATTCGGCAGCCAGTGCATCACGCGCTCGCCCCTGTTCGGCGACACGCGCAATGCCTGGAGCGCCGCTCACTCCAGCGGCGGATCGAGCGGCGGCGCGGCCGTGGCGGTCGCGGCCGGCATCGGGTCCATCGGCATCGCCACCGACGGCGGCGGGTCGACCCGGATTCCCGCCTCTGTCAACGGCGTGGTCGGCCTGAAGCAGAGCCTGGGCGTGGTCCCGCACAGCCAGGCCCAGGACGCCTTCGGCAACCAGACCTACGTGACGCCGATTTCGCGCAACGTCATGGACACCGTGCTCATGCTGGACGCGATGGCCGGCGGCGACGCCTGCGATCCGTGGTCCCGGGCGCGCGGCACGGCGCCGGTGCGGGACGAAGAGACGGTCACCTCGTTCCACGGCCGCAGGATCCGGTTCTGCCTGGCGCCCCGCGGCAAGCTGGTCGAGCCCTCGGTCCGGCAAGCCTTCATGGCGGCGCTGAAGACCATGGCCGCCGCCGGCGCGCAGGTCGAACCCTTCGAGGCGGGCGAGGAATTCGACGTCGAACCCATCTGGCGGACGGTCAACCACACCGTGTGGCGGTCGCGTTTCGGCAAGCTGGTCCAGGAGCGGCCGTCCGACTTCAGCGCCACCTTCATCCGCCAGATCGAATCCGCGCAGCACTTCACCGCGGCTGACTACCAGGAGGCCATGTTCAGCCGCACCCGGCTGTTCCGCCACGTCGAGAACCTGCTGGCCGACGCCGACATGCTGGTCACGCCCACCCTGCTGCGTCCCGCCCTGCCCCTGGAGCAGGACTTGTACTCGCCCATCGAGATCGACGGCCAGCGCGTCGAAGGCATACGCAGCAATTGGTTCCCGTGGACCATGCCCTTCAACATGACAGGCAATCCCGCGATCAGCCTGCCCAACGGCTTCGACGACGCGGGACTGCCGATCGGCATACAGTTCGTCGGCTCGCTGGGCCAGGACAAGGAGCTGCTCAAGCTCGCCCTGGCCTTCGAAGCGCTGACGCCGCAGCATTACAGGCGGCCCATCGCCTGAGCCGGTGGCGAGCCGCGACGAGCGGTCAATTGGCCAGCAACGCCCGCGCGTCGTCTTCCGTCCAGCCGGCCTGGCCGAAACCGCCGCCGCCCGGGGTGCGGACGATGAGCACGTCGCCGGCCTTCAGGTCGTGGCTCTTGCGCAGGTCGATCTGCACGCCGTTGAGCAGCGCCTGCCCGGTCTGGCCGGCGGCGCCGCCGAACAGGCCCGGCGCGCCATGGTGGACGCGATCGCCCACCATGTTCAGCGTATAGGTCCCCGGGCGCGTAATCAGGAACTCCATATCCACGCCGTCGCCGCCGCGACGCCAGCCCTGGCCGCCGGAGCCGGCGCGCAGGCGGCGGTAGTTCACGCGCACCGGGCCCAGCCGCTCCAGGACTTCGACGGGCGCGCCGGAGATGTTGCTGGGCCAGCTCAGGGTGGACAGGCCGTGGCGGGCATACGATCCGCCCACGCCGCCGTTGAAGAAGCCCTTGATCATCACGTTCTCGCCGTCGTCGGTCTTGCCCTTGATCAGCATGGCCCAGATGGGCGCGCCGGCGCTGGCCTGGATCTTGCCCGGCAGCGCGGGCGCCAGGGCCTGGAACACCAGCGACGGCAGGTAGTGCCCCACGGTGGCGCGATTGCCGCCCGACAAGGGGAAGCGATGATTCAGGATGCTGCCCTCGGGCGCCCGCACCTCCAGGGCGCGGAACGAACCCTCGTTGTTCGGGCTGTCCGGGTCCAGCAGGCACTTCAGCGCGTAGACCGTGAAGGCGTGCGTGTAGCAGTAGGCGACGTTCAGGGCCGCGCGGACCTCGTCCGACGTGCCCTCGTAGTCCACGGTGACGCGCTCGTCTTCCACGATCACCCTGGCGTCCAGCTTGAGCGGCGCGCCCAGGCCGTCCATCCACTGGCTGGCCGGATACACGCCGTTCGGGATGGCGCGGATGCTGTTGCGCGTGGCGTTATCGGTGCGCGCGAACGACTCGCGCGCGAAGTCCTCCAGATGGTCCAGGTTCCATTCCTGCATGACGGTCTTGAGGCGGCGGGTCATGACGGACAGCGCGGAGATCTGGCCGAACAGGTCTCCCACCACCTGGTCCGGCGCGCGCACGTTCTTCGACAGCAGTTGCAGGATGGCGCCGTTGACGACGCCGCGCTCCTTCAGCTTCATGATCGGAATCTGGAAGCCTTCCTGGAAAATGTCCGGAATCGCGTAGGCGTTGGAGTTGCCGCCGATGTCCACGGCATGGGCGGTGCTGGCCGCGAAGGCCACCAGCTTGCCCTGGTGGAAGATCGGCGCGGCGACGTTGATGTCGGACAGGTGGCCGGTGCCCAGCCACGCGTCGTTGGTCACGTAGACGTCGCCCTCGTGTATGTCGTCCAGGCCGAAATGCGCAATGAAATGGCGCACCGTGCGCGGCAGGCTGCCGATGAAGACGGGAATGCTCTTGGTGCCCTGCGCGAGCGCGTGGCCCTGCGCGTCGGTAAGCACGACGGAGAAGTCGTCGGATTCACGCACCACCGTGGAAAACGAGGTACGGACCAGCGCCGCCGCGGCCTCGTCGACGATGGCGATCAGCCGCCGCCAGAAAATCTCGAGGCTGACGCTGTCGAACTGCGTGTTGTGCGAGGTCGCGCCGGCGATGCTGACGACGGCCGTTCCGCCCTTGCCCATGCGCAATCTGTCGCCGCGCGCCAGCACCAGCGTGGAGCCGGGCTGTTCGACCACCGCGGGACCGTCGACCTCTTGCCCCTCGGCGATGGCGTGCCAACGATAGACGCTTGCCCTGCAGGCCCCGGCGTCGCCCGGAATGAGGATGTCGCGTTCGGCGACCTTGGCGTCCGCGCCGCCGTCCGGGCCGGACTCGGGGAAGCTGAGCACCGCGTCCGGATCGACCAGCGTCACCGTGGCGGTCACGCGCAGCATGGTCAACTCGATCACGCCCCAGGCCAGGGTCTGGCCGAAGACGGCGCCGTACTGCGCCTCGAACGCGGCGCGGATGGCCGCGGCCGGGTCGCTCGCGGCCAGGGCCTCGGTCAGGCTCACGGACAGCTCGAACCCCTGGCCGGCGTAGCGCATCTCGGCCACGCAGGTTAGCTGCGCCGCGCCCTGCCCCGGCAGCATGCCCGAGACCTGGGTGACCGCCTCGTCGCCGAGGCTGGCGTACGCCGCCAGGATCGCCGGCAAGGTGTCCGCCGCGAGCTTCGCGCCCAGGAAACGGGCGCAATCCACGCGCACCGGCGCCAGCACCAGGCCGATGGCGGAGGCCACGCCGGCCGCCGCCGGACATATCAGCGTCGAGATCTTGAGCTTGCGGGCGACGCCGCCGCCATGGATGGGGCCGCCGCCGCCCGTCACCAGCAAGGATAGGCGCGACGGATCCTGGCCCCGCTCGGCCGCATGCACGCGCGCCGCGGCCGCCATGCTTTCGTTGGCCAGGTCGTGCACGCCGCAGGCCGCCGCGTCCATGGCGACGTCCAGTTGCCCGCCGAGCCGGCCGAATACGTCCTCCGAACGGCCGCGGTCCAGCGTGATCTCGCCATTGGCGAAGTAGCCGGGGTTCAGGTAGCCGAGCAGCAGGTTGGCGTCGCTGACCGTCGGCTGGTCGCCGCCGCGGCCATAGGCCGCCGGGCCCGGCTCGGAACCCGCGCTGGTCGGGCCGACCTTCAGCAGGCCCAGGTTGTCCACGCGGGCGATGCCGCCGCCGCCCGCGCCGATCTCGATGAGATCGACGGTGGGAATGCGGATGGGCAGGCCGCTTTCGGGCGTGAAGCGCTTCTGCCGCGCCGCCTCGAACACGTGGGAGACCAGCGGCTCGCCCTTCTCCACCGCGCACAATTTGGCCGTGGTGCCGCCCAGGTCCAGCGCCACGAAGTTTTCCGATCCGCAGGTCCTGGCGAAATAGGCGGCCGCCAGCGTACCCGCCGCGGGCCCGGATTCCAGCAATTGGATGGGCGCGCGCGCGGCCTCCTGCACCGTGGTCAGGCCGCCGTTCGAACGCATGACGAACAAGGGGCAGGCCAGGCCCAGTTGCTTCAGTTCGCCGGCCAGGACGTTCAGATAGCCGATGGCCAGCGGCTGGATGTAGGCATTGGCCATGACCGTGCAGAAGCGGTCGTATTCGCGGACCTCGTTGGCGATCTCATGTGAGACGGACAAGGGAACATCCGGGAAACGGCGCTCGATCGCGCGCCGGGCCTGTTTCTCATGCGCCGGGTTGACGTAGGCATTGACCAGGCCGACCGCCAGGCTCTTGCAACCGTCGGCGAGCGCTTGCTCCACCGCGGCCAGCAAGGCGGATTCGTCCAGGGGCGCGACCGCCGCGCCGGCGGCGTCCATGCGTTCGGCCACTTCATAGCAGGCATCGCGGCCGCATAGGGGGGCCACCATCTCGATCTGCAGATCGTAGATGTCGTACTTGCGCTCGCGTCCGATCGCCACCAGGTCGCGGAAACCCGCGGTGGTGATGAAGCCCACCTTGGCGCCGCGGCGCTCGATCAAGGCGTTGGTGAACAGGGTGGTGGCGTGCACGACGCGCCCCACCTGCGCCATCTGGAATCCCTCGCGCTCGAACAGCTTGGCGATTCCCCGGATGACGCCTTGCGCGGGCGCCTGCGGCGTCGTCAGTTCCTTGAACGACCACACCCGGTGGGTGGCCTCGTCGAGCACGACGATATCGGTGAAGGTGCCGCCGATGTCCACACCTAGCGACAGGCGCATTTGATTGAGCTTCATGGATGTTCCTGGGTTGCGGGCCGGGCCCTGCCGTATGTTCCAGGCTGAATTCTTGCGCAAGTTTTTCTTCTTTGCAATAAATTAAATGACTAATTTCTTGCACTGATTTGGCGGATATGCTCCACTTCAGTCTCGACTCATCCAAGGATTTTGTGGTTTTTATAGGTATAAGCCCTGGCTTTATGGATGGAAGCCAGGTGTGTAGATTTCGGTCCTGATAAGCATAAATTCAGTCATCAACCAAACATCAATGATTTTTTTATCTCATTAAAGAGACGAAGGGGAATGCAATGAATCGCTTCGGCATCTGGAGCAGGGTCTTGCTGATCGGCGCGGCCTTGTTGTTCGCGAACGCGCGGGCCGCGTCGCCGGCGGACGGGTTTCCGTCCCATCCCATCCAGCTCTACGTCCCCTTCAGCGCCGGGGGCTCGATCGACGTGACGGCGCGCGCCCTGGGACGCGCGCTGGAAAAGACGCTGCCCGGCGCCTCGGTGGTCATCGTCAACAAACCGGGCGCCGGCGGCGCCATCGCGCTGGGCCAGGTCGCGCGCGCCAACCCGGACGGCTACACGCTGGGCGTCTTCATGCCGCCCAACGCGGTGATCGCGCCGCATATGCAGGCCGTGGCCTACGATCCGAAGAAGGATTTTTCCCTGATCGCGAACTATGCGCTGACCACGCTCTACATCGCGGTGCCGGCCGATTCGCCCTACAAGACCTTGAACGACCTGCTGGCGGACATGCAGGCCAATCCGGGCAAGATCATGTTCGGCATCACCACGCTGGGCGCCGGCACCCACCTGGCCACGGCGCGCATGATGAAGGAACGCGGCCTGAAGACCGAATACATCACCTACGGCGGCGGCGCGCAGATCCTGACCGCCATGCTGGGCGGCCAGATCAAGGTCGCCACGCTGGCCGGCGAGGCCCTGCCCTACGTCCTGTCGGGCAAGATCCGTTTCCTGGCGTCGTTCTCGTCGCAGAAGATCGCGGCCATCAAGAACGTTCCCTCCATCCGCGAACTCGGCTTCGACTGGGACGCCGACGTCTGGACCGGCCTGGCGGCGCCGCGCGGATTGGACGAGTCCATCCGCAAGAAGCTGGAGAACGCCGTGGCGCAGGCGGTCAAGGACCCCGAATTCCAGCGCGTCATGGAAAGCATGGCGATGATCCCGCAGTCGATGAGCGGCGCGCAGCTCCAGGCGCAATTCGAGCAGAGCGACAAGACGCTCGGCCCGCTCATCGAAGCGGCGGGCCTGGCGCAAAAGTAGGTGGTATCCTTCGCCGGACGGCATCCATCCCGGGCGCGGGCGCCGCGCCCTTTCGACATCCCATGCTGACTTCCCAGCTCAACGACCGCATCCGCAAGAATCTCGACAACATGAGCGATGGCGCGCGCGCCGTCGCGCATTTCGTGCTGGAGAAGCCGGAAGACGTGGCCATGCTGCCGGCGGCGCGGGTGGCCGAGCGCCTGGGCGTCAGCGAATCGACCGTCACCCGTTTCGCGGTCCTGCTCGGCTACAAAGGCTATCCCGCCTTCCGCCGGGATCTGCAAAGCGACATCCGCCGCCACCTGGAGCCGCTGCAACGCCTGGCGATCAGCTCGCGCGAGCGGCAGCAGGACGTGCGGCCGTATTCGCAACTGTTTCACCAGGACATCGAGGACATCCTGCGGACCGAGCGCGGCATTTCCCCCGCGCTGATGGACCGCGCCGTCGACATCATCTCCAATGCCCGCACCATCTACATCATGGGCTTGCGGACCACCTTCTGCCTGGCGCACTCCCTCTACTTCCAGTTGCACCAGATGCTGGGCAACGCCGTCCTGATGGACGCGGTGGCGGGCGAGGCGCTGGAGCCCATACAGAACATCGGCGTGCAGGACGTGCTCATCGGCATCAGCTTCCCGCGCCATGCGCGCCTGACGGTCGCCGCCATGCAGTACGCGCACGAGGCCAACGCCAAGCTCATCGCCATTACCGACGGCCCGCTGTCGCCCACGGCCGCCGTGGCCGACGTGCTGCTGCCCGTGCACACCTCGGTGCTCAGTACGGCCACCTCGCTGACGGGCGGATTGTCGCTGGTCAATGCCCTGTGTTCCGAGGTGCTGATCAGGAACCGCAAGCGCGCCGCGAAGAACCTGGCCGACGTCGAACGGCTGTTCAAATTCAGCCAGGTGCATCACCCGGCGGCGGGCGGCGAAGGCCGCTGAACGCATCCCGTTGAACGCATCCAATAAGAAAGGGGGGCCGAAGCCCCCCTTTCTTATTCCTGGCGCCGGCTCGCGGGTAGTCCGCGAGCCGGGTCCGGCGGCAATCCCGGATCAGGTGTCCTGGTGCATGCCGGTGGCCTTCACCACGGCGCCCAGGCGCGCGCGCTCTTCATCGCAGAACTTGATGAAGTCGGCGCGCGTGCCGCCGACGGGCTCGATGCCCTGCTCGGTGAAGCGCTTGACGTTGGCCGGGTCCTTCATGGCGGCGTCGACGCCGGCGGCGACCTTGTCCAGGATGGCGTCCGGCACGCCCTTGGGCGCGTGCACGCCGGCCCAGTGGGCGATCTTGATGTCGGGGAAGCCCTGTTCAGCCGCCGTCGACAATTCAGGATAGGCCTTGATGCGCTCCGACCACGTGCAGGCCAGCGCCTTGACCTTGCCGCTCTTGACCATCGGCAGGACCACGATGCTGGCCTCCGAGGTCGCGTCGACCTGGCCGCCGATCACCGCGGACACCGATTCGCTGCCGCTCTTGTAGGGCACCAGGTCCAGCTTGGCGCCGTAGTTGGTGGTCAGGATGCCTTCGACGAAGTGCGGCGTGCTGCCCGTGCCGGCGGTCGAAAAGTGCAGGCCGTGCCCCTTCTTCGAGCCTTCGACGAATTCCTTCAGGGTGTTGTACGGCGAGTTGGCGGGGGCGATCACCACGGACGGCGCCAGGCCCACCATGACCACCGGCACCAGGTCGCTGTCCTTGTAGTGGACCTTGCGGATCATGCTGTTCGAGATCACGCCGGCGGCGCTGATCAGGAAGGTGTAGCCGTCCGGCTCGGCGCGGGCCACGTAGTCGGTGCCGATCACGGCGCCGGCGCCCGGCTTGTTCTCGACCACGACGCTGACGCCCAGCGCCTTGGAGATGCCTTCCGCGGCCGCGCGGCCCAGCAGGTCATTGGCGCCGCCGGGCGCGAACGGCACGACGACGCGGATCGGCCGGGAGGGCCACTTGTCGTCCGCGAAAGCGATTTTGGGAGCCACGGCGACGGACGCCAGACCGAAGGCGGCCGTATTGAAACGGCGACGGGTAATGTTCAAGGTTTTCTCCTGATACCTATTCATCGATATATCGCCCATTTGATCCACTCTTTCTCGCCTGACGGGAACGCCCCCACGTTCCTGGCCGTCAGCGGTGGTTGTTGCTCTGATAGGGCTGCGGACAGAATAGTAAGCGTATTGGAAGTTTTTTGCTGAGGAAGTCCACCCCGTACCCGCTTCGCGGGCCCCCTCAAGGGGGCGACACCGGCGGACCGGAAGGATGGGCCCACCCCCTACCGCGCTGCGCGCGGCCCCCTCAAAGGGGGCGACACCGGCGGACCGGGGGACCCGGCTCCGCGGTGTCTTCAATGGGCGTTGCTTCTTGCCGCTGCGCGCCCCAAGGCAAAAACGCCCCCTCGGGGGGCAGCAAGGGGCGCGGCGGCGCCCTGCCCGTTCCGGTCAATAGCGCAGTCCGCCGTCCTTCCCCGCCGCGGCGGCCTGCGCCAGCGCCCGGGTGATGATGCTGGTCGATACGTTGGCGAAATACCGCGCGCCCCAGGCGCCGTATTTCTCCTCGTCCGCCGGGGTCAGGGCGATGATGCCCGGGCATTTGCCCGCGTCGGCGACGGCCTTCAGGCCGCGTTCGATCGCCCGCTGCACCGGTTCGGCGTTCCAGTCGCTGCCGTGGCCCATGGCGTGCGCCAGGTCGTTGGGGCCGATGAACACCGCATCGACGCCGTCCACCGCGGCGATGGCGGCGGCCGCGTCGATGGCCTCCGGCGTTTCTATCATGGCGATGAAGGCGATGCCGTCGTTGCTGCGCTGCGTATGTCCCGCCCCGCCGAACGCGCCGTAGCCCGCCGCCCGCGTGCTGAACGCGCTGCCGCGGCTGCCCAGCGGCGGATAGCGGGTCATGCCCGCCAGGCGCCGCGCCTGTTCCGCGGTCTGCACCATGGGCACCTGCACGGCGCTGGCGCCCATGTCCAGGATGCGCGGCAGATCGTGCTCGAAGCAGCGCACCACCGGCGCGATGCCCGAGGCCCGCGCCGCCCGCAGCATATGCTCGGTGACGCCCAGGTCGGCGCTGCCGTGCTCATTGTCCAGGATCACGAAATCGAAGCCGGCATAGGCGCACATTTCGACGATGGCCGGGCTGGGCAGCCCATTGAACAGCCCCCGCAAAGGCTGGCCGCCGCGCAACATCGCGGGAAGGCGGCCGTCGATGGGAAAACGGGTATCGGTCATGCATGTCTCCTTGTTCCACGTTGCCGTGGCGATTCGGCGGGCCGGGACGCGGGGGGCGCACCGGCCACCGATCGGTCATCAATCGGTAAGTCAACCGGCCATCAATCGGCCTGGATGCCGGCGTCCTTGATCACCTTGCCCCATTTCTCGATTTCACTGCGCTGGAACGCGGCGAATTGCGCCGGGCCCCGGCCATCCGGCGTGACGCCCAGCATCAGCAATTTAGCGCGAACCTCGGGCGTCGCCACGGCGGCGGCGATCTCATGCGCCAGCCGCTCCACCACCGGCGCGGGCGTCCCCGCCGGCGCGAAGATGCCCTGCCAGGACTGCATCTCGAAACCCGGCAGGCCCAGTTCGGCCAGGGGCTTGGCCTGCGGCAGGTCCGCCAGCGGCTTGGCGGACGTGACGCCCAGCACCTTCACCTTGCCGGAATCTATCATGGGACGTTCCGCCGCGACCGTATCGAACACCATGTCGATCTGGCCGCCGATCAGGTCGATCATGGACTGCGAACCGCCCTTGTAGACGATCTGCCGCAAGTGGGTGCCCGAGATCGACTGGAACAACTGGCCCGACAGGTGCTGCGACGTCCCGGGACCGGCGGTGCCGTAGGTCAGCGTGTCCGGCTTGGCGCGGGCGGCGTCGATCACGTCCTGCACCGAGTTGTAGGGACTGTTGGCCCGCACCACCAGCGCATTGCTGACCATGCCCACCAGCGCGACCGGCGCGAAGTCCTTGACCGGGTCATAGCCCAGCGACTTGACGAAGAAGGGATTGACCGCGTGGGTCGTGATCGTGCCGCCGACGATGGTGTAGCCGTCCGGATCGGCGCGGGCGGCGAGCTGCGTGCCGACGATGCCGGACACCCCGGGCTTGTTCTCCACGATGACGGACTGGCCCAGGCGCGTCGTCAGTTGCTCGGCGATCAGCCGGGCCACGCCGTCGGACACGCCGCCCGGCGAAAAAGGCACGATGTAGCGGATCGTGTGGGTCGGCCAGGCGCCCGCCGCGTGGGCGGACGTGGCGACGGCGCCCATGGCGAATCCGAGCGAGGCCGTAGCGGCCAGCGCGCCTAAGAACTTGCGATACATAGTTGTCTCCTGCGGTTGAAATGCGGACGGATATGGCGCCCGCCGTGGTTATTTGATTTATGTGGATGCTCGTTGCGTCATGGATGCGTGGATCCCGCGGCGATGGCCGGACGCACGGTCGCCCGCTCGACCATCACGCACGGCACGACGACGTCGCGCGGCCGCAGTTCGGCCTGCATCTGTTCGCGCAGCAGCGCGACGGTGGCGTCGACCATGGGCTCGAGTTGCTGTCGCACGGTCGTCAGGCGATAGGCGCCCCAGGCGGCCTGCGGCACGTCGTCGAAACCGATCACGCCCACGTCCTCCGGCACGCGCAGCTTCAGCTCCAGCCGCAGGACGTCCAGCGCGGCGATGGCCATGTGATCGTTGGCGACGAACAGGCCATCGATGCCGCCGCCGTCGAACAGGCGCCGCGCCGCCGCCTGCGCCCGGTCGAAGTCGTAATGGCCCGCTTCGCGGCGGCGCAGGTCGTGGCCGAGCGCGGCCAGCTCCTCGCGGAAGCCGCGCTCGCGCTCGATGCTGGTCGACGAATCCTCCAGTCCCGCGAGATAGCCGAAACGGCGGTAGCCGCGCGCTGCCAGCAGGCGCGCGGCCAGGCGGCCCCCGGCCCGGTTGTCGGACGTGACGGAGCTGCTGGCGTGGCGCGCCAGCCCGCCCAGCATGGAGATGCGGTTGAACTGCACCACCGGCACCCCCACCTCGGCGCAGCCGCGCGCGATATTGGGCGACAGCATGGCCGACGCCATCACGATGCCGTCCACCTGGTATTGCAGGATCTCGGCCAGCACGCCGTCGGCCGCCTCGTCCACTTCCGCGATGAACATCAGGACGTGATAGCCCTCTTTCTGCAGCTTCTGGGACAGCTTCTCGATGACCAGCGGGTAGAACTGGTTCTCCAGATAGCTCATGACCAGCGCCACGATGCGGCTGCGGCGGGTGATCAGGCTGCGCGCCAGCGCATTGGGCCGGTAGCCCAGCTTCTGCGCGGCCGCGAGCACCTTGCGCCGCGTCTCTTCCGAGACGCTGGCGCCCGGCGTGAAGGTGCGGCTGACCGCGGACTGCGACACGTTGGCGAGATCCGCAACGTCCTGCGCCCGGGGAGAGGTCTTCATGCGGCGGTCCACCCCGCGTCCAGCATCAGGGCGCTGCCCGTCACCAGGCTGGAGGCCTCGCCGGCGAGGAAGACGATGGCGCCCATCACCTCGTCCAGCCGGCCGACCCGGCCCAGCGCGTTGCGCGCGCAGATCCATTCCCGGAAGCCCGGCTGCGCCAGCATGGCCGCCGTCATCGGGGTTTCGATGAAAGTAGGACAGATCGTGTTGACGCGGATGCCGGCCGATCCCACTTCCCAGGCCAGCGCCCGCGTCATGCCTTCCAGCGCATGCTTGCTGGCGCAGTACACGGTGCGCCGGGGGCTGCCCACGTGTCCCATCTGCGAGGACACGTTGATGATGGAGCCGCCCCGCCCTTCCCGCAGCAGGCGGCGCGCCGCCGCGCGGCAGGTGCGGAAAGCTGCCTTCACGTTGAGATCGAAGACCGCGTCGATATCCTCGTCCGGCTGCTCGACCAGGAGCTTGGGACGGTTCATGCCGGCATTGTTGACCAGGATGTCGTACGCCTCGCCCTGCGTCATGACGCGGTCGACGGCCGTCGCGTCCGTGACGTCGAGCACCTGCGCGGCGCAATCTATGCCCTCGGCCCGCAGCGCCTCGCACACCTGCTCGAGTTCGGCGCCGCGGCGGGCCGCCACCGTGACGTGCGCGCCCGCGCGGCCGAGCGCGGCGGCCGCCGCCAGGCCGATGCCGCCGCTGCCGCCGGTCACCAGCGCGCGGCGCCCTTCCAGGCCGAAACCCGGCCCCTTGGGCAAGGCGATCATGCCTGCCCTCCGGCCGCCACCGGCTGGTACCAGGGCAGGTCCGGCCGGTCGCCGTAGCGGCGCACGCGGATGTTGGCCTGCTCGCCGTGCCCGGCGAAATTCTCCATATGGCACAGGCGCGAGCAATATTCGCCGATGGCGGCGCTGGCGGCGTCGGTCAGCACGCGCTGGTAGGTGCACGTCTTCAGGAACTTGCCGACCCAGAGACCGCCGGTATAGCGCGCGTTGCGGTTGGTCGGCAGCGTGTGGTTGGTGCCTATCACCTTGTCGCCGAAGCTGACGTTGGTGCGCGGGCCGAGGAACAGGGCGCCGTAGTTGGTCATGTTGCGCAGGAAGTAGTCGGGGTCCCGCGTCATGACCTGCACGTGCTCGTAAGCGAGATCGTCGGCCACCCGCAGCATTTCCTCCTGCGTATCGCAGACGATGACCTCGCCGCAGTCGGCCCAGCTCTTGGCGGCGATCGCCGCGGTCGGCAAGGCGGCCAATTGGCGTTCGACCTGTTCCAGGGTGTCGCGGGCCAGCTTCTCGCTATCGGTCAGCAGGATGGCCGGCGAGGTGGGGCCGTGCTCGGCCTGCCCCAGCAGGTCGACCGCGCACAGTTCGCCATCCACGCTGTCGTCGGCGATCACCAGGGTCTCCGTGGGCCCGGCGAACAGGTCGATGCCCACGCGGCCGTACAACTGGCGCTTGGCTTCCGCCACGAACATATTGCCCGGGCCCACCAGCATGTCCACGGGCGCGACGGTGGGCGTGCCCACCGCCATCGCGACGACGGCCTGCACGCCGCCCAGCACGAGGATTTCATCGGCGCCGGCCATGTCCATGGCGGTGACGATGGCCGGATGCGGCTTGCCCTGGTACGGCGGTGCGGTGGAAACCACGCGCGGCACGCCGGCGACCTTGGCGGTGAGCACGCTCATGTGGGCGGAGGCCAGCATGGGATATTTGCCGCCCGGGATGTAGCAGCCCACGGCGTTCACCGGGATGTGCTTGTGGCCCAGCACCACGCCGGGATAGGTCTCCACCTCGACGTCGCGCATGGATTCGCGCTGGATGCCGGCGAAGTGGCGGATCTGGGCCTGGGCGAAGGCGATGTCCTCGATCTCGCGCGCCGACAACTGCTTGCGCGCGGCCTCGATCTCGGCGCGCGACAGGCGGAAATCCGCGGGATCCCATTGGTCGAATTTGCGGCTATATTCGCGCACCGCCTCGTCGCCGCGGGTTTCGATGTCGCGGATGATGCCTTCGACGGTGGCGCGCACCTTGGCGTCGTCTTCGGTCTTCACGGCGGCGGTGCGGCCGCGCTTGAGATAGCGGATCATGGGTCTCCTGCCCTGCAAAAGATATCGTGGGAACTGCTCGATGCGGGGCAGTTTTGAATCCTTGCATACGTATGCAAATAGGTGGAAACCCTAGGATTCGCGTCCTAATCGTCCTTCAGGCGGACGCCGGAACATTCCTCGGCGCGCATGCGGCCGGCCAGATAGGCGATCTTGCGCGCGGCGTCGGGCAGCGCGAAACCCTGCGGGCGGATGTTCGAAACGCAATTCCTCTCGGCATCCGTGCGGCCGACCCTGGGCATCCAGGTCATGTACGCCCCCAGCGAATCGGGCGACGTCAGGCCCGGCCGCTCGCCGACCAGGATGATCATGCATTTGACGTCCAGCGCCTCGCCGATGTCGTCGCCCGCGGCGACGCGGCCCTGCTCCAGCAGGACCAGGGGCGCCAGCAGCCATCCCTCGTCCCGCAGCAGCGGCACCAGATGCTCCAGCAAGGGCGCCGCATGATGCTGCGCCGCCGTCGCGGACAGCCCGTCGGCGACGACGATGCAGAGATCCAGTCCGCGATGTCCGGAAGACGCCAGCCTGTCGCGCGAATCGGCGTCCAGCCGGCGTCCGAGGTCGGGCCGCAGCAGATATTGCTGCCGCTGCGCGGCCTCGGTGCGGCAATGCAGCACCGGCAGGCCCAGGGGCAGCAGGTCGGCGCGCAAGGCGTCAGTGTCCAGCGCGGCATGCACGGCATCGCGCGCCCGCGCGTGCGACAGGCGGAAATCGAGCAGGGACTCCGTGGCCAGCGACGCCCCGGAACGCGGCAAGCCGATGCGCGCCGCCGTCAATTGCCGCAAGCGTTGCCACAGCGGGGCCGCGGCCGCGGTGCCGGTGTCGATGCCCGTGCCGGGCAAGTCCGGGCGCCTGTCTTTCATATCGTCCGTGGGCATGGTCGAAGGGCCCTCACGCGGCGGGCAGCAAGGCGGTGAATGCGGGCGGCAAGGACGCCGGACGTATGCGGCCGTTCCCGTCGCACAAGCCCTGCCTGGCCAGCCACGCCTCGAATTCGGGCGCCGGCCGCCGGCCCAGCAGTTCGCGCATCGCCAGGGCGTCGTGAAACGAGGTGCTTTGGTAGCCCAGCATGATGTCGTCGGCGCCCGGCACGCCCATGACGAAGTTCACGCCGCACGCCACCAGCAGCGTCAACAGCGCGTCCATGTCGTCCTGGTCGGCCTCCGCGTGATTCGTATAGCAGACGTCGCATCCCATGGGCAGGCCCAGCAGCTTGCCGCAGAACTGGTCTTCGATCCCCGCCCGCGTGATCTGCTTGCCGTCATAGAGATATTCCGGCCCGATGAAGCCCACCACCGTGTTCACCAGGAACGGCGAGTACGCCCGCGCCACCGCGTAGGCGCGCGCCTCCAGGGTCTGCTGGTCGACGCCGTGGTGCTGGCCCGCCGACAGCGCGCTACCCTGCCCGGTCTCGAAATACATCACGTTCGATCCCACCGTGCCGCGTCCGAGCGAGAGCGCGGCGTCGCGGGCCTCGGCCAGCAAGGCCAGGTCGATGCCGAAGCCGCGGTTCGCCCCTTCGGTGCCCGCGATCGACTGGAAAACCAGGTCGACGGGCGCGCCGCGCTCGACCAGCTTTATGCCGGTGGTCACATGCGTCAGCACGCAGCTCTGGGTGGGAATATCCAGGCGCTCCCGCACTTCGTCCAGGCGGCAAAGCAGGTCCCTGGCCATGGCGGGGCTGTCGGTGGCGGGATTGATGCCGATGACCGCGTCGCCCGCGCCCAGCAGCAGGCCGTCCAGGATGCTCGCGGCGATGCCCTGCGGACTGTCGGTGGGATGGTTCGGCTGCAGGCGCACCGAAAGCCGTCCCGGCAAGCCGACCGTATTGCGGAAGCGGGTCACCACGCTGCATTTGGCCGCGACCAGCATCAGGTCCTGCAGGCGCATCAATTTGCTCACGGCCGCCGCCATCTCCGGCGTCACGCCCGGCGCGACCCGGGTCAGGACCGCGGTATCCGTCGTATCGGCCAACAGCCAGTCGCGAAACTCGCCGACCGTCATATGGGATATGGGAGCGAACGCCCGCGCATCGTGGGTATCGACGATCAGCCGGGTCACCTCATCCGTTTCGTAAGGCACCAGCGCAATATCCAGGAAGGTGCGCAGCGGCAGATCGGCCAGCACGTACTGCGCGGCGACGCGTTCCTCGCCGGAGCGCGCGGCGACGCCGGCCAGGACGTCGCCGCTGCGCAGCGGCGTGGCGCGCGCCATGACTTCCTTCAATCCTTCGAACACATGGCGGACATTGCCTATCGTCGCGGCGTACACGGCTCACCCTCGTTGTGGCGTCGTCGTTCATTCTAGTTGCGTTCGGCGGCGGCGCGGCGGCCGGCCCCGCGAATCGGCGACTAGGGGTTTTTCCGAAGCCCTCGGCGTATTGACCGCCGCCGGCTCGGGGCGCAGAATTTGCCTAAGGAAAACGTTTTCCTTGTTTTCCTTTTTTATCTCCCCACCGCCGCCCTCCTCTCGCGGTCCTTGTTTGCTGGCCTCGCATCCGCTGCCGGGATGCCCTACGGAGCTTGAGCAACGATGAAAGTCCTTCCTGGCGTGTTCCTGCGGCGCGATCCGGACGGCGCCGGCGTCCCCGTCGTCTTCGACATCCCGCGCAGCGGCACCTGGTATCCCTGCGAATTCACCCCCGCCGCGCCCTTCCTGGACCTGCACCAGTCGGTGTCCATGCACGTCCCGGATCTCTACGCGGACGTGGTGGACAGCGGCGCAAGCTGGCTGGCCGCCACATTTCCCAATACCTATATCGACGCCAACCGCCACGAGCGGGATATCGATCCCACCTTGTTGGACGGCCCCTGGCCCGGCGCGCTGGAGACCACGGAGAAATCCCGCCTGGGCATCGGCCTCATCCATTCCCGATGCGGCAAGCGCGGCGTGGCCATCTATGACAAGCCGCTCAGCGTGCAGGACGTCCAGCGGCGCCTGGACCGCTACTACTGGCCCTATCACAATGAACTGGCCGGCATGCTGGCCGAGCGCAGGAAGAAATTCGGCGGCGCCTATCACGTCAGTTGCCACAGCATGGCCTCGATCGGCGGGCCGTCCACGCTGGATCGCGGCAAGCCGCGCTCCGACTTCGATATCGGCGACCGCCACGGCAGCACTTGCGATCCGGCGCTCAGCGAACTGATCGCCGACACGCTGGGCGGTTTCGGCTACCGCGTCACCCGCAACTTCCACTATCCCGGCGCCGAGTCGGTGCGCAAGCATGCCCGGCCCGCGGAAGGCATCCACAGCGTGCAGATCGAGATCAAGCGCGGGCTGTATATGAACGAGGACACCTTCGAACCAGGCTCGGGCTTCGCGGAAGTCAGGAAACACCTGGGCCAACTGGCCCAGGCCATCGCGCGCTTTGCCACGGAACGGACGCGCGCCTGAAACGGCGATCTTCGCGACCCGCCGCCATGGCGGCCCGCGAGTGGCGCGGCCGGGAAAACCGCACTCGCGCCTACAAGGGGATACACATCATGAAAGTGCTTCTTCGTATCGCAAGCGTACTGGCGGCGGCCTGCCTGTCCCTGGCCGCGGGACCGATGGCGCACGCCGCGCCCAAGACCGAATTGGTGGCGACGATCAATTCGAACGTGAACTTCCTCTATCCCGGGCGCGGCGTGGCGGCCGAGGACTACAACTTCGGCATGCTGGTCTATAACGGCCTGGTCGGCATCGACGAAAAACTGCAACTGGTGCCCGAACTGGCGACGAGCTGGAGCTCGGACGCCGCCGCCCGGGTATGGACGTTCAAGCTGCGCCAGGGCGTGAAGTTCTCGGACGGCAAGCCTTTCGTCGCCGCCGACGTCACCCACACCTTCGCCTTGCTCGCCGACCCGGCGCTGGCGTCGCGGGCCCGCTCCACCACGGAGATGGTGGACCACATCGAGACGCCCGACGACCACACGGTCAAGTTCGTGCTCAAGGAGCCCTACGGCGCCTGGCCCAACATGCTGATCGAACGGCAACTGAAGATCGTCCCCGACGGCCACAGCGCCGAGGACCTGATGAAGAAGCCGGTAGGCACCGGGCCCTTCATGCTGGAAAGCTACACGCCGGGCGACCGCCTGGTGGTGAAGAAGAATCCCAATTATTGGGAGCCCGGCCTGCCCAAGCTGGACAAGGTCACCCTGCGCATCATGCCCGAGGACGCCGCCAAGGTGGCCGCCCTCTCCGCGGGCGACGTGGACATCCTGTGGAATGCGCCGCTGGAATCGATCAAGGAACTGAAGGCCATCCCGAATGTCGTGGTCGACGAAGCGCCCACCTCCACCTGGGACGGCTTCGTCATGAACAACCAGGTCAAGCCCTTCAACGACGTGCGCGTGCGGCGCGCCTTCGAACTCGCCGTCGACAAGAAGCAACTGGTGGAGTTCGCCCTGTTCGGCGCCGGCGCCCCCACCCATACGCCCGTGCCGCCGAACAGCCCGGCCTTCAACAAGGACATCTCGTTCACGCCCGACCCCGACGGCGCCCGGAAACTGTTGGCGGAAGCGGGTTACCCCAAGGGATTCTCCATCACGCTCAACGTCCCCGTCGGCCGGCCGACGCGCGAGCGCGCCGCCGTCGCGCTGCAGCAGATGCTGAAGCAGATAGGCGTGACCGTGAAGCTGGAGCGGGTGCCCTACAGCCGCTGGGGCGCCACCATCGCCGGCAAGTCGCCTTTCTACATGGACGGCTACCTGGCCCGCCCCACCCTGGATACGGCCATCTATCCCTGGTATCACAGCACGGGTTCCTGGAACAACCAAATGTGGCATTTCAAGAGCGAACGCATCGACGCCGTGCTGGACAAGGCGCGCCTGGAAACGGATCCCGACAAGCAGAACGCCCTCTACAAGACCTTCCAGCAATATGCCGTGGAAGACGTGCCCGGCGTCGTGATGTACACGATCAACTTCGTCACCGCCTACACGAGCTCCCTGAAGGGCTACCACACGCATCCCTATTCCTGGATGGACCTGCGCTCGGCCTATTTCGAATGACGCCTGGCGCCTTGGCCGGCCATCGGTAAGAAAGGGGGGAACCGCGATGCTGGAATACGTCGTCAAGCGGCTGCTGCACGTGATCGCCATCGTGGCGGTCATGTCCATGCTGGTATTCCTGATCACCCAGATCATGCCGGGCAATATCGCCCACCTGATCCTGGGCGACTTCGCGACGCCCGAGGATATCGCCACCCTGGAATCCCAGATGGGACTGAACGACCCCTGGTATGTCCAGTACCTGAGATGGGCCTGGGCGATGTTGCACGGGAACATGGGCGACTCCCTGTCCATGAACCAGCCGGTCGCCGAGGTGGTCTGGGGCGCCGTGGGCCGCTCGGCGGTCCTGGCCGGCACGTCCATCGTCCTGGTGGCCATCCTGGGCATCGGCCTGGGCGTCTATACCGGCGTGCGGCGCGGATCGAGGGCGGACCAGGCCGTTTCCATGGTCACCTACGTGAATATCGCGATACCGGAGTTCTTCTGGGCCATCGTGGTCATCATGCTGTTCGCCGGCTACCTGCGCGTCCTGCCCGCCACGGGCTATGCCAGCCTGGACGACGGCGTGTGGAACTGGCTGCGCCATCTCATCCTGCCCGTCTTCACGCTGGTGACGGGATTGATCGCGCACGTGTCCCGGCTCACGCGCTCCAGCGTGATCGACGTCATGAATAGCCAGTACATCCGCGTCGCGCGGGCGCGCGGGTTTTCCGAGCGCCGCATCGTGCGCCACCATGCCTTGCGCAACACGCTGCTGCCCGCCATTACCGTGCTGGCGATCGACGTGGGCGTGCTGATGGGCGGGGTGGTGGTCGCGGAATCCATTTTTTCGTATCCGGGGCTGGGCCGAACCCTGCTCTACGCGATCCAGCATATGGACCTGCCCTTGCTGCAGGCCTGCATGATGATCGTCACCTTCGTCTATGCCCTGGCCAACCTGGCGGCGGACCTGCTCTATGCCTTCCTCAATCCCAGAATCCGATACGGGAGCGGCCGCGATGCCTGATCATGCCGGGCCGTCCCAAGGGCGAAGTCTTCTTCGGGGAAAGTCCCGGATCACCGGCCTGCACGTCGGCCTGGGACTGCTGCTGCTGGTCCTCCTGGTCGCGGCCATCGGCCCGGTCATCTCGCCCTACCCCATGGACGCCACCTCGCTGGCGCAGCGCCTGGCGCCGCCCGATGCCGCCCATTGGCTGGGCACCGACGAGTTCGGCCGCGACGTCCTGAGCCGCCTGCTCAACGGCGCGCGCTCGTCCCTCGCCATGGGATTCGGCGCGACGGCCTTCAGCATCCTGGCCGGCGTGCCCCTGGGACTCTCGGCGGGTTATTTCAAGGGCCGCGTGGACGACCTCATCATGCGCGCGGTCGACGTGATGATCTCCGTGCCGCCCGTCATCCTGGGCCTGCTCATTCTTTCCATCACGACGCCCAGCCTCTGGAAGACGACCCTCGCGGTCGGCCTGGTCTACGTGCCCATCATGGTGCGGCTGACGCGCAGCGTGACGCTGGAAGTGTGCGGCGAGGAATACGTGCAGTCCGCCAGGGCGCGCGCCGAACGCACGTCCTACATCCTGTTTTCCGAGATCCTGCCCAATGCCTGGCCGGCCATCATCGTCGAATCCTCGCTGCGCGTGACGTTCGCCATCCTGCTGGGCGCCGCGCTCAGCTTCCTGGGACTGGGCGTGCAGCCCCCCGCCTCGGACTGGGGGCTGATGATCGCCGAAGCCAGGCCCTTCATCGCCTCCGCGCCATGGATCGCGTGCGCCCCGGGCATCGCCCTGTGCGTCACGGTCATGGCGATCAACCTGATCGGCGACGGCCTGCGCGAGCGGCTGGATCCCCGCCTGCGCCGGAGCCGCGCATGAACGCCCCGCTGCTATCGATACGGGACCTGTGCATCGACTTCACGGGCGGCCCGATGCCCGTCCAGGCCTTGCGCGGCATCGACGTCGACATCGCCCCGGGCCAGGCGGTGGGACTGGTGGGCGAGTCGGGCTCGGGGAAAAGCACCGTGGCCCTGGCCGCGCTGGGCCTGCCCGACAAGGATGCGCGCATCCGGCGCGGCGCGGTGCTTTTCAAGGGCCGCGACATGTACGCGATGCCGGAGGAGGAGCGGCGCAAGCTGCGCGCCAGCGTCATCAGCATCGTGTTCCAGGATCCTTTCACCAGCCTCAATCCCTCCCTGCGCGTCGGCAGCCAGATTTGCGAAACGCTGTGGGTGCACCGCGGATTCGATGCGGCACGGGCCGATGCCGAGTGCCGGCGCCTGCTGAAAGAAGTCGGCATCGCCGATCCCGGCAAGATGATGCGCAGCTATCCGCACCAGTTGTCCGGCGGCATGAAACAGCGCGCCCTCATCGCGGCCGCGCTGGCCTCCGACCCGGAACTGCTGATCCTGGACGAGCCGACGACCGCCCTGGACGTGACCGTCGAGGCCCAGATCCTGGACCTGCTCGCCGAATTGCGCGTCACCCGCAAGCTGTCCATGCTGTTCATCAGCCACAATCTGGGCGTGATCGCCCGGATATGCGACGAGGTCTGCGTCCTGTATGCGGGCGAAGTCCTGGAACGCGGCCCCACCGCCCGGGTCCTGGCGGATCCGCGGCATCCCTATGCCAAGGGATTGCTGGCCGCCCTGCCCCGCCTGGACGACCGGCGCAAGCGGCTGCTTCCCATCCCCGGCCGCCTGCCGCCGCCGTCGGCGCGTCCGGCGGGATGCGTCTTTTCGGATCGCTGTCCCTTCATGCGGCCCGAGGCCTGTACGGCGCCCCAGGCAATGACCGAACAGGCGCCCGACAACGGCTGCTCTCCCCTCCCCGAGGAAGCATTCGCGCTTGGAACGGTCCGGTCCGTCCACGTCGCGCGTTGCTGGCGCGCCCGCGATCTGGCCGGCCAGCCCTGGCCCGCGGCCGAGCCGGGCGCGGCCGGCGAAACGGCGCCGCGAACCAATGTCGAGGCTCTACCCATGGTCACCGTCGAACGCCTGGAGCGCGCCTTTGACGCGGGCGGCTGGCGCCTGCGCCTGCCTCGCCTGTTCGGCGGCCGGTCCCACGCCGCGCCTGCCCGGGACAGCGTGTTCAAGGGCGTGGACGGGGTATCGCTGACGGTCGGCGCGGCCGAGGTGGTCGGCCTGGTCGGCGAAAGCGGGTGCGGCAAGACCACGCTGGGCCGCTGCATCGTCGACCTGATACATCCCACGGCGGGCCAGGTGCGCATCGACGGCCGGGACCTGGTATCCGCCGACGCCGGGACCCGGCGCGCGATCCTGAAGGACGCCCAGATGGTGTTCCAGAATCCCGATTCGTCGCTCAATCCGCGCAAGACGGTGCGCGAAATCCTCGCGCGTCCCATGCAGTTGTTCGGCCTCGCGGCGACCCAGGCCGAAGCGCGCCGGCGGGTCATGGAACTGCTCGAACGGGTGCGCCTGGGGACGCACTACGCCGACCGCTACCCGCACCAGTTGAGCGGCGGCGAAAAACAGCGCATAGGCATCGCGCGCGCCCTGGCGACCGAGCCGCGCTTCATCGTCTGCGACGAGGCGGTCTCCGCGCTGGACGTCTCGGTGCAGGCCTCGATCCTGAATCTCCTGCGTGACCTGCGCGACCAGCTCGGCGTCGCCTATCTCTTCATCTCGCACGACCTGGCCGTCGTGGCCCATATCGCGGATCGCATCTGCGTGATGTACAAGGGCCGGATCGTGGAGGAAGGCCAGACCGACGCCTTGATCGGCGCGCCCCGCCATCCTTATACGCAAAAACTCCTGGCCTCGGCGCCGTCGATGAGCGGCATCCTGCCGGACGCGGCCGCCCAGCCCCGGCGCGGTATCGCCGGCTGACCTTCCGTTCCGACTATGCTTGCGCTTTATCCACGGTCGAATGACAGGCCAAAATGACGGGACACCATGAAGCGTAACCAGGATGCGTCGCAGCGGCGGGCCAGGCTCGCCGACATCGCCGAACGGGCCGGCGTGGCGACGTCGACGGTATCGCGCATCCTGATCGGCGAGAAAACCCTCTCCATCCGGCCGGAGACCCGCGAGCGCGTGCTGGAACTGGCGCGCGCGCTGTCCTACCGGCCGAACCCCCGCGCCCGCAGCCTGCAAGCCCGCAAATCCTTCTCCATCGGGCTGGTCATCCCGGAAATCGACAACCCTGTGTTCGGGGCCATCATCCGGGGCGCCCAGCGCGTCGCCATCGAGCGCGGCTACTCGCTGCTGATCGCCTACGCGGACAAGGACTTTCCGGACCAGGACCTCTACGCCCGGCTGGTCGAGGACAACCAGGTGGACGGCCTGCTGGTGACCACCCTGCAAACGGCGCCGCCGTTCGACCCGGGGCGCTGGAGCATTCCTTATGTCCTGGTCAATCGCGACAGGGGCGCCGACGATCCCAAGGTGATGGTCGATTACCGGCACGGCACGCGCGACGCGGTGCGCTACCTGGCCGCCCTGGGCCATCGCCGCATCGCCTACGTCAGCGGGCCGCTGGAGCACTATACGGGCAGGACCCGGCTGGAAGGATACCGGGCCGGCCTGGAGGAAGCGGGTCTCGAATTCGACCGGGCGCTGGTGGTGGAGTGCGACTATGGACGCGCGAAAGCGGAATCGGCCATGTCCCAATTGCTGAAACCCGAGGGATCAGCGCCGACGGCGGTATGCGCGGCGAACGTCGCCGTGTCGGCGGGCATCCTGGCGGTGCTGGCGCGCGCGGGCCTCGCGGTGCCGCGGCAGGTATCGGTGCTCGCGCTGCTGGACACCTTCGTCGCCGACATGCTCACTCCCCCGGTGACGGCGGTCAGCTATCCTTTCATCGATCTCGGGCGCGCGTCCGCTTCCTATTTGCTGGATATGATCGAACTCGGCAAGCCGTCGGCGGCGGCGCCTCCGCTGCCGCGGCACGGCATCACGGTCCGCGGCTCATGCGGACCGGCGCCGGCATAAACACCGGCATAGACGACGCCGGAAAATGGACTGGAACATCTCGCCGCGCCCAACGCCTCCACGGGACGCGCGGCCCGAATCTCTTGGAGCGAAGCACATGGAAAATCCGCAATCCCCCGCCATCGCGGCGAGCACCGAGAACCTGTCGCGCACGCAGGTCGTGGACAAGCCCATGGTCGAGAGCCGCGGCGGCATCGTCGCCTCGCAAAGCCGCCGCGCGGCCCTGGCCGGCGTCGCCGTGCTGGACGCGGGCGGCGACGCCGTCGACGCCGCGGTCGCCACCTCCTTCGCGCTGGGCGTGGCCGAGCCCTGGATGAGCGGCGCCGGCGGGGGCGGCGCGATGGTCGTCTGGCGCGCCGACGAGCAGCGCGCATACGCCGTCAACTTCGGCCTGCACGCGCCCGGCCGCCTCGATCCGGCCGCCTATCCCCTGGCGCCCGAGGCGCCCCGCAGCGAATTCTTCGGCTGGCCGGCGGTGCTGGAAGACCGCAACGTGCGCGGCCCCAAGGCCATCGCCGTGCCGGGCACGGTCGCCGGCATGGGCCTGGCCCACGCCCGCTACGGCCGCATGCCCTGGCGCGACGTGCTGGCGCCCGCCGTCGGCATGGCCAGGCAAGGCCTGCTGGTCGACTGGTACGCCGGACTGCTGATCTCGTCGTGCACGCGCGAACTGGCCCAGGATCCCGATGCGGCGGCCATGTTCCTCGACGAAGGGAAATGGCCCATCGTGGGCGGATGGACGGCGCTGGCCGAGCGCCGGCTCGACCAGGGCAAGCTGGCGCACACCCTGGACCACCTGGCGGACCAGGGGCCGGCGGCGTTCTACACCGGCGACATCGCCGAGGCCCTGGCCCGCGACATCCAGGACAAGGGCGGCTACCTGTCCGCCGAAGACCTGCGCGGGTACGCCGCCCGGCTGGAGGATGCCCTGGCCATCCCCTACCGCGGCGCGCGCATCCACGCGACGCCGGGCCACACCGCCGGCCCCAGCCTGAAGGTGGCCCTGGACGAGCTGCAGGCGGCGCTGCGCACGCCCGCCGCCGGGCGCGACCGGCCGGGCCCGGAGGCCTACGTCGCCATGGCGCGCGCGCTGGACCGTTCCTTCAAACAACGGCTGACGCAGATGGGCGACCTCGATTCGCCCACGGCGCCCGCCTGCACCAGCCATTTCTCCGTGATCGACCGGCACGGGAATATGTGCGCCGTCACGCAGACCCTGCTGTCCGCCTTCGGTTCCAAGGTGGTGTCGCCGTCGACGGGGCTGCTGATGAACAACGGCATCATGTGGTTCGATCCGGAGCCGGGCCGTCCCAATTCGCTGGCGCCCGGCAAGAAATGCCTGATGAACGTGTGCCCCGTGGTGGGCGAAACCGCGGGCGGCGACCGCTACGCCGTGGGCGCTTCCGGCGGCCGCAAGATCATGAGCGCGGTGCTGCAATTGTCCGTCTTCCTCAGCGACTATGGCCTGACGCTGGAGGACGCGTTCCGGCAGCCGCGCATCGACATGAGCGGCAGCGGCACCGTCATCGCCAACAGCAAGCTGCCCCCGGCGGTGATCGCCGCGCTGCGCGAGGCGTTTCCGACGGTGCAGACGCAGGCGACGCTGTATCCCTACGCCTACGCCTTCCCCTCGGCCGTCATGGCCAGCCGGGGCCGGCATTTCGGCGCCACCGAGATCACCTCGCCCTGGTCGGACGCCGTCGGCCAGCAGGAATAAGGCGCGGCGCGCTCCTTCGATCCCGCGCAAGATTGATCTGGCGCAAAAACCCCGGCGCTGGCAGCCGCGATACTGTCAGCGCATTGTCAGCTTTCCGGCACGGCGCCCCGCCGACGATGCATACCTGTCCTTCCCATGATCGCCGCGCCGCCGCGCGGCTTGCCACAAGGAGGTTGCATGAGCTGCCTACTCGTCCCCGTCGACGGTTCCGACAATGCGCTTCGGGCGCTGCGCTACGTCATCGACCACAAGCCGATGTTCGAGCCGCTGACCCTGCATCTGCTGAACGTCCAGATCCCCATCACGTCCGCGTCCGTGCGCCGCTTCATCGACAGCGCCACCATCCACAAATACCACCAGGAAGAAGGCGAGGCGGCCCTGGCCAACGCCAAGGCGCTGCTCGACGGCAGCGGCATCCCCTACACCGCGCACATCCAGGCCGGCAGCAGCGCCGAGACCATCGTCGCCACGGCCGATGAGAACCATTGCGACCACATCGTGATGGGCACGCGCGGCCTGGGCTCGGCCGCCGGCATGTGGCTGGGCTCGGTGACCACCAAGACCCTGCACCTGGCGAAAGTGCCCGTCACCGTGGTGAAGTAGGCCTACGCCCCGGGGCGCGCGGTTCCGTAGCGGCGTTTCAGCCACGCCACCGCCGCGTCCACCAGGGGATGCGCGCGCTCCGCCGACCAGGCCAGGGCGGCGGTCACGACCATGACCTTTTCCCTGAGCGGCCGCACCACCACGTTTTCCGGCGCCAGCTTCTTCATCGAGGACGGCACCAGCGCCACGCCCTGCCCGCAGCCGACATAGGCCACCTGGGACGCCACCGAGCGCACCTCGTGCAGCACGCGCGGCATCAGGCCATGGGCGCGGCAGGCGGCCGTCAGCATATCGAAATAGGCCGGACTGACCTGGCGCGAGGACATGACCAGCGGCTCGTTCGCCAGCGATTGCAGGCGGATGCGCGTCATCGCGGCCAGGGGATGCTCCCGCGGCAAGGCGACAGCCAGCCGGTCTTCGGTCAAGGGCAAGGTGGCAATGCCTGGCCCGGCTTCGCCGTCCAGGCGCACGAAGGCCATGTCCAGTTCGCCGGCCAACAGGGCCGGCACGGCCTCGGCGCTGTCGATCTCCCGCACGAATACCGTCAGATGAGGATGGCCGCGGCGCAGCGCGTTGAGCAAGGGCGGCACGGTCTCCAGCATCGCCGACGTAATGGCGCCGACGTGCAGCACGCCGGACTGCCCGGCCGCGACCTCCCGCACCACCCGCTCCAGGTGCTCGACCTGGCCGGCGAACTGGCGCACCGCGGGAAGGATGGCCGCCCCCGCCGCGGACAGACGCGTGCCGCGGCGCGAACGCTCGAACAGCCGCAGCTTGAGCGAATGCTCCAGCACCTTGATCTGCTCGGTCAGCGGAGGCTGCGACATGCCCAGCCTGAGCGCGGCGCGGCCGAAGTGCTTTTCCTCGGCCACGGCGAGAAACATCCACGACTGGCGGATCAGGCGGAAATCGATGGTGCTCATGGCATGTGTTCCGGAATTCGTATCACGGCGATATGAAATTAGAAATTTCGCTATCAGTGGGGCCTCCAGATAATACGGCGACTTTCCTGCTTTGCTTCCTCGTGGATCGACCGACGCATGACATCTCTCCTGGACCGCCTGGCCTCCCTGGACACCAACACCGTGTCCGACGCCCTCGATTTCCTCGGCCTGCCCGGCGCCACCTGCGGCCTGCGCCCCTTATGGGACTGCCCGAAGGTGGCCGGACGCGCCAGCACCATCCAGCTCGGCCCCAAGCGCGACGACCGGCCGACGGTCCATCTCATCTCGCCGGTGATCGACGCCATCGACCGCAACGACCGCGTGCTGGTGATCGCCGGCGGACTCGACGGCATTTCCTGCTGGGGCGACATCCTCGCCAACGCCGCCCACGCCAAGGGCATACGCGGATCGATCATCGACGGCCTGAGCCGCGACATCGAAGGCAGCGAATCCATCGGCTATCCCGTGTTCGGACGCGGCGTGACCATGATCAGCGCCCGCAATCGCGTGGTGCAGACAGGCGCGGGCGAGCCGATCACGATGGCCGGCGTCACCGTGCACGAGGGGGACTACGTGATCGCCGACCGCTGCGGCGCCGTGTTCGTCCCGGCCGCGCACATCGACGCGGTCCTGGACCTGGGGGAACGCATCGCGCGCCGGCAGGACGGCATGGTGGCCGCGGTGCGCCAGGGCCGGCCGGTGGCCGAGGTGATGCACGACGAGGAATTCGAAGCCATCCGGGCGCGATAAGGGCGCAACAAGGACACAACGAGGACACAACGAGGAAAACCGCCATGACCACGAACACCCTTCGCAAACCCCACCCTGAGGACCAGGAACTCGTCGCGCTGTTCGCCGGCCTGGACACCGCCGGCGTATCCGACGCGCTGGACAAGCTGGGCCTGCATGGCCAGGCGCTGGGCATCCTGCCGCTGGCCGACTACCGCCGCACGGTGGTGGGCCCCGCCTACACGGTGAAGTACGTGCCCGCCACCGTCCCCGCCGGCACGGTGGGCGACTACATCGACGACGTCGCCGAGGGCGACATCGTCGTGCTCGACAACGACGGCCGGCTGGACTGCACGGTCTGGGGCGACATCCTGACCCAATACGCCGGACTGCACGGCGTCGCGGCGACCGTGATCGACGGCGTCTGCCGCGACGTCGGCCGCGCCCTGGCCGACGACTACCCGATGTTCACCGCCGGACGCTCCATGCGCACCGGCAAGGACCGGGTGCAGGTCGAGGCCGTCAACGTCACGGTAACGGTAGGCACCGTGCGCGTGGCCGCGCGCGACATCGTGGTCGCCGACGCGAACGGCGTGGTGATCGTGCCGCGCCATCGCGCGCGCGAGGTGGCGGCCCTCGCCCACGAGATCGAAGGCGTCGAAGCCGCCATACGCGCGCGCATCGCCCAGGGCGACACCCTGCGCGCCGCGCGTGAAGCGCTGGGGTATCACACGCTGCAACGGAAGGCCTGAGACGGCCGCATCCGGCGGCAGCGATGACGCGGCGCCGCCGCATCGAACGCCGTACCGAACACCGTGGCAAACACGGAAAAACAAGAGGAGACACCATGAATACCCGCCCCATCACGACCAGGCTGCCGCGCATCGCGGCCGGCCTGTTCCTCTCGGCGATGACGGCCGCCGCGGCCACCGCGGCCCCGGCAAGCGCGCAGGCCGCCCCGGAATCGGCGTGGCCCGCGAAACCCATCGTCCTCGTCGTCGCCTATCCCGCCGGCGGCACCTCGGACTTGCTGGCCCGCCTGCTTTCCGCCGGGCTCAACAAGCGATTCGGCCAGCCCGTCATCGTCGAGAACCGTCCGGGCGCGGGCGGCACCATAGGCACCGAGTACGTCAGCCGGGCCAAGCCGGACGGCTATACCTTCCTGGTCGGCTCCAGCAGCCCCATCACCATCGCCGGCGCCCTGTATCCGAAATTGGGCTACCAGCCGGCGCGCGACCTGACGGACGTCGCGCCCCTGGTGGCGACGCCCTTCTTCCTTACGGTCAATGCCGCCACCGGCATGCGCACCGTGCAGGACGTCATCGACGCCGGCAAGGGCGGCAAGCTCAACTTCGGCTCCGCGGGTTCCGGGTCGCCGCAGCACATCCTCGGCGAAATGTTCAATACCGCCACGCATACCCGCTTGCAGCACATTCCCTACAAGGGTTCCGGTCCCTTGCTCACCGACCTGGTGGGCGGCCAGGTGCAGCTCACCTTCGAAAGCCCCGTCGTGGTCATGCCCCAGGTGCAGACCGGCAAGCTGAAAGCCCTGGCCGTGACCGGCGAGGCGCGCACGCCGCTGTTTCCCGACATTCCGACCTTCAAGGAACTGGGCGTGCACGGCCTGGAGGCCCAGCCCTGGTACGGCGTATTCGGCCCTGCCCGCCTGCCGCCGGCGATCGCCGGCAAGATGAACGAAGCAGTGCAGGACATCCTGCGCCAGCCCGACGTGCAGGCAGGCCTGCGCACCCTGGGCGCGGACGCCATGCTGATGGATCCGGCCCCGTTCAAGGCCATGGTCGACCGCGACATCGCGACCTGGTCCAGCGCGGTGAAGAAGGCCGGCGCGACCATCGACTGAGCGCCGAGCGGCCGTGAACGAGGGGGAAGGCCGTGCGCGTCGCGCAAGACGGCGCGCCCCCTCGCGGCAACCCCTCGGCAAGCAGGTACACTCCAACTCATCCATAACGATGATGTCGATACCTGCCGTCCATGTCGCATTCCTCGTCACGCCTTCGGCGCGTGCTGGTTGCCTGGCTATACGCCGTGGCCTTGGGCCATCTGGCCGTCAGCCTCTTCCTGACCTGGGGCGGCCACGCCGCCGTGGTGACCGACTATCTGGCCACCGTCGGGCACGCGCTGCGGCCTGACGCCGCGCCCGCGCAGGAACAGGCGCTGCAACGCTGGTGGCTGGCCCTGTTCGGCGCGACCCTGCAGAGCTATTCCCTGTTCATGCTGGCGCTGGTGCACCTGGGCAATACCTTGCGCGCGCCCGCCGCCTGGCTCGGCCTGATGGCGGGCGTGCTGCTCTGGGCGCCCCAGGACATGCATCTGTCCATCGCTTCGGGCGTCTGGATCAATCTCTGGTTCGACGCCGCCGCTCTGCTGGTCCTGCTGCCGCCCCTGGCCTGGCTGTACCGGCACGACCGCCGGTGCATCGGCACATCCCCCGTCTCCCCTCTCCCGCATCGCCCCGACCATGGCTGATTTCTCCGTGCTGACCCTCGCGCTCGATCTGCTGATCATCCAGGCGATCCTCGGCGCCCTCGACACGATCTACCACCATGAGCTCACCGTCGCGCTGCCCTATCGCCGCAGCGCGCGACTGGAGCTGAGCATCCACGCCATGCGCTCCTGCTTCTACGGCGTGCTGTTCCTGGGCATCGCGCACCGGGCCTTCCAGGGCGGCTGGGCCGTCACGGTGGCCGTGCTGTTCTCCCTCGAAATCTGCCTGACGCTGTGGGATTTCGTGATCGAGGACCGCAGCCGCAAACTGCCCGCCATCGAACGCATCATGCACACCGTGCTGGCCATCAACGCGGGGGCCTTCTTCGCGCTCTACGGCATGCAGCTATGGGCCTGGTCCCACCTGCCCACGGCGCTCGCGCCCCTGGACCTGGGCTGGCGCGGCTGGGTGCTGACGCTGTTCGCCATCGGCGTCACCGCTTCCGGCATACGCGACGGCGTCGCCGCCCTGCGCCTGCGACGCCAGCGGCCGCGCGCGAATCCCTTCGCCGGCCTCGGCCACCAGCGCGTGCTGGTGACGGGCGGCACCGGCTTCATCGGCGAACAACTCGTCGCGCAACTGCTGGAGGCTGGCCATGCGGTCACCCTGCTCACGCGCGATCCCTTGCGCGCCGCCTACCAGTTCGACGGCCGCGCCCGTTGCGTGCGCGATCTCGGCCAGCTCGCCGCCGCCGACGCCTACGACGCCGTCATCAACCTGGCCGGCGCGCCGATCGCCGGCGGCCCATGGCGCCCCGGGCGCAAGGCCAAGCTGCTCGCCAGCCGGATCCGCACCACCGAAGCCCTGCTGCAATGGCTCGCGCGCGCCGCGCACAAGCCCGCGCTGTGGGTGCAGGCCTCGGCCATCGGCTACTACGGCGTGCGCGATCCGGAGGAGCGATTGGACGAGAACGCCGCCCAGGGCGAAGGTTTCATGGCGGAGCTGTGCGCCCGCTGGGAAGCGGCCGCGCGGCCGGCGGCGGCCATGGGCGTGCGCCAGGTGACCTTGCGCCTGGGCATCGTCTTCGGCGCCGGCGGCGCGCTGCTGCCCTTGCTGATTCCCTTTCGCCTGGGCGTCGGCGGCCGCATGGGCGACGGCCGCCAGATCATGAGCTGGGTGCATCGCGACGACGTCACGCGCGTGATCGCCCATGCCTTCGAGGACCCCGCCATGCGAGGCGCCTACAACCTGGTGGCGCCCGACGCCGTCAGCCAGGCGGTTTTCGCCGAGCGCGTCGGCAAGATCCTGCGGCGGCCGGTCTGGCTGCACGTACCCGCGCGCCCCGTGCGCGCGATCGCGGGCGAGATGGCGCAATTGTTCTTCGACGGCCAGCGCGTCGTGCCGAACCGGCTGACCGCGGGCGGCTACACCTTTCTCTACCCCACCCTGGATCTCGCGCTGCGCGATGTCGTCTGAGAACGCGGCATGACCAAGCCCCTGCTATACCTGCTGGCCGGCAACGGCAGCGCCACCGACTGGTGGGACGATGTCCTGCCCTGCTTCCGGCGCTATGAGGCCCGCCCGCTGGAACTGCCGGGCTTCGGCGACAATCCCCTGCCGCCATGCGCCGATCTTGCCGAGTATGCGCGAGCGCTGCTGTCCATGACGGAACGGGGCCACGCCATCGTCGCCGTGGGCGTCAACGCCCTGCTGGTCCTGCACGCGCTGCAACGGCAACCCGGCCATTTCTCGCGGACGGTGCTGCTGGCGCCGGTCGGCGCCTTCCTGTGGCAACGGCGCCTGCCGGCCTTGATGGCGCCCCTGCCGCTGCGCAAGACCGTGCACTGGCTACTGTCGCGCCGGCCGGCCCTGTTCGCCCGCAAGTTCTCGCGGCAGCGCTGGACCGGCGAGCAATACCGCCGCATGGGCCGCGGCTACGCGCGCTGCCGCGCCTTCGTGCCGCACTGGGACCTGGTGCGGCCGGACACCGCCCTGCCCCTGCTGGAATGGGTGCGCGATCCCATCGAACTGGTCTGGGGCGACCAGGACCGGATGCTGGGCGTCGCGCAGGCGGCCGCCTGGTCCGCCATCCTGGCGCGGGCGGAACTGACCGTCAGCCTGCAACGAGGCTGGGGCCACTATCCCTGGATCGACGCGCCAGCCGAATTCGCCGGCTGGCTGGAATCGGGACCGCCGGCGCGCGGTTTCATCGCGCACACCAAGGGCGGACGGCTGCGGCTCGCCACCCTGGCGGGACAACCCGTACCGCCGGCGATCACCGTGACGGACCCGGGCGACGCGCGCTTGCCGGGGCTGTTCGCCGATCATCCCAACGCCGCCTGGGCGGTGCGTTCGTCCAGCCACACGGAAGACCAGGCCGATGCCGCCAACGCGGGCCTGCATACCACCTACCTGCGCGTGCCGGCCGCCGACGTGCCGGCGCGCATCGCCGACCTGCGCGCCAGCGGCGTCGAAGAAGCGGTGGTGCAGCGCTACGTCGCGCCGGCGCTTTCGGGCATCGCCTTCGTGCGCCACGTGGCGGTGGAACTGGAATGGGTCGAGGGCCATCTGGAAGGCCTGGCCGACGGCACCGCCACGCCGCGGCGCGCCGTGCTGTCGCCGCTGGGCGAGGCCTGGCGCGAAGGCGCGTTCTCGGCGTCCCACGGCTTGACCGCGGCCGCGCTGTGGCGTTTCCTGCAATCCGTATTGCGCACCTTCCACTATGTCCATGGCGATATCGAATGGGCGTGGGATGGACGGCAATTGTGGCTGCTGCAATACCGTCCCATCAGCGCCTATCCCTGGCGGCGCAACCTGACCTCCGCCAACATCGGCGAAATCCTGCCGCCGCGCCCCAGCCGGCTGACCGAATATGCCCAGCGGCGCGCGGCGGGCAGCATTCCCGCCATCATGGCGCGCTGGGATGCGCGCGTCCTGATGGACAACGAACCCTTCACCGCGACCTTCGCCGGCGCGTCCTATATCAACAGCGACCTGTTCCTGGCGCGCATGGCCGACTGGGGCATGTCGTCGCGCGGCTATGCGGCGGAGATAGGCGGCTCGGCGCCGCGCCTGCCCTGGCGTCCGCTGCGGCTGCTGCGCTCGCTGCCGCTGTTCGCGCGCATGCAGCGGCGCGCCCGCGCGCACCTGTACACGCTGGAGGCAGGACTGCGCCGCCATGACGACGAACTCAGCGGGCTGATCGCGCAAGGCGCGGACGGACAGCAACTGGCCGACTGGTTCACGCGCTTCTACGTCTTCGTCGTGCAGGGCAACCTGTGCATCGCCTCGGCGCTGGCCGGCAGCGGCGGCGACATGCTGGGACGCCCGGCCACGGCCTACGGCGATCTCGCGGACAGCCCGCACCGGGTGCCCTACGAAGCCGATCCGGCGTCGCCGCGGCCCGCGCTCGCCGCGCTGCCATTGCAGGCCTTTCCCCGATGGCCGCGCCTGATCGGGCTTGCCCATGCCTTGGGACTGCCCGGCATGCGCGGCTACTACCTGCAGGTGCGCGAGTGGTATCGCGACAACCTGATGCGGGTGTGCTTCCGCCTGCACCACGCCATGCCCGCGGCCGACCGCGCGCACTGGTTCGCGCCGCACGAGGACAGCCGCGACCGCCAGGGCAGCTTCTGGCAGGACGGGCGCGAGAGCGCGGAGCGGGCCGCCGGCTTCATGATCTACCCGGGGCGGGTGCGAGGCACGCTGGGCGCGGACATCCTGCTGGTGGATGCGCTGGAGCCCGGCATGTATGCCCGCTACCAGGCGGCGCGCGCCGTCATCGCGCGCATGGGCGGGCGCCTGTCGCACGGGTCGACGCTGTTGCGCGAACTGCGCAAGCCGTCGGCGGTGCTGCCGGACGTGGATCCGTCGTGGTTGGGCAGGACGGTGCTGTACGAGGATGGGAAACTGGCGCTGGTCGACGAGGCCGGCGAGGCTGGCGACGGCGCCGGACAGGCTGGCGCGGCGTCCTAGGCCGGCGGCGAGTAAGACACCGGCGGCGGTTGGCCGCCCTGGTCGTCGCGGGTGTAATAGTCGACGCCGCTCAGGGCGAACATGATGACCAGCATCAGGCCCGCGAGCGCGCAGACCAGGCGGGGCACCGCCTGGGGCGCGGCCAGGTGCATGAAGAAGACGCCGATCAATACGGCCTTGATCCCGGCAATGAGGATGTTCAGCGGCATGTTGAGGCTGCCCAGGGGAATGTAGGCGGTGCCCACCGTCAAGGCCGCCAGGAACAGCAGCAGCGCCCATATCGCCAGCAGTCGCCGCCGGCGGCGGCGCAAGCCGTCATCCAGGATTTGGGATTCGGGATTCTCGATCTTCATGATGCGCGTCCCGCCAGATAAAGGATGGGAAACAGGAAAACCCATACCGCGTCGACGAAATGCCAGTACAGGCCCACGATCTCCAGGCGCCGGGCCCACGGCGTCCCCGGCGCGCGGCCGCCCGACGCCAGGATGTAGGAAACCAGGGCCAACCCGACGATCATATGCACCGCGTGCATGCCGGTGGCGACGAAATAGACGAAGAAGAACAGGCGCATGCCCCCTGCCGAATCGGCCCCGGCCGCGTGGAAGGCCGCGGTGGGGAACAGGCCTGCCCCGGCATCCTTGGCGTATTCGAAGCCCTTGATGGCGAGGAAGACGCCGCCGAGGAGCAGCGTCAGCCACAGCAGGCGCCTGGCCCGCGACGGCACGCCCGCGTGGCCATATTCGACCGCCAGCGCGATGGCCGCGCTGCTGCTCAGCAGGACCATGGTGTTGATGGCGCCCAGAGTAACGTCGGTCAGGCGGCTGGCCGCCGAAAAGGCCTCCAGATGATGGAAGCGCCCGATGGCGTAGGCGAAGAAGACGGGCCCGAAGAACATCGCTTCCGACGCCAGGAACACCCACATCGCGAGCCGCGATTTGTAGGCATGCAGGACGTCGGATGCCGAAAGCGCCGCTTCGCTCATGGTGTGCCCTCCTGTCGCTTCGCTCCCCCCTCCCCGAGGGAGGATTCGCGCTTGGGGCGGCCCGGCGCGCTCATCACTCGTTCCCCCGTGAGTAATCGTAGGGATCATGCCCACCGTCAGGAGGCGTGTCGAAGTTCTGCGTGGGCGGCGGCGAACGCGTCTGCCATTCCAGGCCGGTGGCGCGCCAGGGATTGGGACCGGCGGGCTCGCCCCGGAACCAGGACCAGAGCAGGTAGCACAGCGGCAACACGTAGCCGACGGCCAGCACCGCCGCGCCCAGCGAGGAGACGACGTTCAACGCCTGGAATTCCGGGGGATAGGCGTGGTAGCGGCGCGGCATCCCTTCATATCCCAGGATGTATTGAGGAAAGAACGTCAGGTTGAAACCGATGAAGATCGTCAGCGCGGCAATGCGTCCCAAGGTTTCCGGATACCGTCGTCCGCTGATCTTGGGCCACCAGAAGTGCACGGCCCCCAGATAGGCCATGACCGCGCCGCCCACCATGATGTAGTGGAAATGGGCCACGACAAAATAGGTGTCGGTGACGTGCACGTCGATCGCCAGCGTCGCCAGGAACAGCCCGGTGAGTCCGCCCACCATGAACAGGCCGACGAACCCCAGCGCGTACAGCATGGGCGCCTCGAAGGTGATCGACCCTTTGTACAGGGTCGCCGTCCAGTTGAAGACCTTGATCGCCGACGGCACCGCGACCAGGAAGCTGAGGATGGAGAAAGTCATATTCGCGTACACCGATTGCCCGCTGACGAACATGTGGTGGCCCCACACCAGGAAGCCGATGACGGCGATGCCCAGGATGGCGTAGGCCATGGTGCGGTAGCCGAAGACGCGCTTGCGCGCGAAGCAGGGAATGATCTCGCTGGCCACGCCCATCGCGGGCAGCACCATGATGTAGACGGCCGGATGCGAGTAGAACCAGAAGAGATGCTGGAACAGCAGCGGATCGCCGCCCAGCGCCGGATCGAAGAAGCCGATGCCGAACAGGCGCTCGGCGGCCAGCAGCAGCAAGGTAACGGCCAGCACGGGCGTGGCCAGTACCAGGATGATGCTGGTCGCGTACAGCGCCCACACGAACAGCGGCATGCGGAACCAGCCCATGCCCGGCGCGCGCATGGTATGGACCGTGACGATGAAGTTCAGTCCCGTCAGGATGGAGGAAAAGCCCACGATGAATACGCCGAACAAGGTGACGATCACGTGGCTGTGGGAAAACATGCTGGAGAACGGCGTATAGAACGTCCAGCCCGTGTCCACGCCGCCCAGCACCAGCGCGGCGAGCGTGAAGCAGCCGCCGATGACGTAGAGATACCAGCTCATGAGGTTCAGGCGGGGAAACGCCAGGTCCTCCGCGCCCAGCATCAGGGGCACCAGGAAATTGCCCAGGACGGAGGGGATGGAGGGAATCAGGAACATCCAGACCATGATCACGCCATGCGCCGTGAACAGTTTGTTATAGGTGTCGGCGCTGACCAGGTCCCCCTGCGGCGTGACCAGTTCCAGGCGCATCAGCGCCGCCGCGCAGCCGCCGAGCACGAAGAATGCCGTGATGCTGAGCGCATACAGGATGGCGATGCGCTTGTGGTCGCGCGTCAACAGCCAGGAACGCAAGGTGTGGCCGGCGTTCAGATACGTGCGCACGGCCGGCGACGCGGGCAAGGGGGATGCCGGCGCGGCCGGCCCGGGAATGGTGCTCATCGCGGCGGCGCCTCCTTGGGCCGGTTGGAGCGCAGGTACTGCACCAGCGCCATCAGGTCCGATTCGCTGAACTGGCCGGCGAAGGACGGCATGACGGGGGCATAGCCGGCGACGACATCCTTGCCCGGCTCCAGGATGGAATCTCGGATATAGGTCTCGTCGGCGACGACGACGCGGCCGTCCTGCAGGAACACCCGCCGGCCGAACAGGTTCGTCAGGTCCGGCGCATGGACCGTGGAGCGGGCATCGTGGCAGCCCGCGCAGCCGTGTTCGCTGAACAGCCGGTAGCCGCGCTCGGCCAGGTCGGGTCCCGCCCTGCCCTGCGCCGCCCATTGGCGGTACTGTTCCGGCGGCATGGCGACGATGCCCCCGCCCATGGACGCATGGTCGGTCCCGCAGAACTCGGCGCACAGCAAATGATAGGTCCCGGCCTTGGTCGCCGTGAACCAGATGGCGGTGTAGCGTCCGGGAACCACGTCCTGCTTGATGCGAAACGCCGGCACGTAAAAGCTGTGGATGACGTCCTGCGACGTCATGAGCAGGCGCACGGGTTGGCCCACCGGCACGTGCAGTTCATCTATCTCGCGCGTGCCGTCTTCGTGCTCCAGCGTCCAGACCCACTGCTTGGCGACGACGTAGACCGGCATCGCGCCGGCGGGCGCGCGCGTCAAGGCCGCGTAATCGTAGGCGCCCCACAGGAAAAGCCCGATGAATATCAGCAACGGCGCGATCGTCCAGGTCCATTCCAGGCCGTTGGCGTGGTCCGGCGCCCGGCTGCGATCCGCCGTGGAACCGCGCCGGTAGCGCACGCAGAAAACGATGGCCAGCACGGTCAGCGCCAGGGCCATCGTCCCCGCCACGCCGACAAGGGTCAGGAAAAGATGGTCGGTGCCCGGCGCCACCGACGACGCCGCGACCGGCAGCAGGAATGGCGTATCGCTCATGCGCGCCTCCCGTTCCCGCGCCGGCGGCAGCGCAGCATCCAGAGCCCCATCGCCAGGACGGCCAGCGTACCCAGGCCCGCCGCCCGCGCCATCGTCATGGCGGCGACGCTATAGCGGCCCGTCCGGGGGTCATAGTGGGAGCACAGCAGGATCAACTGGTCCGCCAGGCCGCCCACTTTTCCGCCCGAGGCCTCCACCAGGGCCAGCCGCACGTCGCGCGCGGACTGGCCGACGCCCAGCAGGTAGCGGGAGATGCGCCCTTGCGGGGTCAGGACGAGAAAGCCCGCCGGATGCAGGTATTGGCCGGTCGCGGGGTCGCGCCGGTAGGGAAAGCCGGCGGCGTCGGTCAACGCGGCGATGGCGGGCGCGGAGGCCGTCAGCAAGTGCAGACGGCCACGTTGTCCCGCGGGCATCAGGCTGGCGTAGTACGGGTATTTGCGCGCGGCGTCGGCCGGAGTCTCCGCCGGATCGATGCTGACGGCGACCACCTCATGGGGGACGTCGACGGTCTGCAAGGTCTGGAGCACGGAATCCATGAGCGTCGAACAAAGCACAGGACAGCGGTAGTAGCCCAGCACGAAGATCACGGGCCGCCGGCCCAGATAATCGGACAATCCCCTTTCCTGCCCCTGCGCATCGCGCAAGCCCTGGACCATGGGCATCATCCGTCCCGGATGCTGGCGGAAGGCGAAGTCGGAGGCATCCAGCCCGGCGGCCAGGTCCGATGAAGCGAACGACGGCCCCGCGCCGGCGAGACCGAGCAGCAGCGCCGCGATCCAGCGTCTCATTGCCGCACTTCTCGTGGTCATGGCCGCGCTCCTTGAACGAGCGCCTGCATCGCGACGTCCAGCGGGACGCGGGCGATGCCGCGTGCGCGGTCGACCCAGGCGTAGCCGTCGAGCAGCTTGCGCTTGCCGGCCAGGTAGCGGGCCATGTCCACCTGCGGTTCGGTCTCCAGCAAAGGGCCCTTGACCCAGGCCGCGGGCGGCGTCGAGGCCGACGGCGGATGGTCTCCGTCCCAGCGCGAGGTCAGCAGCATGGCGGCCGTCACGACCGCCGCAAGGACGACCAGTCCTCCCAGACCGATGCGGACGACGCTGCGCACGCGAATGCCGTCATGCATGATCCGCCTCCTGTTCCGGCCGCGCGGTGGATGGCGACGGCGCCGGCGGCAATCGCGCGGGAAAGCACATGACGGCGCCCCGCACCAGCAAGCCCATACCCAGCCAGGCGAGGACCGTCATCCATGCGGCCTGTCCGCCGAGGCCCTCGATCGAGGGAAATATCCACCATGCGATCTCGCACGCGCCGACCATGAGCAGCAGCAACGACAGCCCGCGCAGGCATGCCGCATCGCGCTTGAAACCGCGCGACAGCAGGACGGCCAGCGGCAGCGCCAGCCCCAGCAGCGCCAGCCCCAGGGCGACGCCGGCCCACGGTCCCGCCACACGCGGCAGATACCAGGAGATTTCCGCCGGCAGGTTTTCCGCCCAGATGATCTGGAATTGCGTGAATGCGATGTAGGACCAGGTCAGCACGTACATCAGCAGCAGGTTTCCCAGATCGCCGCGCGTCTCCGGGGCGGCAATGCGCGCGCCCCGATACGCCGCGGCCGCCATGGCCATCTTCAGTTGTGCCACCAGCACCACGAGGCCGAAGGCCGTCGAATACCAGGGCGGCGTCAGGGACATCAACAAGTCGACCGCGGCGAGGCTGATGCTGACGGCGTAGAGCGCCAGGCCGGCGGCCGCATAGCCCTGCCGCCGCGCCGCCGTGCCGCCCCGGCCGTCCAGGCATGCCAGCACGGACCAGAGAAGGACGTAGATCACGATTCTTCCCATGAATCCCGAAGGTTGAAGCCAGGCGCCACGGAACACAGTCTCTTTCGCGGCGTCGACCCAGTCGGGACGCGCCCAGGGATACAGCGCGCGCAGGCAGGGAAAGACGGGAAGGATGAGTATGGCCAGGGCCGGCGTTCCCGCGCGCAGGCGGCTCAAGGTGTCCGCGATGGGCGCGAGCCAGCGGCCGCCGGTCAGGCGCTGCATCCACAGCGTGGCCTGCGCGCCGAGGGCCAGGCCCGCCCAGAACCACCAGGCCGCCAACCAGGCCGCGCCGAAGGCTCGCTTGTCCGCGATCAATCCGTACGCGCAGAGCGGCAACGCAAGAATCCCGCCGGCGGCCAGCAGGAGAACGCCATGGCGCAGTGGCGTGGCGCCCGGACGCGCCAGTTGGCGGAGCAGCCGCGGCGTCTTCATGGAAGGCTCCCCGGCTTGGCGTGGCCGGCGGCGGGCGATTCCTGTCCTTTGGGACCGTCGCTTGTGCCTGTCCCTGCTGTGCCTGTCCCTGCTGTGTCTGCCTCTGCTGCCTTTGTCATGCCAGCCCCTGTGCCCGTATCCACGCCTGCTTTCGTGTCCGCCCCTGCGCCGGCGCGCGCCAAGCCGTCCCGGACGGCGTCCCGCATCGCCGGCGGCAAGGTATCCGGCGTGGCGTGCTGGCTCAGTTGCAGCGCGCGGACGAAGGCGACGATGGCCCAGCGGTCCGCGGGTTCGATGCGGTTGCCGTACGCGGCCATGACGCCATAGCCATTGCTGATCACGTCATAGAAATGCCGGTCCGGCGCGGCGCGCAGGCGATCGCTGTGATACGTGGGCGGCGCCGGGAAGCCCCGCTGGACGATACGCCCGTCGCCATCGCCCACTGGACTATGGCAAGGCATGCAATACACCCCGTAGAGGGTCTGTCCATGGCGCAGCATCGCCGGCGTGATCGGATCGGGCAACGCCGTGGCGGCCTGCGCCCGCTGGTCGTCATCGACGCCGGCCGTGCCGTTCCTGCCGCTGCTCGTGTCCGCCTCGCTGCCGCGGGCGTAGGCCTGGACGCCGGGCGGCGGCGTGCGGGACAGGGCGCCGTCCGGGAACAGCGTCCCCGCCTTGTAGGGTTTGCCGCGTGGCTGGTCGTACATATTCTGCGCGGCGCGTTCGCAACCGGCCAAGGCCAACACGGCGAGCAGCGCCAGCGCCGGACCCAAGGCGCCGAGCGATCGCCGGCCCCGTGCCCGCTCGCCCGTCCCCGTCCTGCGAACAGGACCGCCCGGCGACGGGCGGCGCGGCCATTTCGCCTCGCGCCTCATAGCGGCACCTCCCGTATCGCCAGGGCTTCCTGGCCCTCCAGCACCGCACGGGCGGCCTGGCAAGCCCGATCGCCCTGGACGGCCTTCTCCGGCAGGCGCAGGCACAGGAAGAAGCGGTCGCGGCTGGCAAGATCGAAATCCGGCGCGTCGAACAGCGGATGGTTCAGGCGCGGCAGGCCGTTCGCCCACAGCATGCCGAGCACGGCGCAGACCGCCGCGCAAAGGATGGTCATTTCGAAGGCAATGGGAATGAACAGGGGCCAGCTATGCAGCGGCCGGCCGCCGACGTTGATGGGGTAGTCCAGCGTGGCGGAATACCACTGCATGGCATAGCCGATGACGCCGCCCAGGACGCCGCCCGCCAGCGCCGCGCGCGGGACCGAGCGGTTCTCCCCGTAGCCCACGGCCTCGGGCAGGCCGGGCACGGGGAACGGCGCGTAGGCCTCGAGCGTGAAGCCGCCACCCGCCCGCGCCTGCCGCGCGGCTTCCAGCAAGGCCTCCGGGGTCCTGAACTCGGCGATCAGACCGTACAGGCGGGACGGCAGTCCGGTGGCCGGGACTTTCGCCAAGCCGACGCCCCCCGCGGATATACCACCATCTTCCGCCGCCACCTCGCCCTCCTCCTCATACGCCATCTCCCGCACTTCGCTCATCGAAATCATCGGAACGAAGCGCAGGAAGAGCAGGAACAGCCAGGCAAAGAAGCCGATGGACGCCAGCAGGAAAGTCCAATCCCAAATCGTGGGATGAAAAATGCCCCAGGACGAGGGCAGGAAATCCCGATGCGTGCTCTGCACCACGATCATGAACCGCTCCATCCACATGCCCAGGTTGATGACGAGGCTCACGGCCAGCAGCCAGACGGGGCTGGTCCGTACGCGGCGCGACCAAAGCACCTGAGGAATCAGCACATTGCACAGCAGCACGGACCAATAGACCGGCGCATAGGCGCCGAACCAGCGGTCCCGGACCATGGCGATCTCGAATTCATCGCCGCCGTAGAAGGCCATGAAGACTTCCGACGCATAGCCGTAGGCGACGATGGCGCCCGTGGCCAGCAGCACGCGCGCCGCCAGCGACAGATGCCGGATGGTGATCAGGTCCTGCAGGCGGAAAACGTGCCGCAGCGGGATCGCCAGCGTCAACACCATGGCGAATCCCGAATAAAGTGCGCCGGCCACGAAATACGGCGGAAAGATCGTGGAGTGGTACCCGGGCGTATTGCCGATCGCGAAGTCCAGCGACACCACCGTATGCACGGATACGACCAGCGGCGTCGCCAGGCCGGCCAGCAGGAGATAGGCCGTTTCGTAGCGGGCCCAATGCCGCGCCTCGCCGCGCCAGCCCAGCGCGAACAGGCCATAGACGATCCGCCTGGCCCGGCGCTTCGCGCGGTCGCGCAAGGTGGCGAGGTCCGGCAGCAAGCCGACGTACCAGAACATCAGCGACACCAGCAAATAGGTGCTGATCGCGAAGATGTCCCACACCAGGGGGCTGCGCCATTGGGGCCACAGGTCCATGCGGTTGGGATAAGGCATCAGCCAATAGGCGAACCATGGCCGCCCGAGATGCAGGATGGGAAACAAACCCGCGATGCCCGCAGCGAACAGCGTCATCGCCTCGGCGAAACGGTTGATGGAGGTGCGCCATTTCTGGCGCAGCAACAGCAGCACGGCGGAAATGAAGGTGCCGGCGTGCCCGATGCCTATCCACCAGACGAAGTTCGCCAGCGCGAAGCCCCAGGCCACGGGAATGTTCACGCCCCACAGGCCCACGCCCCTGTAGAACAGCCAGGCGCTGGCCCCGAACAGCGTCAGGGTCGCGGCGGAGGCGAGCAGGAACAGCGTGCGCCAGCGCCAGTGGGCCCGCCAACCGGCGCGGAAACCCGCGCCGCGCCCCCGTCCGCGCGCCAGCACGATGTCGGAGATGCGGTCGGTGATGCTGGCGTAGGTGTCAGGCATCGTCGGGCTCCAGGCGGGCGGCGCGGTCTTCGCGGCGCGCCAGATAGCGCGTGCGCGGCCGCGTATTCAGCTCTTCCAGCAAGGCATAGGCGCGGGGCGAGGCGCGGCTGGCGGCGACCTGGCTATCCGGGTCGTTGAGATTGCCGAAGACGATGGCCTGCGTGGGACAGGCGGCCTGGCAAGCCGTGACGACCTCGCCGTCGCGCAGTTCGCGGTTCTCCTTCTGCGCCTGGATGCGCGCGCGGCTGATGCGCTGGACGCAATACGTGCACTTCTCCATCACGCCCCGTTGGCGCACCGTGACGTCGGGATTCTGATGCGCGGCGGCGGCCTCGCCGTGATCCGCGAAGTCGAAGAAATTGAAGCGGCGCACCTTGTAGGGACAGTTGTTGGAACAGAAGCGCGTTCCCACGCAGCGGTTGTAGACCTGCGCGTTCAGTCCTTCCGAATCGTGCACCGTGGCGCCCACCGGACAGACCGCTTCGCAAGGCGCGTCCTCGCAATGCATGCACGGCACGGGCTGGAACAGCGTGTCTTCGTCCTCGCGATAGACGTCGACGCGTATCCAGTGCATGACCCGGCCGCGCATCACCTGCTCCGCGCCCACCACGGGAATGTTGTTCTCGGCCTGGCAGGCGACGGTGCAGGCATTGCAGCCTATGCATTGGTCGAGGTCTATGGTCATGGCCCAGGCGTAGTCCGGATAATCGACCTTCGGATAAAGCGACGGCGGTTCGGGGGTCGGCGCGAGCGGCGGCGCGCTCAGGTCTTCGACGCGGACGATGTCGCGGCCGTGCATGGACATCTCCGTCTGGACATGCGCGTAGGCATGGCGGCGCCCGGTGCGCGCCAGGACCGCCTGCACCGTGGGCAAGGGGTCGCCCCGCGCATCGCAGTCCTGCAGAGCATAGGCGTCCACGCCCACGCCGGTTCCCACGCTGCCCGCGTTGCGCCGGCCGTAGCCGAGATGCAAGGTGACCACGCCTTCGGCATGGCCGGGCAGGACGTGAACGGGCGCATCCACGCCGGCGTCGCGCGACACGGCCGTCAGCGTGACGACGTCGCCGGTGTCGAGTTGGTATTTGCGCGCCGTGTCAGGTCCCATGAAGGCGGCGTTGTCCCACGTCAGGCGCGTCAACGGCCGCGGCAATTCCTGTAGCCAGGCGTTATTGGCCATGTCGCCGGCGCCGAGATAGGGATCGGGCAGCAGTTGCACCGTCAATTGCGCCGTCGGTTGCACTGTCACGCTTGGCTGTGAGGCTGGGCTGTCATCCGACGAGGCTGCCGGCTTTCCCAGGGTGGCAGTGGGCGTAGCCAATACAGCCGGAGCAGTCGGAGCAGTGGAAACAATGGGAGCAGCAGCATCTGGAGCCTGTGCATCAGGAGCCCGCGCATCTGAAGCCCGCGCATCGGGGGCGTGCGCGTCCGCCACGTCGGCCTGCCCCGCCATGTCGACGTAGCCGTTGCGCAGCGCAGCCTGCCACCGTTGCTCCAACTCAGGGGTCCAACCGGAGGCACCTCCCCATCGCGCCTGCCAGGTTCGCTTCACCACCGCCAGCGCATCCGGATCCTCGCCATCCACCAGCACCTGCAACACCGTGTGCGGCGATATCCCGCCGTGCAGCGGCGCAATCATGGGCTGCTGGATCGTCGCCGTCCCATCCCAGGCGAGCGCATCGCTCCATGTCTCGAGCTCATGCGCGCGCGGCACGTGCCACGCGCAGGCGCGCGCCGTCTCGTCGCGATAGAGGCCGACGTGCATGGACCACGGCACCCGCCGCAGCGCATCGGCGAACGCTGCCTTGCCGGGCGCGTCGTAGACGGGGTTGACGTCCAGCACCATCAAGGTCTCCACGTCGCCGGCACGCATCGCCTCGACCAGCGCGCCCAGTCCGGCGGGAGACCGCACGGAGACGGGCGTGACGAACTTGCCTACCGCGCCCAGGCGCGCATTGATGGCCCACGCCAGCGCGTGCGCCTCGGCCGGGAGCGAGGGCCCCGCGACAAGCACCGCATTCCCTACACCCCCGCGCAGAAGATCGACGAGGCGATGCGCCCACGAAGGCCATGCAGGCGTGACGTCGCCGTGTCCGTGTGCATCATCGCCGTGTCCGTGTGCATCTCCATGTGTTTCCCCACGTTCGTCCTCATTCCCATCCCCCTTCCCATTCGCCGCGCCGCCCACGCCCAACTCCGCTGCCAGCCATTCGACCAGCCCGCCCATTTCCGCGGGGTTCATGGGCCAGCGCTGATCCGCCATCGCGCCGGTCAATCCCGGCATGGCTTCGATCGCGTACAGCCGCGTCCGCGCCTCGGCCCGCGGCTCGCCCCGTCCGCGCGCGAACTCGCGGGCCAGGCGCACGCCCGCCGGCGTATCGACGAAGATATCCGCCCCCAGCGTCACGACGACACGCGCGTGTTCCAGGCGATACATGGGCTGCGCGGGCCGCCCCAATGCGCGCCTCGCGCCCTCCTCGGCCGCCGCCGGATACGCGGGGTCATGCCGATGCCAGCGCATCCCCGGATACCGCGCAGCCAGCGCATCCAGTTGCCGCAGCAAGGTCGGCGACGTGACATGGCCCGTCAATACGCGCAGTCCGGCGCCGCCGCGAGCCGCCATCGCCGCGCGCCGCGCCAGCAACGCTTCCCGCGCCGCATCCCAGCCGGACACTGCTTCTCCTCGCCGCACCATGTCCGACCGGTCCGGATCCCACAACTGCCAAAGCGCTGCCTGCGTCCGTGCATCGGTAGACCCCATGCTCATCGGATGGCGCGGATTGCCCTCGATCTTGGTCGGCCGGCCATCGTGCGTCTCCACCAGCACCGGCAGCGCGTAGCCCGCCCGCGTCACCGCCGAGGCATAGAACACGGGATCGTTGCCAGGCCCGCCTTCGGGCATGTGCGCGTACGGCACGATCGCTTCCTCCGGCGGCCCGCTGCACCCCGCCCCCGCCAGCGCCGTGGCCACCGCCATCCATTTCAGCAAGACGCGCCGGGAGGGGCTGGCGGGCGCATCCGGCGCGCCGCCGGCCGCGGCCTCCCCTGCCTGGGAGCCGTGAACGGGAAGGATGGGTATCGTCCGCGGGCGGTCCATGGTCATCGATGACAGGTCGTGCAACTGGTCATGCGCGCCTCGCTTTCGAAATGAAAGACGCGCTGCAAGGTGGCGACGTCGGCGTCGGACAGGGGCGGCACGTCGCGCATGACGAATACCTGGTCCACCGGGCCGACGTGTTTCTCGGGCGCCCGGTGGCAATCCAGGCACCACTGCATCTGCAACTCCTGATGCCGCACCAACTGCGGCATCTTGTCGACGCGGCCATGGCAGGTGACGCAGGCCACGCCCTTGGCCACGTGCACACTATGGTCGAAGAACACGAAATCGGGCAGGTCGTAGACCCGCTTCCAGTGGATGGGCACGCCGCTCGCCGCGGCCTCGCGCAAGGGCGCAAGCACCGGCGAGTCCTTGAACAGCACCGCATGGCAGCTCAGGCATATCTCCGCCGATGGCATCCCCGCCGACGCCGTCTTTTGCACGGAGACATGGCAATAGCGGCAATCGATGCCGTCGTCGCCGACGTGGTGCTTGTGGCTGAACGGAATGGGCTGCGCCACCGCCACGTCGGCGGCCACCGGCGCGGTCATCTGCCAGACGACGGCCGCGACCGACGCGAACAGCAAGGCCAGCGTGCCCAACAGGACCAGCTTGATACCCAGGACCGCGGCTTTGTCGAAGACCTGTGCCATGCAGGGTGCAGCGCGCCGACGCGCGCGAGTGGCCGAAAATGGCGCTGGCGGAGCAAGCACCATGCCGCCCGCTCGCACGCGCGGCATGTCAGCTTGCGGTCAGGCCACGCGCGCCGCGCAACGCGAATCGAAGGAGACCGGGCCGCAGCAAAAGGCCGGCGGCACGAGCTAGTCGAGCCGGCCAGGACCCGCTAGCCCGGACTGCCTGTCACCGGCAGGATCAGCCCCGTGATGTAGCTGGCGCACGCGGGCGCGGCCAGGAAGACATAGGCCGGCGACAATTCCTCCGGCTGCGCGGGCCGGCCCATCGCCGTCTTGGCGCCGAATTCCTCCAACTCCTTGGGCGGCTTGTCCGCCGGATTGAAAGGCGTCCACACGGGGCCGGGCGCCACCGCGTTGACGCGTATCCCGCGCTCCGCGAGATTGCTGGCCAGCGACATGGTGAAGGCATGGATCGCCCCCTTCGTCGTGGAATAGTCGAGCAGTCCACCGCTTCCGCGCAGCCCCGTCACCGATCCGGTGTTGATGATGCTGCCGCCCTCCTTCAAATGCGGCACGGCGGCCTTGGCCATGTGGAAATAACCGTAGACGTTGGTGCGCAGCGTCTCGTCGAAGCGTTCTTCGCTCAGTTCCTCGATCGACTGCGCATGCTCCTGGAACGCCGCATTGTTCACCAGCACGTCCAGCTTGCCGAACGCCTGCAAGGTTTGGTCGACCGCCTGGCGGCAGAACGCCGGGTCCTTGACGTCGCCGGGGATCAGCAGGCAGCGCCGCCCTTCCGCTTCCACGCAGCGTCGGGTTTCCTCCGCGTCTTCGTGCTCATCGAGATAGACGATGGCGACGTCCGCCCCTTCGCGCGCGAACAGCACCGCCACCGCGCGGCCGATGCCGGAGTCGCCGCCGGTGACGATGGTCGAGAAGCCGTCGAGCTTGCCGCTGCCGCGATACCCCGGCGCCGAGAACGCCGGCCGCACGTCCATATCGGCTTCCAGGCCGGGTTTCTCGATACGCTGGCCCGGCAGGGGCGGCTCCGGATACTTCCGCTGTCCGGCCTGCATCGCCTTTTTCCCGCCGGATGAGGACGGCGGCTTTCCGGCGCCTGCCTGGTCCCGCTGATCCTGCTTCCGCTGGATGGCGCGCTGCTTGTCCGCGGTGGCCTCGGCTTGCCCGCGGTCATCCTTGGGGCCTTCCTTGAGTTCGCTCATGAATGTTCTCCCTGTTCTCCCGATAGTCGCGATTCATTCGCAACTATCGATCCCGGCGTATGCATCCAGGGCGGCCCGCGCGCCGTCTCGCCTTGCGTCACAAGGTATTCAGGGGAATCTTCAGATACCGCACGCCGTTGCCTTCGGGCTCGGGCAGTTTCCCCGCGCGCATATTGATCTGCACGGATGGCAGGATCAGGCGCGGCATGCCCAGCGTGGCGTCGCGCTGTTCGCGCAAGGCCACGAACTCTTGTTCGGACACGCCTTGGCGCGCGTGGACGTTGCCCTCGCGCTCGGCCGCGATGGTCGTTTCCCACACGTAACGGTCGCGGCCCGGCGCCTTGTAGTCGTGGCACAGGAAAACGCGCGCGCTGCCCGGCAGCGCCATCAGACGCCGGATGGAACGATACAGGGTCGCCGCGTCCCCACCCGGAAAATCGCAGCGCGCCGTGCCGTAATCCGGCATGAACAGCGTATCGCCGACGAAGACCGCATCGCCGATGACATACGCCATGCACGCGGGCGTATGGCCCGGGACATGCAAGGCCACCGCTTGCAGATGTCCCACGTGGAAGGCATCGCCGTCGGCGAACAGGTGGTCGAACTGGCTGCCGTCGCGCGCGAACTCCGCGCCGGCGTTGAAGACCTTGCCGAAGACGTCCTGCACCGCCGTGATGCGCGCGCCGATGGCCACGCGGCCGCCCAGCGCCTGGCGCAGCAAGGGCGCGGCGGACAGGTGGTCCGCGTGGACGTGCGTTTCGAGCACCCATGCGACTTGCAGGTCCCGCGCGCGGACGAACTCGATCAGCCGATCGGCGCTGGCATGCGCCGTGCGGCCGCTGGCCGCATCGTAGTCCAGCACGCTGTCGACGATGACGCAGGTATTCGTACCGGGATCGACGACGATATGGCTGACCGTGAAGGTGTTCTCGTCGAAGAAGGAATGAACGTCGGGACGCCGCGATACGTCCTGGATCGCGGTGTCCACGACGGCGATGGCGCGGTCCAGCGCCGCGGCCGTGGCGGATGCTTGCATGCGGGCTCCCTTGCGAGGACTGGTGACAGGCGTGCGGTGCACGCCGGCTGGATCACTGTACCGGATCGGTCCCGCCGCTGGCCATCCACGGGGCTGCCCGTGGGATGGCCGCTTTTTACGGTCCGCCGCGCCGCGCGACGTTGCCTGTCAGCCCTTGGAACGCATCGTCGTTAGCCCCCGGGTCTCAAGCGCCGCCCTCTTCCCGCTCGGAACGCGCGGTCAGCGACTGCCCGATGCCCGCCGCTTCCCGCCGCAGGACGGCGAGCACCATGGCCTCCCGTTCGGGCGTCATGCGCATGGCGATGGCCGCGACGCTGAGGGCGGCCACCGGCCGGCCGGTGCCGGTCATGATGGGCACCGCCACGGTGCGCGCGCCCGGCACCTCCACCACGTCAATGGCCACGTGTCCCTGGCCGCGCGCCTCGCGCATCATCGCCCGCAGCCGCTTTTCGTTCATGCCCGCATAGGCGCCGAGGCGGGGGACATTGTTGGCGAGCACCAGTTCCGCCACCTCCTCCGGCAACGCGCTGAGCATGGCCAGGCTGCCGGCGCCTATGCCCAGCGGCCGCCGCGTGCCGACGTCGACGATGAAGGTCTTGATCGGATAGGAGCCGACGGCGCGATCCGCGCATACCGCATCGTCGCCGCTGCGGATCATCAGGAAGACCGTGTCGCCGGTGTCGTCGGCGATGCGCGCGAGCGCCGGCTTGCACAGTTGCGGCAGGTCCAGCCGCTCCGAGGCCGCCAGGCCCATGTCGTAGGCCAGGTGGCCGAAATGGTAGCGCCGCGTGGCGCTGTCGAATACCAGCACGTCTTCCTCGACCAGGCATTGCAGCATGCGCCGCGCGGTGCTGCGGTCCAGGCCGGTGCGCGCGGCCAGTTCCGGCGAAGTGGCGCCGCGCCGCTGCGCGGCAACCAGCGCCCGCAGCAGGCTGACCGTGCGGCGGATGCTTTGGGTGCCACCGGCGGGCGCGGCGGACGGCGATGCAAGAGCAGGCGTGTCGGTCATATTGTGATCATCGAATCCGGTTCATCTCTATCCCGGCGGCACATATTCCTATAACTTTGCGCCGCGGCCTCGATATTTTGGCTAACGAGTGGATCAGATCACAAAACGACTTTGATCACAATGTGATTATCCAATCCCAGGATTCGGGGTCCCAAGGTTTGAAGCGGCCGGCTGCGCTATGGGGTTCGGTCCTCGACCGTGGGCCGCGCGGGCGTCCTCTTCCGAGGCCGTCCCAAGCGGCGATACGAAACAACGAAAACAGGGCCCGGCCCATACAACCATACAAAGGAGACACCGTCATGAACCGGAGCGCACGCGCCCCCCTCGCTTCCCGTATCGCGCTCGCCGCGGCTTGCACGCTGGGACTGCTTTCGTCCGTCGCCGCCGCGCCTGCCGCCGCCGATTATCCGAACAACCCCATCCGCATCGTCGTGCCCTTCGCGGCGGGCGGCACCAGCGACCTGGTGACGCGCATCCTCGCGCAGGCCATGGGCGCCGAACTGCGCGTCCCCGTCATCGTCGACAACCGCCCCGGCGCGGGCGGCAACATCGGCTCCGAGCTGGTGGCGCGGTCGGCGCCGGACGGCTACACGCTGCTGATGGGCACGGTGGCGACGCACGGCATCAACGTGAGCCTCTACAAAAGCATGCCCTTCGACCCGGTCAAGGACTTCGCGCCTATTAGCCTGGTGGCGTCGACGCCCAGCGTGCTGGAGGTAAACCCCTCCCTGCCGGTGAAATCCGTGGCGGACCTGATCGCCTACGCCAAGGCGCATCCGGGGAAGCTGTACTTCGGGTCGGCCGGCAACGGCAGTTCCCATCATCTGGCCGGCGAGTTATTCGATTCGATGGCCGGGGTGAAGATGACGCACGTGCCCTATCGCGGCACCGCGGCGGCGGTGACGGACACGATGGGCGGCCAGGTCCAGGTGATCTTCGATACCCTGCCGTCGGCCATGCCCTTCGTGAAGTCCGGCCAGTTGCGCGCCCTGGCCGTCACCAGCGCGAAACGCGATCCCGCCCTGCCCGACCTGCCCACCCTGGCCGAGGCCGGCTTGCCCGGCTACGAAGTGGGCTCCTGGTACGGATTGCTCGCGCCGGCCGGCACGCCGCCGGCCATCGTGGACAAGATCGGCAAGGTGGTGGCGGGGATCGTGCACCGTCCCGATATCCAGCAGAAGCTGCAGGCCCAGGGCGCCACGGCCGTCGGCGGCACGCCGGCGGAGTTCGCCGCCCACATCGCCAGCGAGATCCGGAAATGGCGGCCGGTCGTGCAGGCATCGGGCGCCCGCGTGGATTGACCGCCTGTCCCAATACCGCTTACCTCAATACGTTTTATCCCGATATATGGAGCCGCAGATCATGAATGAGAAGAAGCCGACGGTGGGCGTCATCGGCCTGGGCAACGCCGGCCTGGCGTTGGCGCAGCCCTTGTCGCGCCGCTTCGACGTCCTGGGCTACGACCGCGACACCGGGCGGCTGGCGCTGGCCCGCGACATGGGCCTGCGCGGCGCGGCCGACGCGGCGCAGCTCGCGCGGGAGAGCGGCATCATCCTGCTGTCCCTGCCCACGCCGGCCGCGTCGCTGGCCGCCGCCGACGCCCTGGCGCAAGGCGCGCCGGACGACGCCCTGCGCGACCGCCTGATCGTCGAGACCAGCACCGTCAGCCCGCAAGACGTGGCGGCGCTCCAGGCGCGCGTGGCCGGACACGGCGCCCGCGTCGTTGACGCCGCCATCATCGGCGGCGTGCACAAACTGGCCGAGGGCAAGACGACCTTCCTGGTGGGCGCCGATCCGGCCGACTACGCCCGCGCCCGGCCGGTCCTGGAAGCGGCCGCCGAGGAGATCTTCCACCTGGGCGCGGCGGGCAGCGGCATGCGGGCCAAGCTGGTGAGCAACGCCGTGGCCCATACCACCATGGTCATGCTGCTGGAGGCCGCCGCGCTCGCCGTGAAGGCGGGCGTGCCGCTGGACGTCTTCTACACCCTGATGCGGCGCGAATCCGGCCTCATGCGTCCGCTCACGCACCGCTTCGGCGAACGCATCCTCGGGCAGGACTTCGAGGGCGGCATGCCCACGGCCAACGCCCGCAAGGATTCCGCGCTGGCGCTGGAGCTGGCGCGCGAACTGGGCGTGCCCCTGTTCACCATGCAGGCGTCCCATTCCGTGTATGAGATCGCGCGCGGCGCCGGACTGGACCGCCTGGACTATGCCTCCATTTCCAAATTGTGGGAACAGTGGATGGACATCGGATTCGGAAAAGATGCCCATGCACACTGAACTTTCCGCCGCCGCCTCCAATCCCTGGTACTACGAATATCTGGACCAGATCGCCAACCTGGAACTGAAGAACAAGCCCGCGCAGCAAGGCGGGACGGCCCTGCGCTATCGCGCCGCGCGCGACGCGCAGGGCGGCGGGCCGATCTGCGCGCGCATCGCCCGCGCCCTGCTGCCCTTGCCGGCAGGCGGGACGGTCATCCTGGTTACCGGGACAGGCAACCCCGAATGGCTGCCGCAAGGCGAGACCGACGGACCGTCCGGCGTGGCCGTATTGGCGCGCGTCTTCGGCGCCCTGGGCTTGCGCAGTTGCGTCCTGTCCGAAGCGCGCTTCCTGCCCGGCATCGCCGCGGCGGTGCGCGCCGCCGGCACGCCCCTGCTGGAGGAATCCGCCTGGCGGCGGCGCGATAACGCCGCCCTCGCGCTGCCCTTTCCCACCGGCGCGGCGGCGGCGGAACCGTTCATCGACGGCCTGCTGCGCCGCTTGCCGGACCCCGCCGCCGGCTTCTTCATCGAGAAGCCGGGACCGAACGCGCAAGGCGTCTTCCACAACAGCAGCGGCAAGCCCAAGGACAGCGAATGGGTGGCGCACGCCCACCTGCTCGCGGACGCCTTGCGCGCGCGCGGCCTGCCCACGCTGGCGGTGGGCGACGGCGGCAACGAGATCGGTTTCGGGCGCCTGCGCGCAAGCCTCGCCGACGTCCTGCCCGGCGGACGCGATTGCGGCTGCCCCTGCCACGGCGGATTGCTGGACGCGACGGAAGTCGACCTGCTCCTGCCCGCGGCCGTCTCCAACTGGGGCGCCTATGCCATCGCGGGGGCGCTGGCGCTGGTCCACGGCCGGCCGGGCCTGATGCCCGACTGGCCCGAAGTCGCCGCCAGCATCGCCGCGCCCATCGCCGCGGGCGCCTACGACGGGTATAGCGGACTGGCGCTGGACACCGTGGACGGGACCTCGCGCGCCGCCAACCAGTCCGTCTATCGATTGATGCGGGAAGTCCTGCGTCTGGCCAACGAGCAAGGAGGCTGATATGAAGATATTCAAGTCCGGCCGCACCTCCGTCTACATGGTGGGCGGCGGCGGCATGGGTCTATCGCACCCCTGCGACTCGCACGTCTATGTCATCGAGAACGGCGGCGCGGCCGCGATGATCGACGCCGGCAGCGGCATCGCGCCGGAGGAAATCCGCGACCGGATGCGGGAGGACGGAATCCCGATGACGGCGATCGAAACCATCGTCCTGACGCACTCGCACTGGGACCATGGCCGCGGCGCCGCCTGGTGGGTGGCGGCCACGGGCGCAAGGCTCGCCGTGCACCGCCTGGGCGTGCGCACCCTGGAGACGCAATTGTGGCCGTCCTCGCACGTCGAACGGCACGGCGTGGCCTCGCGCCGCGCCAGGGTGGACCGGCCGCTGGAGGACGGCGACCGGATCGAGGTCGGCGCCATCGCCCTGGAGGTCGTGCATACGCCTGGGCACAGCGACGACTCCATCTCCCTGCTGGCGCGCCTGGACGGCCGCACCGTGCTGTTCGGCGGCGACACCTGTTTCGCCGAGGGCGGACACGGGACGGTCAATGCGGATACGGATTTCCGCGCCTATCGCGCTTCCGTGCGGCGCCTGGCGGAATTGAAGGTGGACGTGCTGTTTCCCGGGCACAAGCATTTCGTGCTGTCGCGGGCCCACGCGCACATCGCCATGCTGGACCGCCGGATGTCAGGATCGTGGACCAGCATGGTGGATACGCGCGTCCCCTTCTTTCCCACATGGTGGCTGGAGCACGACGCCTCGCTCTACGAGGACGCCGCGCGCCCGGCGTGAGGGCTTCCTATCCGCTCAGTTGCCTTCCATCTTCATCTTGGCCAACACGCCCTTCCATGCCGTCGTCTGCTGATTGATGAACTGCTGGAACGCCGCGGGCGTGCTGCCCTTGGGATCGGCGCCGCTCTGCAGTAGTTTTTCCTTGAAGTCCGGATCGTCCATCGTCTTCAGCAATGCGTCGCTGAGCGTCGCCACCACCTCCGGCGGCATGCCCTTGGGCCCGATCAGGCCATACCAGGTCGACATGTCGTAGCCCGGCAAGCCCGCTTCCTCGATCGACGGAATGTCGGGGGCCGCCCCGGAGCGCGTGCGCGTCGTCACGCCCAGGGCGCGCAGTTGGCCGCCCTTGATCAGGGGCAGCGCGGTGGGCAGGTTGGGAAACGCCATGGTCATGCGGCCCGCGATGAGATCGGACATGAAGCTGCCGCTGCCCTTGTAGGGAATGTGCACCACGTCCAGCCCGGCCAGGGACGCAAACAGTTCGCCGGAAAGATGCACCGACGTGCCCGTGCCCGAGGAGGCGAAGTTCAATTCACCGGGACGCTTCCTGCCGTCGGCGATGAGCTGCCTGATGTCGCGATACGGCGAATTGGCCGGCACCACCAGGACATTGGGCGCGCTCATCACCTGGCCGATGGCGGTAAAGTCATGCGCCGGATCGTAGCGGGCCGACTTGTACATCAACGGATTCGTGACGAAGCCGATGGACGTGTAGTACAGCGTATAGCCGTCCGCGGGCGAGCGCTGGGTATATTCGGTGGCGATGTTGCCGTTGGCGCCCGGCTTGTTTTCGACGACGAAGGACTGTCCCAAGCGTTCGCCCAGCTTGGCCGCCAGGAGACGGGCAACGGCGTCGGTGCTGCCGCCGGGGGTGAAGCCGACGACGATGTGCACGGGCTTGTCCGGATAACGCGCCAGGGCTGGGGCCGGAGCCGTCGTCACGGCCGCCGCCATCATTGCGATCGCCATCGCCCATCGGCCGCTTCGCTTGTATCGTCTTGCTTGTTGTTCCACTTGGTCCATGCTGTCTCCTGTTTTGTCGTTGCGGCCGACTCGGCTTGTCGGCCGTGCTTCTCTTTTTTTTGCTTTCGTCCCGTCACTCGCGCAGCAGGCGCAGTTTCGAGATCTCCTCCAAGGCCTCGTGCGTCAGGCCGTCGACGCGGTCCACCACCCGCAAGCCTTCCGGCGTGACGGCCAGCGTGGCCAGGTCGGTGTAGATGCGATCGACCACGCCGGCGCCCGTCAACGGGTAGTCGCAGGTCTCGACGAGCTTGGATTCGCCGTTCCGGGTCGTGTGCTCCATCATGACGAAGACCTGCCTGGCGCCGCGCGCCAGGTCCATCGCGCCGCCCACCGCCGGAATCGCGCTGGCGTCGCGCGTGCGCCAGTTGGCAAGGTCGCCGCGCACGGAAACCTGGAAGGCGCCGAGCACGCAGATATCGATGTGGCCGCCACGGATCATGGCGAAGGAATCCGCGTGGTGCACGATGGCGCCGCCCGGCAGCAAGGTGACGAACTGCTTGCCCGCATTCACCAGTTCGGTGTCGATGTCGTCGCCCTCGGCCACGGGTCCCATGCCGATGACGCCGTTTTCGCTTTGCAGGATGATCTCGCGGTCCGGCGGCAAGAGGTTGGAGATGGTCATCGGCTGGCCGATGCCCAGGTTGACGCAGGCGCCCTCGGGAATGTCCTGGATCACGCGGCGCGCGACGTCGGGCACGCTGCGCGGGGTATAGGGTTTGCTCATGTTCAGTTCGCTCCTGCCAGGACGACCCGCTGGACGTAGACGCCCGGGGTAACGATGTGCTCGGGATCCAGGCCGCCGAGTTCGACGATGCGCGAGACCTGGGCGATGGCGCAGCGCGCCGCCGCGGCCATCACCGGGCCGAAATTGCGGCCGGAGCGCCGGTAGGTCAGGTTGCCCCAGCGATCGCCGGCATAGCCCTTGATCAAGGCATAGTCGGCGCGCAACGGATATTCGAGGATGTGCTCCACGCCGTCGATGACGCGGCTCTCCTTGCCTTGCGCGAGCTCGGTGCCGGCGCCCGTCGGCGTGAAGAAGGCGCCGATGCCCGCCCCGCCCGCGCGTATGCGCTCGGCCAGCGTGCCCTGCGGCACCAGCTCCAGTTCCAGCTTGCCCTCGCGATAAAGGTCGTCGAAGGCATTCGATCCCGGCTGGCGCGGAAAGGAGCAGATGAACTTGCGCACCTGGCCCGCCGCCACCAGCTTGCTCAGGCCCTTGCCCAGGCTGCCGGCGTTGTTGCTGATGATGGTCAGGCCGCGCGCGCCCTGGCGCACCAGCGCGTCCACCAGTTCGAACGGCAGCCCGGCGCCGCCGAAACCGCTCACCATCAGGACGGCGCCGTCCGGAATATCGGCCACGGCCGCGTCCAGGCCGTCCACGATCTTGTCGATCATTGCTTGTCTCCCGCAACGTGTGCGTCGGTATCCGGCTCGAAGACCGGCAAGGGATAGGAACCGTCGGTGGCGGCGAACGTCACCCGCACGGCGTCGCCGATCGCCCAACCATCGGCCGGCGGGTTCACCAGATGCGTCAGCATCGACGGCCCTTCGGCCAGGGTCACGAAGGCGAGCACGAAAGGCGCTTCGGCATGCGCCACCGTGGTGAAGGAATACACGCGGCCGCGGCCGCTGCCTTCGGTCCATGCGGCGTCGCCCCCGCACAAGGGGCAGCGTGGACGCGGATACCAATGCGCTTGCGCGCAGGCCGCGCAACGCCGCAGCAGGAAGCGTCCCTCGGCGGCCGCCTGCCAGAAAGGCAAGGTGTCGGGCGACGGGATGGGCGCGGGATGGACACGCGCCGGCGTGGTATCCGCATCAGTCCTTGCTTGCGATTGGCCGTTCATACTCGCTCCAGGATCAAGGTCGCGCTGCCGTGCCGGGTGGCCAGCATGCCGCCCGTGCCGTGCGCCAGCGCCAGATGGCAGTCCGGCACCTGCACGGCAGGATGCGCCTCGCCGCGCAACTGCCGCACGGCCTCGATCACCTTGGTCATGCCGCCGCGATTGCCGGGATGGTTGTTGCACAAGCCGCCGCCGTCGGTGTTGAACGGCAGCTTGCCAACGCCGGAGATCAGGTTGCCGTCGGCCACGAAGCGGCCGCCCTCGCCCTTGGCGCAAAAGCCCAGGTCCTCCAACTGCATCAGGACCGTGATGGTGAAGCTGTCGTAGAGGGAGGCATAACGTATGTCCGCCGGCGTCACGCCCGCTTCCTCGAAGGCCCGCGCGCCGGACCAGCGGCCGCCGGAATACGTCAGGTCGATGTAGCCGCCCGCGGTATGTTTCACCGCCTCGCCCGCGCCGCGCACCTTCACCAGCGGGCGCCGCAAGCCGCGCGCGATCTCCGGGCTGACGACCACCAGCGCGCCGCCGCCGTCGCTCACCACGCAGCAGTCCAGCCGATGCAAGGGATCCGCCACCAGGGGCGACTCCAGCACGTCGCGCACCGTCACCGGCTTGCGCAGCATCGCGTTGGGGTTGTGCTGGGCGTGCTGCGAAGCGGCCACCTTGATCCAGGCAAGTTGTTCGCCGGTCGTGCCGTACTCGTGCATGTGACGCCGCGCGCACATCGCATAGCCCGCCGCGTTGGCCAGGCCATAAGGGAACTCCCATTGCGCGTCCGGCTGGTCCGGGCTGCGCATCCGCGCCTTGGTGCCGGTGGCGACGCCTTCGCTGCGCGGCCGGCCCGCCAGCGTGATGAGCGCGATACGGCACTTGCCGGCGGCGATGGCCTGCGCCGCGTGCGCCACCAGCGCGATGTAGGACGCGCCGCCGAGATCGGTGTTGTCGACGTGGCGGGGTTGCAGATTCAGATAGTCGAGCATGGAGGTCGCGCCCAGCCCGGGCGTGTCGCCCGAGCAGAAATAGCCGTCCACCTCCTGGGCGGGTATCCCGGCGTCCGCCAGCGCGCCGACGGCGACGTCCGCGTGCAGTTGCGCCAGCGAGATGTCGGGCGCCTTGCGCAAGGGGTGCTCGTAGGCTCCCGCAATGTAGGCCTTGCCATTGATGCTCATGCTGCTGCCGGCGCGCCTCCGTCGTTTTTAAAAAATAGAATTAACTTCTATTTTTATTAGAATAAACTTCTATTTTCTTGTCAACGACGAATCCCAGATACGCACATGCCCGCCAAACGCAGTCCCTCCGCCGCTACCGGCGCGCCCGAGAAACCCGAAGGGGTGGCCGCGGCCAACCGCGCCCTGACGGTCCTGCGCGCCTTCGGCCAGGCGCCCGACGGCCTCACCCTGACCATGCTGGGCGCCGCCACCGGCCTCTACGAAAGCACCATCCTGCGCCTGCTCGACTCGCTGATCCTGGCCAACTTCGTGAAGAAACTCGCCGACGGCCGCTATGTGGTCGGGCCCGGCGTCATGCCCCTGGCGGAGATGTACCGGCAGTCGTTCAAGCTGTCCGACTACGTGCTGCCGCGCCTGCGCGCCCTGACCGCGGAAACCGAGGAATGCTCGGGCCTCTACGTGCGGGAAGGCGACCAGCGCATCTGCCTGCATCACATCCAGCCCCAGCGCTCGGTGCGCTCGCACGTGCGCGAAGGCGTGTTGTTTCCGCTGGACCGCGGCGCCGCCGGGCGCGTGATCCTGGCCTTCGACCAGCAGGCCGAAGGGGAGCCCTATGACACCATCCGCGCCCAGGGCTACGCCATCACGCAGAAGGAACGCGATCCCGAAAGCGCCGCCATCGCGTGCCCGATCTTCGGGCACGACGGCAAGCTGGTGGGCGCGATGTCCGTCGTCATTCCGCTCTACCGCTATTCGGAGCAGACGGTGAAGCGCATGCTGCCGGCGATACGGAAGCAGGCCCGCCTATTGAGCGAGGATCTGGGCGGCGCGTGACGGCGCCGCTCTCGCCGGGGTTCCCCCGCGCGGCGCCTTTGGGGTACAACAGCACTACATGCCAACTCGGATTACCCCCGCGATGAACACCGTCCTCGACCTGCCCGCCACGCTTTCGTTCCGCCTCAAGCATGAGACCAACGAACAGCATGAACGCATGCACGCCCTGATGGAGCAAGGCAAGCCATTCGAATCGCGTGAACGCTATGCGCGCTTCGTCGCCGCGCAGTACCTGTTCCAGCAGGACGTCGAGCATCTCTTCGACGATGCCCGCGTCCAGGCCGCGGTTCCCGACCTGGCGGTGCGCGGCCGCGTGCAAGCCGCCGCCGCGGACTTGCAGGATCTGGGACAGGCCATTCCCCGGGAAGCCCTGGCCACCTCCCACGTCGCCATGCCGCAAGCCCTGGGCTGGCTTTACGTTTCGGAAGGGTCGACCCTGGGCGCCGCCTTCCTGCTCAAGGAAGTGCAACAGACCCTGGGACTGGGCGCCGCTTTCGGCGCGCGCAATCTCGCCGCCTATCCCGAAGGCCGCGCTCTAGTCTGGCGCCGTTTCGTCGCCGCCCTGGACAGCAGCGCCGTCTCCGTCGAGGAACACGACGAGGTCCTGGCCGGCGCCAACGCGGCCTACGACCGCTTCGGCGACCTGCTGCAGCGCTATCTGCTGGCGGCTTGAAGCCGCGGAAGCGCCTGGGCCGGACCGCATGCAGCGGCGCCCGGACGCGCGGCGTCGGCGCGATAGGCCTTACCGGCGTTGGTACACGACGCCCTTGATCAGGACCTGCTCCGGCTCGGGCTCCTCGTCGAAGCGCTGCCGCGCGTCTTCGATGGCCTGCTGGTTCTCGTCGGCCCAATTGAGCAATGCCATGACGGGCTGCAACAGGGTTCGTCCCATTCCGGTCAGTTCGTAATCGACCCGCGGCGGAATGGTGGGATACACCGTCCGCGTGATCAGCCCGTCGCGTTCCAAACCTCGCAACGTCAGCGTCAGCATGCGTTGCGAGATGCCGTCTATCTCCCGCTTCAACTCGTTGAAACGCCGCGACCCTCTGGACAGCGTCGCGATGATGTAGAGGCTCCATTTGTCGCCGATCCTGTCCAGGATCAGGCGGGTCGCGCGGCAGCCTCCCGGTTCGGGCTTGGGCAGCGCGTGGACCGCCTCAGGCAGGCGGCTGTGACTGGGTGACATGGATGTGCCTTCTTGTGGGGCCGAGGAAGGAACCATACCATCCTTCGTACCGGATGGTAATTCAAGCTCGATTGAATACCTGGTTCCTTTTCCATACCTTGGAGCTCTCATGAGCAACATTCTGCTGATCACTTCCAGCCCGCGCGGAGCGGAAAGCCTGTCCGCCCGTTTCGCCACGGACTTCGCGCGCCGGCTGGGCCAGCGCCACCCCGGCGGCGTCCTGACCGTCCGCGACTTGTACGCCCACCCCCTGCCCCACATCGACGAGGCCTATGTCGTCGGGCGCACCCTGCCCTCCGAAGCCCGCACGCCGGCGCAGGCTGAAGCCGTCGCCCAGGCCGAAACGCTGGTGGCGGAACTGAAAGCCGCGGACATCGTCGTCATCGGCTCGGGCATGATCAATTTCGGGCCGCCGACGCAGTTGAAGGCATGGTTCGACAACGTGACCTGGCCGGGCGTCACCTTCCAGTACGAGGACGGCAAGGTCCAGGGGCTGGTCACGGGCAAGAAGGTCTACCTGGTCACGGCGTCCGGCGGCGTTTTTTCGGACGGGCCGTTTGCCACCGCGGATTTCCAATCGAAGTATCTGAAGCACCTGCTGGGATTCATAGGCTTGACCGATATCGAGCAGGTCCGCGTGGAAGGCCTCTCCTACGGGCCCGATGCGGCGCAGGCGGCCATCGCCAATGCGGAAACGGCGGTGCAGGCCTTGCTCGCGCAGGCGGCATGATCATGGCCCGACCGCCGTCGCCCTGATGGCCGCGCCCAGCGCGCGCAAGGCCCCGCGGGCCTGCGCATCGGTGGGGCCGGTATGCAGCACGACGTCGCGGGACGGCAGCGGCGGCAAGCCCAGGCGGGGACCCAGGTCCATGGTTCCCGCCGGCGCCACCCGCCGGCCCAGGGCGGCCACCGCCAGGCCCGCCGAAACCGCGGCGCCTATCGTCGACACGCCGCCGCCGACGAACACTTCCGTCCACGGCACGCCGGCCTGCCCCAGCGCGTCCACTGCCATCGCGCGCACGCTGCAGGGTTCGGCCTGCGTCGCCAGCCGCAAGGGTTGACCGGCGGTCCATTCGAAATCGGGCGCGCCCATCCAGCCGAAGCCTTCTTGCAGCAGCAATTCGCCGTCGAGGCGACGGCTGTCGTGACGCAGCACGACGGCCGCATCGAGCCGGCCCGCGTCGAATTCATCCAGCACGTCGAGCGACGACGCGATCCGCATTTCCAGGGTCAGCGCGGGGTCGGCGCGGTTCAGGCCCCGCAGCATGCGCGGCAGCTCCGAGCCGACGACGTGGTGGCTGACGCCCACCACCAGGCGGCGCGGCTTGGCATCTGAGAAGGCATTGAAGGCCCCCTGGTGCGCCGCCACCAGCGAGCGCGCCGCCGGCAGGAAGGAACCGCCGTCCGCGGAGAGACGCACCAGGCGCGGCGTGCGATCCAGCAGGCGGCGGCCCAAGGCGGTTTCCAGGCGGCGGATCTTCAAGCTGATGGTCGATTGCGTCGTATCCATCACTTCCGCCGCGCGCGTGAAGCTTTTCATGTCCGCCGTCAGGACAAAGGCTTGGACGGCTTCGATATCCAGGGTTTTCATCGTGCTTTCCTGCGGGTCGGGGTGGCTTGCGGAGCAAGGAATTCGGCGGGCGGCCGCCCGTTTCGGCGGCACGGGCGCATCTCAATCATTTTATTTTTAAATCATTGAAATACTGATAAATCGTATTTTCAAATGATAGCGCCGCCGATACGCTGTCGTCCAGACGAGTGCGACGGGTGCGATTCAAATTTTCGATTCGCCAACCCGGATGGTTTTTCGCCCCTTCGTCCCTTCGCCTTTTCGTATTGATGCAGGCCCACCTGCCCTGTCCTATTCCCTGGAACCTGACCATGCTCATCGCCCATTACACCCACCGCCTTCCCGCCGACTACGACCTCAACATCATCCGCCGCCGCGCCGCGGAGCGCGGCAAGCTTTGGGACGCCACGCCGCGCCTCCATTTCAAGGGTTTCCTGCTTCGTGAAGCCGGCCAGCTCGGCGCCATCGGCCACAGCTATTCCTCGCTGTATCTCTGGCAGGACGACCAGGGCCTGCGCGATTTCCTCCTGCAGAACAAATACAGGACCGTCACCGACAGCTTCGGCCGCGCCGACATCGACACCCGCATCGTCCTGGACGCCCGTCGCGGCACAGGCAAGGAGGCGCGTTATGCCCAAACAGAAGAAATCGACATCCCCCTGGACCAGGACCTGGGCCAGGCCTATGCCCAGGAACTGGACCACAACCGCGCCGTCGCGGCCCAAACCGGCGTAGTCGCCGCCGCCGTGGGCGTGGACACCACAACCTGGCGCATCACCCGCATCGCTCTACGCGAATCCCACCAAGAAGACGCCCCCAAGCACGCCGTGACGTACGAGGTCCTGCACCTGGCAAAACCGCTCCTTGACCAGCTCCCGACGGCCGGCCAATGAAGTCGGGCACGCATATCGTCCTTTGGTCGACCCGGTGACAGCAATCCGAACGTCATCGCAATCGCGGAGAAGAGAAACGCGATAACGTTGCTGGTGCGAATATTCATCCTCGAATTCGTAAATCCGGCTTTCCGCCAATCAAAAGGGGCTTCCTGGTATGACGCAACGGATCTTGGCCATAGGAGGCGGAGGATTCCTGATGGAAGAAAACCCTTCTCCCATTGACGCGCTTGTGCGAGACATGACGGGCAAGGCGCGTCCCAAAATATGCTTCATCGGAACCGCGAGCGGCGACCTGCCTTTGCAGTTCGCGAAGTTCGATGCCGCTTACGGTTATCTGGGTTGCGAAGCATCGCATCTTGCCTTTTTCCGAGACACCGGCCCGCGTGCAATCCCATTGACGGACATTCGCAGCCGACTGCTGGACCAGGATGCGATTTTCGTGGGAGGCGGAAATACGAAAGCCGCGCTTGGCGTGTGGAAGGAATGGGGACTGGATAACGTGCTGCGGGAAGCGGGCAACGCCGGCATTCTCCTGGCGGGCATGAGCGCCGGCGCGTTGTGCTGGTTTGAATCGGGAGTGACGGACTCGTTCTCGCCCAAGTGGTATAGGCCCGTCGATTGCCTGGGTTTCATACCAGGCGGGTGCGCCGTCCACTACAACGGCGATCCCCTGCGCAGGGAATCGCTACACGCCGCTTGCGCGGCTGGCGGCATCGGACCATCCATCGCGATTGACGATTATGCGGCCGTCTTCTACGCCAATGGAAAACGCGACGCCGTCTACGCATGGAAAGGCGGCTCGACCGCTCACCTTGTCGATATGGTGGGCGGCCAGGTCGTGGAAACCGCGCTGCCGGCGGCGCCCATCAGGTCGTAGCGCCCCCTTCATGCCGGGGAAGCGAATCCGCTATCTCGTGCCACGGCGCCTTCGATCCGACGTAAACATGGCGTTCCGGACGCGCGCCGGGATCGTCGTCGAGGGCGCCCAGGGCCAGGCCGAAGGTCGTGGGATCCGAGTCGAACTTGGTGAGTAAAGGGGATCCGCACACGGAACAGAAGCCACGGTGCTGCCCGGGAGAGGATTCATGGAAGCGGACCAACGCCTCTCCGCGCGTCCAGCGGAACTCGGACGCCTTGACCCGGCCTCTCGCGCGAAACGCGGACCCGTGGGCTTTACGGCACATGCTGCAATGGCAATAAAGCAGGTCCGTCACCGACCCGGCAATTTGAAACGCAACGCCCTGGCATAAGCAACTTCCTCGAAGCATCCTCATTCCTTTGACGGTCGCAAGAACCGGTTCGGCCCCATCCCCGCGACTCTATCAGCATCGACCGATCGGCCGCTTCCAGAAAAACACCCTGTCCGGCAAGCCGGACGTTTCACGCGCGCCACAGGCAGCGCAGAATAGATCGATCCGGTTCCCTCAGGGCATGGCTTCGGATAGAATTGCGACCTATTCGCATTTAAGTGCATGGGTCGATGAAGCGTGTCAGCGTCCGTTCCGCCTCTTCGCGCTGCCCGCGATCGCGTTGCGCGGCGGGCGGCGGCGAAGCGCATGGGGCGGCGTTATCGCGCGGACCGAGGGAGCGCGATTGAGCGCGCCTTCCGATGATTCCCGGTCCTGGCTGACGCAGATGTACGCCAGCTTCCGCGCCCCGCTGCTGCGCTTCTTGCAGCACCGCTTGGGCGATCGGCAGGACGCCGAAGACGCGCTGCAGGAGTCGTTCACCCGCCTGGCCGCCGCCGGACAGTCGACCGCGCTGAGGAATCAACGCCCCTACCTGTTCCAGATCGCCGCCAATCTCCTGCGGGACCGCGCCCGGGAACAATTGCGGCAAGGGCCGATGAAGATGGTTTCCTTCGACGATCCCGAAACGCGTGCCGACGAGGTGCCGGTGGACGCTTCCGCCTGTCCCGTCGCCAGCACGGAACACCGCGAACGTTTGCATCGCCTGGAACAGGCCTTGCAGGAACTTCCCGAACGCCAGCGCGAAGCCTTTGTGTTACACCGCTTCGATGGCCTGACACAGGATGAAGTCGCCGACCGCATGGGTATTTCCCGCCGCATGGTAAGCAAGCACTTGAGCCGCGCCTTCGCCTACTGCGAGGTGCGCGTGCGCTATGCGAGCGCCGACCAGATGGCCAGCCGCCCGCAAGACGACGCGCAGGACGAACCGGAGGATGGGGCATGAACGCGCCGGGCCGCTTCAAGCGCGCATCTTTCTCCGGGAAGCGATCGCGCGGCGACAGGAGGGTGCCTCAGTGACCCAGGCCGACGACGATACGCTGGCCCTGCACGAGGCCGCCGCCGAATGGTACCTGCGCCGGCAGGACGCGAACTGGAGCGACGCCGACGAGACGGCGTTCGATGCCTGGCTGCGGGCCGATCCCCGCCATGGCGACGCGTTGCGCGCATTGTCCCGGACGTGGCTGGATTTCTCCGACGTCGCGCGCCCGCCCCTGGCGCTCGACGCCGCGGCGCAAGGCTCGGCCGCTGCCCAGGCGCGGGACGCGGGCGCCAGCCCCAATGAAGGCGCCGCCACGGCATGGCGGACCGCAAGCCCCTCCACGACGCGACCGCCGCAAGCCCCCGCCTCCCATACCCGCCCGTTGCCGCCACGCCATGCCAGGCCCCGGACACGACAGCCCTGGTATTCGCTTCGGTCCGGCTCGCCCCGGCTGGCCGCCGCCTGTCTGCTGCTCGCCGCGGGCGGCTGGTTCGCCTACGACAATTTCCCGACATATCGGCTGGACGTCGCGACCGCCCACGGCGAGACGCGCACCCTGGACCTTCCCGACGGATCGCGCATCGCCGTCAATATGGATACGCGCTTGAGCGTGCGGCTTTATCCGCGCCGCCGCGAGGTCCAGCTCCACCAGGGCGAAGCCTGGTTCCAGGTCGCCCATGCGCCCCAGCATCCCTTCGTCGTCGCATCGGGCGAAAACGAAGTGCGGGTGACCGGCACGGTCTTCGACGTGCGCAACCTGCCCGCCCGCACCACCGTCCAGGTCCGCGAGGGCCGCGTGGAAGTCCGGGGCCCGCGCGACTGCGGCGAACCGGCGGTGCTGACCGCCAGCCAGGCGATCAACATGGGCAGCAATTGCGCCCGCACGCCGGTCTATAGCGTCACGACGGATATGGTCGGCGATTGGCGCGAAGGCCAATTGATCTTCCGCCGCACGCCGCTGGAAGACGTGGCGCTGGACCTGGCGCGCTACCTCGGCAAGCCGGTGCGCATCGCCGATGCGCGCACGCGCGCCCTGCCCGTGTCGGGTTTCGCCGCGACCGTGCGGCCGCAGGCCTTCCTCGAATCCTTGCCGGACCTGTTGCCGGTGCGCGTGGCGCGGGATGCCGACGGCGGCTACCGGATCGACCCGGCCGCCCGGCCCTGAATCCTGAGTCTCGAGTCCTGAGTCCTGAGTCCTGAATCCCGAAGCGAACGGCCGTTACAAATTAATTTCCCGGACAAGGTTCTCACTTCTCCTGCGAATGCGTCTCACGTAGATATCCGCGCAGATCCGCGCACAGACACACTCCTGGAGAACCTAGGCAATGAACCCCGGACTTCCGCCGCGCCGTCGCGGCCCCCTGGCCGCCCTGTCCCTGCGCGCCGCCTGGCGCCCGCGGCCGACCGCCCTCGCCCTGGCCGTCGCCGGCGCGGTCGCCGCCGCCGCGCCCGCGGCCTACGCGCAACAGGAAGCCCGCGTCAGCTTCAACATCGCGTCCCAACCCTTGTATAGCGCCCTGCGCGCTTTCTCCGCGCAGGCGCACCAGCAAGTGTTGTTCGACGAAAGCACGGTGGCGAATCGCAGCGCGCCGCCGGTCCAAGGCTTGATGTCGCCGCGCCAGGCCTTGGATCAACTGCTGGCGGGCTCCGGCATCCAGGTCGTCGCCACCCGCGCCGGCGCCTATACCCTGAAGGGCCCCGCCGCCGGCGCCCAGGACGCCACGCAGCTTCCCACGGTGCACGTGACCGCCTCCGACCAGACCGGCACCGGTCCCGTCATCGGCTATGTCGCCGAGCGCAGCGTATCGGGAACCAAGTCCGACACGCCGCTGATCAAGACGCCGCAAGCCATCTCCGTGGTGACGCGCGACCAGATGACGACGCAGAACGTGCAAAGCGTGGCGCAAGCCCTGCGCTACACCTCGGGCGTCACGCCCGAACAGCGCGGCACCAATACCGACTCGCTCGAATACCTGTACGCGCGCGGTTTCCAGGTCGAGCAATATTGGAACGGCCTGCGCCTGCCCGGCTCCGCCGCGGGCTACAACGTCACCAGCTTCGATCCCTACATGCTGGAGCGCGTGGAGGTGCTGCACGGTCCCTCGTCGGTGCTTTACGGCCAGGGCTCCCCTGGCGGCATGGTCAACCTGGTGGGCAAGGCGCCCACCGACGAGCCCCTGCACGAGATCGGCATCCAGACCGGCAGCTACGGCCGCACCCAGGTGTTCGGCGATTTCAGCGGCGCGCTGAACAAGGACGGCACCCTGCTCTATCGCCTGACGGCCGACGGCTTCGAGACGGGCACGCAGACCAACTACAACCGCCTCGAACGCTACGCCGTCGCGCCCTCCATCATGTGGCGCCCCAACGGCGACACCAAGCTGACGGTGTACGCCTATTACCAGGCCGATCCCAAGGCCGGCGGCTACAACTTCGTGCCCGCCGTGGGCACCGCGACCGACGGCGTGGTCAAGCTGCCGCGCCGCCTGGACGTCGGCGAGCCGGACTTCGACAGCTTCCGCAAGACGCAGGAGTCGATCGGCTATTCGTTCGAGCATCGTTTCAACGACACATGGTCGGTGAAGCAGAACTATCGTTTCCTGCACAACAGCGAATCGATCCGCTACCTGAGCTATTCCAGCCTGTCGTCCGACGGCCGCACCCTGCTGCGCACGCCTTACTGGAACAGCGGCCAGATCAACACCCATACCCTCGACAACCAGTTGATCGCGCGCTTCGGCACCGGTCCGCTGACGCACCAGGTGACGCTGGGCGCCGACTACCAACACACGCAGTACGACCACGATTTCAAGGGCAACCTGGCGGGCGGGCCGTCGCTGGACCCGAACAATCCCGTCTACGGACAAACCGTGCCGGACGCCAATTTCCAGTTCGCGACGGCCGGCGACCAGACCTTGCGCCAGTTCGGCCTGTACGCGCAGGACCAGATCGACGTCGGCAACTGGAGCCTGCTGGGCGGCATCCGCGAGGACTGGGCGCACGAGTCGTTCGACCCCTACAAGGCCGGCACCGCCAGCACCGAGCAATCGGACCGGGCGTTCACGTGGCGGCTGGGCGGCGTCTACAAGTTCGATAACGGCATCGCGCCGTACGCCAGCTATTCGAAGTCGTTCGCGCCGCAGATCGGCACGGATTACTCGGGCACGCCGTTCCAGCCCACCAAGGGCAAGCAGTACGAAGTCGGCGTGAAGTACCAGCCGCCGGGCTACAACAGCTTCGTCACGGTGGCGGCCTTTCACCTGACGCAGGAAAACGTCACAACCACCGATCCGGACCACACCAGCTTCAGCGTCCAGACCGGCGAAGTGCGTTCGCGCGGCTTCGAGGTGGAAGGCCACGCCAGCTTGAGCAACAACCTCCAGTTGATCGCCTCGTACACCTACACCGACCTGCTGAACACGCGCAGCAACAGCAGCAATCTCGATCGCGTGCCGGTGGGGATTCCGCGCAACGCCGCCAGCCTGTGGGCGGACTACACCATCCCGTCGAGCGCGCTGGCCGGCCTGCAGGTGGGCGCCGGCGTGCGCTACATCGGCAATACCTGGGGCGACGCCACCAACGACCTGAAGCTGCCTTCGGTCACGCTGGTCGACGTCGCGCTGCACTACGATCTGGGACGCAATTTCGACAGCATGCGCGGCTGGACGGCGTCGCTGACCGCCAGCAACCTGTTCGATCGCGACTACCTGTCCTATTGCTCCGGCGGCCTCTGCACCTGGGGCGCCGGCCGCGTGATCCTCGCGGGCCTGAAGTACAAGTGGTAAGCCCACCGGCGGCGGCCGCTGCCGCCGCCGGGCCCGCCCTCAGTACGTCCCCGACAGCTTCTCGATGATGGATAGCCGGATGTTCTCGATATGCCGCATGGTCTCCGCCGTGGCCGCCTGGGCGTCCCCGCGCGCCAGCGCGTCGAGCATCGCCAGGTGCTCGCCGCAGACCGGCACCATGCGGTTCTCCAGCCGCTTCAGCGAGAACATGCGGGTCTTCTGCCGCAGCTTGGCGATCATGTCCGCCATCAGCTCGTTGCCGCAGTATTCGGATATCAGGCCATGCAGCTCGGCGTCCAGCTCCTGATGCAGCGGATCGCCCGGCTGGCCTTCCTCCATCAGGGCCTGGACGCGCGCGCGTAGATCGGCCAGCGTCGCGGCCGGCACCTTGCCGGCCGCGCGTCCCGCGGCATCGCCCTCCAGCAGGCGCCGGATGTGCAGCGTCTCCATCAGGTCCTGCAAGGTGACCTGGCGCACGAACAGGCGATTGTTGGACTTGCGTTCCAACATCTGCTCGCCCTCGAGCCGGTGCATGGCTTCCCGCAGCGGCGTGCGCGATACCCCCAGCCGCAAGGCCAGCGCCCTCTCCTGCACCTGCTCGCCCTGCTTCAGCTCGCGCGAGAGTATCAGGTCGACCAGCGCGTCGTAGGCCTGGTTCGCCAATCCCCTGTTGCCGCCGTCCAGCTCCTGGTTGGACGCCGCTCCCTCGTGTCCCGGATTCATGAATTCTGTTTGTGAAATATGCATAAAAAAAGCCAATGTGGCGTAGGCAGGTGTCCTAAATGCTGTTTTAGTGCACCCGAGGTTAGCGGCTTTTCACCCAGCCAAGCGCATCCTCGCCCCGCAGTCGACACATTGTATATAAGTGGTATACCTAATGTACTCAAACGGTCACAAGGACCAGAATCCCCCATCATCCCTGGTCCTCCCGACACGAAAGCCAATGTCTTCCGCCGAACTTGATGTCCGTTTGTCCGACCGCGTCGCGGCCGCCCGCCCCTCCGCCACCGGCGCCGTCAGCGAACTCGCGCGACGGTTGTCGGCCGAAGGCCGCTCCATCATCAGCCTGAGCGAAGGCGAACTGGATTTCGACACCCCGGCCCACGTGCGCGAGGCCGCCGTCCAGGCCATCGCCGGCGGGCAGACGCGCTATACGGACGTCGGCGGCACGCCCGCCCTGAAGGCGGCGGTCGCCGCCAAGTTCGCGCGCGACAACCACCTGGAATACGCGCCGGCGGAAATCATCGCCGCCACGGGCGCCAAGCAGATCCTCTTCAACGCCCTGCTCGCCACCCTGAACCCCGGCGACGAGGCCATCGTGGTGGCCCCGTACTGGGTCTCCTATACGGAAATGACGCGCATCGCGGGCGGCACGCCCGTGATCGTCACCCCGGACGCCGCCAACGACTTCAAGCTGACCCCGGCATTGCTGGAGCAGCACCTGACGCCGAACACGCGCTGGCTCATCCTCAACGCGCCCTGCAACCCGTCCGGCGCGCTGTACACGCGCGAGGAATTCGCCGCGCTCGCCGCGGTGATCCGCAAGCACCCGCGCGTGCTGGTGATGTCGGACGATATCTACGAGAAGCTGGTCTACGAGGGCGAGTTCGTGTCCTTCGCCGAGGCGGCGCCCGATATGCGCGCGCGCACGCTGACGATCAACGGCGTCTCCAAGTCGCACGCCATGACCGGCTGGCGGCTGGGCTATGCCGGCGGCCCGGCTTGGCTGATCAAGGCCATGAACCTGCTGCAGTCGCAGAGCACCAGCAATCCCAGTTCCGTGAGCCAGGCGGCCGCCGTCGCCGCGCTGAACGGCCCGCAGGACTTCCTGGACGGCTGGCGCGACCGCCTGCGCGCGCGCCGCGACATGGCGCTCGGCATCCTGCAGGCGGCCGCGCCGGTGCTGAGCGTTCGCCGTCCGCCCGCGGCGTTCTATTTCTTCGCGGATTGCCGGCAGGCCATCGGCATGCGCACGCCGGCGGGCGAGACCATCGCCACCGACGCCGACCTGGCCCGCTACCTGATCGAGGAAGCCGGCGTGGCGGTCGTGCCCGGCAGTGCCTTCGGCCTGGAGCCGTATCTGCGCCTGACCTTCTGCATCGCCGACGACCGCCTCAAGCTCGCCTGCGAACGCATCGTCGCCGCCTGCGCCAAGCTGACCCGCTGAGCGCGCGCGGAGCCGAATCTTGAATCGTCCCGTCGACGCAGCCACGCTGGAACACGACGCCGCGCCCGCGGCGGACAGCGCCAGCACGCGGGCGCGCGCGTCCATCGAACCGGTGGGCGACCGCTGCCTGCTCATCCGCCTGGGCGACACCGTGGACCTGGCCACGCATTACGCGGTGCAGGCGGTGACGGCGCTCATCAACGCCTGCCCACCGATCGGCGTGGTGGAAGTTGTGCCGGCCTTCACCACCGTCGCGGTGCATTACCAGCCCTCGCTGTGCCCGCGCGAGGGCGACCTGCCCAGCGTGTACCTGACCCGCCAGATCGAAGCCTTGCTGCGCCAGGACCTGCCCGACGTGGCCAGCGAAGGCCGCGTGGTGGAGATTCCCGCCTGCTACGGTGGCGAATACGGTCCCGATCTCGAAGACGTGGCGCGGCAATGCGGCCTGGCGCCGGAAGAAGTCGTCGCGCTGCACAGCGGTTCGCCGCTGACGCTTTACGCTTTTTTCTTCTCCCCGGGCAATCCCTTCGCGGGGCCCCTGGACCCGCGCCTGAACGTCAAGCGGCGTTCGTCGCCGCGCACCCGCGTCGAAGCCGGCTCGGTCGCCATCGCCAACGGCTTGTCCTCGATCTACCAGAGCACCTCGCCGGGCGGCTGGAACGTCATCGCCCGCACGCCCTGGAACCTGTTCCAGGTGGACCGGCAGCCGCCCACGCGCCTGCGCCTGGGCGACCAGTTGCGCTTCAAGCCGATCACACCCGATGAATTCCGCGACCTGCTGGAGCCGCGGCCATGAACGCGATGATCGTGGAACGCCCCGGCATGCTCAGCACGCTGCAGGACAGCGGCCGGCTGGGCCATCAGCAATACGGCGTGTCGGTGAACGGCCCGATGGACGAATGGTCGCACCGCCTGGCCAATGCCCTGGTGGGCAACGACGAGGACGCGGCGGTGCTGGAATGCACGCTGACCGGACCGCGCGTGGTCTTCGCCGAGAACACGCTGGTCGCGCTGTGCGGCGCGCGCATGCGCATTACGGCCAATGGCCAGCCGCTGCCGCAGGACCGCGCGGTGCTGCTGCGGCGCGGGACGGTGCTGGACGTGGGCGAACGCCTGGAAGGCGCGCGCCTCTACCTGGCCGTGCGGGGCGGCTTCGCGCCCGCGCCCGTGCTGGGCAGCCGCAGCACCAATATCCGCGCCGGTTTCGGCGGCTACCAGGGCCGCGCGCTGAAGCGGGGCGACCGCGTGCCGGTCGGACGCCCTCCGCGCGAGCTGCCCATCCTGCCCATCGAGAAGCTGATGGTCCAGAGCGGCATGCCGGTGGTGCACGCGGACACCGTGGACGTGACGCCGCCGGGCCCGCGTGAGTCCGACGCGTCCCACGCGTCCCAGCCCATCCGCTTCGTCCGCGGTCCCCACTGGCCCGCCTTCGCCCCCGCCGCGCACGAACAACTGACCTCCCTGCCCTATACCGTCACCCAGCAGTCCGACCGCATGGGCGCGCGCCTGCGCGGCGAAGCGCTGAAGCTTAGCGCGCCGCTGGAACTGGTCTCCGAGGCGACCGCCTTCGGCACGATACAGGTGCCGCCCGACGGCCAGCCCATCGTGCTCATGGCCGACCGCCAGAGCGCCGGCGGCTATCCCAAGATCGCCTACGTCGCCAGCGCCGACCTGCCGCTGCTGGCGCAGGCGATGCCGGGCGACGCCTTGCAATTCACCGGCATCGAGCAGGCCGACGCCGAGCTGGCGTGGCGCGGCGTCGAGGACCGTCTGCACGAAATACGGCAAGCCGCGGCCCGCGTCCTGCGACCGTGACGAGCCCCCCACCCAACATTCCCCCGCAACGCGAGGAGTAAGCGACATGCCTTCCATCGACATCAACTGTGACATGGGCGAAAGCTTCGGCGCCTGGGTCATGGGCCAGGACACCGCGCTGATGCCCCACATCACCGCCGCCAACATCGCCTGCGGCTTCCATGCCGGCGACCCGGACGTGATGCTCGCCACCGTCCGCTGCGCCATCGAGCACAAGGTCGCCATCGGCGCGCACCCCGGCCTGCCCGACCTGCAAGGCTTCGGCCGCCGCGCCATGGCGATGACCGCCGACGAAATCTACGCCCTGGTGGTCTACCAGGTCGGCGCCATGCAGGCCGTGGCCCGCTCCCAGGGCGGCAAGCTGCACCACGTGAAGACCCACGGCGCGCTCTACAACATGACCGCGCGCGATCCCGCCCTGGCCGATGCCGTGGCCCGCGCCGTCGCCGACGTCGACCCGTCGCTGCCCATGTACGTCGCCAACGCGCCCATGGCCAAGGCCACGCTGGAGCGCGGCCTGAAGCCCGTCTACGAGATCTACGCCGACCGCACCTACCAGGACGACGGCACGCTGACGCCCCGTTCGCAGCCGCACGCCATGATCGAGGACGTCGACCAGGCCATCGCCCAGGTCAAGCGCATGGTCAAGGACGGCGTGGTGCGCGCCCTGTCGGGCAAGGAAGTGCCGATCAAGGCCGACACGCTGTGCATCCATGGCGACCAGCCCGGCGCCGCGGTGTTCGCCCGCAACATCCGCGCCGCCCTGGAGGCCGAAGGAATCGAAGTCCGGACGGTATAGCCGCCGTCCGCCCGGGTGGCGGCCGCGTGCTCAAGGGGAGACGCGGCCGTTCATCCCAACCCCACGACAGCCCCGCCGGACGCCGCCTCGCCGCGCGGCTCCCGGGGAGCCTTTTTCATCGATCGTGGTCCCGACGCCGCAACAGCCGCCCGCGGCGTCTCCACGCCACCGCCCAGTCCAGGAGTGACCTGCATGTCTTCCACCTCACCGAACACGCCCTCGGCCCCGACCCGCTTCGGCCGGCTCAAGGGACCCCTGCTGTCCGCCGCGCTGGCCGCCGTGCTGGCCGTCGCCGGCGCGCCCGGCGCCCAGGCGCAAACGCAAGGCGGCACGCTGCGGGCCATCGTCCAGCCCGAGCCGCCGATGCTCATGCTGGGCCTGAACCAGCAGATCCCCACCCAGTACGTCGCGGGCAAGATCTACGAAAGCCTGCTGACCTGGTCGCCGGACCTCAAGCCGCAGCCCGGCCTGGCCCGCGCATGGCACGTTTCGGAAGACGGCAAGACCTATACCTTCGACCTGCAGCAAGGCGTGACCTGGCATGACGGCAAGCCCTTCAGCGCCGACGACGTCGTCTTCAGCATCGACAAGTTCCTGCGCGCCGTGCACCCGCGCGCCCGCGTGATCATCAACCAGTTCGTCGACTCGGTCACCGCCCTGGCGCCGGACAAGGTCGAGATCAAGCTGAAGACGCCCTTCGCGCCCTTCCTGAAGGCCTTCGTCAGCGACAACATGCCCATCGTGCCCAAGCACCTGTACGACGGCACCGACTACCTGAACAATCCCAACAACCAGCATCCCATCGGCACCGGTCCCTTCATGTTCAAGAGCTGGACCAAGGGTTCGGCCATCGAGCTGGTGCGCAATCCCAATTACTGGCAAAAGGGCAAGCCTTACCTGGACAGCATCGTCTTCAGCGTGATCCCGGACTCGGCCTCGCGCGCCGTGGCCTTCGAGCGGGGCGACGTGGACGTGCTGCGCAGCGGCGACGTCGACAACGTCGACATCAAGCGCCTGAAGGCCCTGCCCAACGTGAACTACACCACCAACGGCTGGGAAATGTTCTCGCAGCAGGCCTATATCCAGATGAACGAACGCAAGCCGCCGTTCGACAACGTCAAGGTGCGCCAGGCCGTCATGTACGCGCTGAACCGCAAGTTCATCGTCGACAACATCTTCTTCGGCCTGGGCAAGATCGCCACCGGCCCGATCTCGTCGAAGACGCCCTTCTATAGCGCCGACGTGACGCAATACCCGTACTACATCAAGAAGGCCCGCGCCCTGATCAAGGAATCGGGCGTGGACCTGTCGAAGACCCCGGTGAAGATCCTCGCCTATCCCTACGGCGCGGCCTGGGACCGGCTGGGCGAGTACACCCGCCAGGCCCTGCAGCAGATCGGCTTCACGGTGGACATGGAATCGGCCGACGCCGGCACGTGGTCCAAGCGCGTGTCCGATTTCGACTTCGACCTGACCTTCAGCTTCACCTCGCAGTACGGCGATCCGGCCCTGGGCGTGTCGCGCCTGTTCCTGACCCGCAACATCGTCAAGGGTTCGGCCTTCGTCAACAACGAGGGCTACAAGAACGCCGAGGCCGACGCGCTGTGGGACAAGGCCGCCACCTCGACCTCGGACGCGGAGCGCGCGCAGGCCTATGCCCAGGTGCAGAAGATCCTGGTGGACGAAGTCGCCAACGGCTACCTGTTCGAGATCGACAACCCCACGCTGTATCGCGCCAAGGTCCATAACCTGGTGACCACGGCCATCGGCCTGAACGACACCTTCGCCGACGTGTACATCGACAAATAAGCCGCTTGTCCGTCCGCAGGCGCCGCCATGGCCACGCTCGTCGCGGGCCATGGCGCCGCCCGTTTTCCTGCCTGACCGCTTTGGAGCCGACGCTTTGAAGACATTGTCGTATTTCGCCTCGCGGCTGAGTAAAGCCGTCATCGTCGTGCTCGGCGTGGTGATCCTGAATTTCCTGCTGATCCGCATGGCGCCCGGCGACCCCGCCGCCGTGCTGGCCGGCGAGGCCGGCGCCACCGACCCCGCCTACGTCCAGCAACTGCGCCGCGAGTTCGGCCTGGACCAGCCGCTCTACGTGCAGCTCGGCACCTATCTCAAGGGCATCGCCCACCTGGACCTGGGTTATTCGTACCGGGAGCGGGTGCCGGTGCTGAACCTCATCCTGGACCGCCTGCCGGCCACCCTGCTGCTGATGGTCTGCGCCTTCATCTTCTCGGTCGCGCTGGGGATGCTGGCCGGCGTCATCGCCGCGCGGGCCCGCTACGAAGGGCGCCGCCGCTGGGTGGACAGCACCATCATGAGCGGCGCCCTGCTGATCTACGCCACGCCGCAATTCTGGCTGGCCCTGCTGGCCGTGATCTTCTTTTCCCTGACGCTGGGCTGGCTGCCGCCCTTCGGCATGGAAACGGTCGCCTCCACGCTGACCGGTTGGGCCCGCGTCGGCGACATCGCGCAGCACCTGGTGCTGCCCACGGTCTCGCTGGGCTGCTTCTTCATGGCGATCTATGCGCGCCTGACCCGCGCCTCGATGCTGGAAGTCCTGGGCATGGATTTCATCAAGACCGCGCGCGCCAAGGGCGTGCCCGTGCAGCAGATCATCCGCCGCCATGCACTGCGCAACGCGCTGCTGCCGGTGATCACCTTCGCCGGCATCCAGTTGGGCCAGATGGCCGGCGGCGCCGTGCTAACCGAAACCGTGTTCGGCTGGCCCGGCATCGGCCGCCTGATGTTCGACGCGCTGGTCCAGCGCGACTACCAGTTGCTGCTGGGCGTGTTCCTGGTCACCTCGACCATGGTGGTGGTCTTCAACCTGATCACCGATCTGATCTACCGCTTCGTCGATCCCCGCATCCAGGGAAGCTGAGCCATGAAAGCCTTTCTCAAACGTTTCTGCGCCCACCGGGGCGCCACCGCGGGCGTCGTCATCCTGCTGGCCGTGATCCTGGTCGGCCTGCTCGCCCCCTTCTGGTTCGAGGAGTCGCCCTGGATGATGGTGGGCTCGCCCCTGCTCGCGCCCTTCAGCGACCCGTCCTTCCCGCTGGGCACCGACATGCTGGGCCGCGACATCGCCGCCGGCCTGGCCTACGGCGCCCGCGTGTCCCTGCTGATCGGCGTCATCTCCACCGCCGTCGCGGTGCTGATCGGCATCCTGGTGGGCGCGCTCGCCGGCTACTTCGGCGGCCGCCTGGACGACCTGCTGATGCGCCTGACGGAGTTCTTCCAGACCATTCCGCAACTGGCCATGGCCATGGTGCTGGTGGCGATCTTCAAGCCCAACCTGGTCTCCATCGTGGGCGCCATCGCCATCGTCTCCTGGCCGCCGGTGGCGCGCCTGGTGCGGTCGGAGTTCATGACGCTGCGCACCCGCGAGTTCGTGCAGGCGGCGGTCGTGATCGGCCAGCGGCCGCTGCGCATCATCCTCACGCAGATCCTGCCCAACGCGGCCTCGCCCATCATCGTCACCGCCTCGCTGATGACGGCCACCTCCATCCTCACCGAATCGGCCCTGTCCTTCATGGGCCTGGGCGACCGCAACCTGATGAGCTGGGGCTTCATGATCGGCGCGGCACGCACCATGCTGCGCGAAGCCCCGCTGATGAGCCTGTGGCCGGGCCTGGCCATCATGCTCACCGTGCTGGCCATCAACCTGATCGGCGAGGGCCTGAACGACGCCCTCAATCCGCAACTTCGCAAGCGTGGAGCCTGACCATGACCGACGCCACGCCCACCCCCATGAAAGACGCCGCGCCGCTGCTTTCCATCCGCGACCTCACCATCGCCCTGCCCGCCGGGGGCGACCGCCCGCACGCCGTCCGCGACATCTCCTTCGACATCCGCGCCGGCGAGATCCTGTGCATCGTCGGCGAGTCCGGTTCCGGCAAATCGATGAGCGCCAACGCCATCATGGGCCTGCTGCCGGACTACCTGCGCCCGCAGGGCGGCCGCATCCTGTTCGACGGCCGCGACCTGCTCCAACTGGACGAGGACACCCTGCGCGGCATGCGCGGCCGCGAGATGGCCATGATCTTCCAGGAGCCCCTGTCCGCGCTGAATCCGCTGCAGACGGTCGGCGACCAGATCGACGAAGTCATGCGCGTGCACGGCGTCGGCAACGCCGAATCGCGCGAGAAGCGCGTGCTCGAACTGCTGGAATTCGTCGGCCTGCCCGAGCCCGCCACCCTGCGCCATGCCTGGCCCTTCCGCCTGTCCGGCGGCCAGCGCCAGCGGGTGATGATCGCCATGGCGCTGGCGCTGGAGCCGCGCCTGCTGATCGCCGACGAACCCACCACCGCGCTGGACGTCACCACCCAGGCGCAGATCCTGGCCCTCATCGCCCGCATCCAGCGCGAGAAAGGCATGGGCGTGATGTTCGTCACCCATGATTTCGGCGTGGTCGCCGAAATCGCCGATCGCGTGGCGGTCATGGAGAAAGGCGTGCTGGTCGAGGAAGGCCCGGCGTCGCAGGTGCTGAACCACCCCAGCCATCCCTATACCCGCCGCCTGATCGCCGCCGTGCCCAGCCAGCATGCCTCGGAGGAAGAGCGCCGCACGGCCGGCCCGCGCCCGGTGCTGGAAGTGAAGAACCTGAACAAGATCTACGCCGCCGGCGGCGGGCTGTTCCAGAAGAAGCGCGTGGTCCACGCGGTCAACGACGTCAGCTTCCGCGTGGGACGGGGTCAGACCCTGGGCATCGTCGGCGAGTCGGGCTCGGGCAAGTCGACCATCGGCAAATGCCTGCTCAAGCTGCTGGACATCGACGGCGGCCAGATGCTGTTCGACGGCCAGGACATCGCGCCGCTGTCGGAAACCCAGTTCCGCCCGCAGCGCTGCAAGATCCAGATGATCTTCCAGGATCCCTTCGCTTCCCTGAACCCGCGCCAGACGGTGGGCCGCATCCTCTGCGACGGGCCGCTGGCCAACGGCGTGCCGCGCGCGCAGGCCGAGCAGCGCGCGCGCGAACTGCTCAAGCTCGTGGAGTTGGACGCGTCCGCCTTCGACCGCTATCCGGTCGAATTCTCCGGCGGCCAGCGCCAGCGCATCGGCATCGCGCGCGCCCTGGCCATGGAGCCGCAACTGATCGTCGCCGACGAATCGGTGTCCGCCCTGGACGTATCCGTCCAGGCCCAGGTGCTGAAGCTGCTGCAGGACGTGCAGCAGCGCCTGCAACTGGCCCTGATCTTCATCACCCACGACCTGCGCGTGGCGGCGCAGATCTGCGACCACCTGCTGGTGATGCACCGCGGCCGCGTGGTGGAGCAAGGGCCGCCCGCGCGCATCTTCGGCGACCCCCAGGATCCCTACACCCGACAGCTCATCGCGGCCATGCCCGGCCGCGATTGGGACCCGGCGGCCGCCGTCGCCGCCATCGCCGCCGATGCGGACCTCGACGCGGCGGGCGATGCGCCGGCGCACGCCGCGGCGCCGGTGCCGGCCCCCGCCCCGCCCTCCGCCACTTCCCCCAAGACGGCCTGATGCCGTCCGCGATCATGATGGAACCCGACATCCCCCTCGCCGAACGCCTGTTCGAGCGCCTGCGCGCCCGCAGCCACGACGGCGTGGGCATTACCCGAGACAGCTACGGCCCCGGCGAGCAGGCGGCCCATGAAACCATGGAGGACTGCGCGCGCCAGCTCGGGCTGGAAACGCGCCGCGACGCCGCGCTCAATCTCTACCTGACGCTGCCCGGCCGGCGCCGCGACCTGCCCGTCGTGATGACCGGCTCCCACCTGGACTCGGTGCCGCGCGGCGGCAACTACGACGGCGCGGCAGGCGTGGTGGCCGGTCTGGCGGTGCTCGCCGGCTGGGTGCGCGCCGGCCTGACCCCGCAGCGCGACGTCGTCGTCATGGGCATACGCGCCGAGGAAAGCGCCTGGTTCCCCGTCTCCTACGTCGGCAGCAAGGCTGCCTTCGGCCTGCTCGACGCGCAGGCCCTGCAAAGCCCGCGCGCCGACACGCGGCGTTCCCTGGGCGACCACATGCGCGACTGCGGCGGCCAGCCCGAGCTCGTGGCGGCCGGCGTGCCCGCCTTGCAGGCGGCCGGGCTGGACTGCTTCGTCGAACTGCACATCGAACAAGGGCCGGTGCTGATCGGCGGCGGCCAGGCGCTGGGGGTGGTGACCGGCGTCTGCGGCAGCCACCGTTACCGCGAGGCGCGCGTGCTGGGACGCTACGCGCATTCCGGCGCCACGCCGCGCGGCCATCGCGCCGACGCCGTGGTCGCCCTGGCCGCGCTGATCGACCGGCTGCAGGACACCTGGGCCGAGCTGGAAAACGACGGCCACGAACTGACGCTGACCTTCGGCCAGGTCTATACCGATCCCAAGCAGGCGGATTTCAGCAAGGTGCCCGGCCAGGTGTCCTTCACGGTCGACATCCGTTCGCGCAACACCGACACGCTGCGCCTGATGGACGAGCGCCTGCATGAAACCGCCCTCGCCATCGCCGACGCGCAAGGCGTAAGCTTCGAATGGGGACCGGTCTCCGGCAGCCGGCCGGCGACCATGGACCCGTCCCTGCGCCAGGCCTTGCATAACGCCGCGGCCGCGGCGGGCGCCAGCGTGCGCGACATGCCCAGCGGCGCCGGGCACGACAGCGCCATGTTCGCCAACCAGGGCGTGCCCTCGGCGATGCTGTTCGTGCGCAACGCCAACGGCAGCCACAACCCGGACGAAGCCATGGAGATGGCGGACTTCGCGGCCGGCGTCCGCACCCTCGGCCAGGTGCTGGCCGAACGGGCCGGACTCGACAACGCGGACGCGCACCTCCAACCACCCCGACACCCTCTTTCCAGCGAGCACCAGCCATGACCTTGCCCATCGTCAGTCTCGAACAAGGCAGCATTCCGCTGCTCATCTCCATCCCGCACGGCGGCGAATACCTGCCCGAGGAATACGCGCGCCGCATGACGCCCGCCGCGCGCAAGCTGGCCGACACCGACTGGCACCTGTCGCGCCTGTACGATTTCGCGCGGCAGATGGGCGCGTCGATGGTTCGCGCCAACTACTCGCGCTACGTGATCGACGTGAACCGGCCCAGCGACGGCGCCGCGCTCTACCCCGGACAGACCACCACCACGCTGTGCCCGGTGGCGACCTTCCACGGCGAGCCCGTCTACCTGGACCCCGAGGACGTCCCCGACGCCGCGGAAACCGCGCAGCGCGTGCGCGACTACTGGCAGCCGTATCACGACACCCTGGCCGCCGAACTCCAGCGCGTGCGCCAGCAGCATGGCCGCGTGCTGATGTGGGAGGCGCATTCCATCGCCAGCGAACTGCCCTACCTGTTCGAGGGCCGCCTGCCCGACCTGAACATCGGCACCTTCAGCGGCGCGGCCTGCGCGCCGGCGCTGCGCGAAGCCGCCATGGCGGCGGCCGCCTCGGGCCCCTACACCTGGGTCATCGACGATCGCTTCAAGGGCGGCCACATCACCCGCCACTACGGCCGTCCGCAAGACAATGTGCACGCCGTGCAGCTCGAAATGGCGCAATGCGTGTACATGGACGAGACCGAGCCCTACGGCTACCGCGAAGACCTGGCGGCCAAGCTGCTGCCGACCCTGGAAGCCATGGTGAAGAACACCTATGCCGCGTTGACCGCGGCGGGCTGAGGGTTGAGGGCGCGCATCGCAATCCCGCACGAACCGGGCGGCCATGCAAAAAACCCTTGGGGCATTACCCCCAAGGGTTTTTTTCTATCTACACGCGTACGGAGCGGAAAGGACAACCGGCCCGGAAGGCCGGCTGCCCCGCCGCGTCACCTCAGCGCTTGGGTTCTGGCGCGGCGCCCGAATCCTTGCGGATCTTGGCGACCTGGTCGACGGTGACCGCCGACGCCTTGTTGCCCCAGCTCGAACGCACGAAGGTCAGCACGTCGGCGATGTCCTGGTTGGTCAGGCGATCGTCGAAGGCGGGCATGCCGTAGTGCGTGGGCGCGGCCGTGGTCGACGGCATCTCGCCGCCGCGCAGGACGATGGAGATCAAGGACGTCGGATCGGCTGAATTGACCGCCGAGTTCTGCGCCAGCACCGGGAAGGTCTGCGCGTAGCCCTTGCCCGTCGAACGGTGGCAGGCCATGCAGTTGTCCACGAAGGTCAGCGCGCCGTTGCTGCGGTCGGAACCGGCGACCAGGGCCTTGGACGTGGCGTCGTCGTAGGCCAGCGCCTTGGCGTTGGCATCGACGGGCTTGAGCGTCTTCAGGTACTTGGCGATGGCCGTCAGGTCCTCGTCGCTGGCGTACTGCAGGCTGTGCTCGACCACGTCGGACATCCCGCCGAAGGCGGCCGTATGGTCGTTGCGGCCGCTCTTGAGGAACGCGACGATATCGGCTTCCGTCCACTTGCCCAGGCCGTCGGTGATGTCGCCGCGCAGGTTCTTGGCCAGGTAGTTGTCGATGACGCCGCCCGACAGGAAGGCGGTGTCGTCATCCGACAGCGCCTTTTCCTGGTAGCCCACGCCGCGCGGCGTGTGGCAGGCCGAGCAGTGGCCCAGCCCTTCGACCAGGTACTTGCCGCGCACCACCGCGTCCTTGTCGGCCGGGGCGTCGTCGGTCGCCACGTCGGGCGCATACACGTGGCGCCAGATCGACAGCGGCCAGCGCATGGACAGCGGCCAGGTGATGTCGGAGTCCTTGTTGGCCTGCGACACCGGCTGCACGCCGTGCATGAAGTACGCGTACAAGGCCTTGACGTCCGACGGGCGGATCTTGGCGTAGTTCGGATACGGCATGGCGGGATACAGCGTCGACCCGTCCTTGCCGATGCCATGACGCACGGCGTTGTCGAAGTCTTCCAGCGTGAAGCTGCCGATGCCGGTGTCCTTGTCCGGCGTGATGTTGGTCGAATAGATCTTGCCCACCGGGGTGTCGAAGCCCAGGCCGCCGGCGAAAGGCTTGCCTTTCTCCGCCGTGTGGCAGGCGACGCAATCGCCCAGCTTGGCCAGGTAGGCGCCGCGCGCGATGAGCTGTTGATCTTCCGAGGAAGCGGCCGGGGCCTGGGACGCGGCGGGCTGCGCCGGCGATTGGCTCCAGGCCGCGGTGGCGGCGGTGGCGCCGGCCAGGACGAGGGTCGCGAGAGCGTAACGATTCAGCATGTCGATTCCCCTTCTCAAGCCTGCACCAGCGGACCGGGCGACTTCAGGTATTGCTCCTTGATCGCCTTCACGGCGTGGTAGGCCAAGGCCACCACGGCGCCCGTGGGGTTGTAGCCCATGTTCTGCGGGAACGCCGAGGCGCCCAGCACGAACAGGTTGGAAACATCCCAGCTTTGCAGGTACTTGTTGACCACGCTGTTCGACGGGTTGGTGCCCATGATGGCGCCGCCGGTCGTGTGGGTCGACTGATAGACGCGGGTGTCGTAGTGCTGGCCCTTCTTGCGGATGGCGCGGATGACCTTCTCCGGCTTCATCGCCTTGCCCACTTCTTCCATGCGGTCGCCCAGGTAGCCGAGCATGTCGTATTCGTTGTCATGCCAGTCGAAGGTCATGCGCAGCAGCGGCAGGCCGTGCACGTCCTTGTACGTGGGATCCAGGTCCAGGTAGGCGTCGCGGTACGACATCACCGAACCGGAAATGCCGATCGTCATGTAGCGCTGGTAGGCGTCGGCCACGCCGGCCTTCCACTTGCTGCCCCAGCCGGGCGTGCCCGGCGGCGTCGGCGTCTGGTTGATGGGACGGCCGCCGTAGCGCACGTGGCGGATGCTGGCGCCGCCCAGGAAGCCGAGCTTGCCGTGGTCGAACTGCCCGCCGTTGAGGTCGTCCATGCCGACGCCGCCGGCGCCCGTGCCGATGAAGGGGTTCAGCGTGGTGCCCTTGGGCAGCATCACGTTGATGGCGCCGTTCATCTGGTACGCGTAGTTCTTGCCGACCACGCCCTCGCCCGTCTTGGGATCGTAGGGCTTGCCGATGCCCGACAGCAGCAGCAGGCGCACGTTGTGCATCTGGTAGGCCGCCGAGATCACGAGATCCGCGGGCTGTTCGGTTTCGCGGCCCTGGGCGTCGATGTAGGTCACGCCGGTGGCCTTCTTCTTGTCCGAGTCCAGGTTGATGCGCACCACCTGGGAATGCGGGCGGACCTCGAAGTTTTCCTTCTTCAGCAGCACCGGCAGGATGGTGGTCTGCGGCGACGCCTTCGAGTACATGTAGCAGCCGAAGTCTTCGCAGAAACCGCAGAAATTACAGGGGCCGAGACGCACGCCGTAGAAGTTGGTGTACGGCTGCGAGGCGTTCGCCGCGGGCGCCGGATACGGATGGAAGCCGACTTCCTTCGCCGCCTTTTCGAACAACTGGGCGCCCAGCGTATTGACCAGGGGCGGATTCGGATAGTCGCGCTTGCGCGGGCCTTCCAGGGGGTTGCCGCCTTCGACGATCTTGCCGTTCAGGTTGCCGGCCTTGCCGGACGTGCCCATCAGGTATTCGCCCTTGTCGAAATGCTCTTCCATTTCGTCGTAGGTGACGCCGAAATCCTGGATGGTCATGTTTTCCGGGATGAACTTCTTGCCGTAGCGTTCCTCGTAGTGCGAACGCAACTGCAGTTCCTCCGGCAGCATGCGGTAGTGCATGCCGTTCCAGTGGAAGCCCGCGCCGCCCACGCCGTTGCCCAGCAGGAAGGAACCGTTCTGGCGGTAAGGCACGGCCAGGTCGTTGGGGCTGTGGCGGATGGTGACGGTCTCCTTGGCCAGCTCCTGGAACAGCTTGCCGCGCGAGACGTACTCCAGTTCGTCGATGACCTTGGGATATTGCGCGTCGGTCGGGGTGTCGCGCATCGCGCCGCGCTCCAGCGCGACCACGTTCAGGCCTTCGCTGGTCAGTTCCTGCGCGAGGATGGACCCCGTCCAGCCGAGGCCGATGATGACGACGTCGACTTTATCTTTTTTGATTGCCATGAATTAACCTCGGCGTCCGGAGATCGAAACAGGCCCGTACGGGTACTTTTCGCCGGGGCGGGTGGCCCAGTCGGCGAAGTCGGCACGGGCACCAGGGAAGCCCATCAGCTTCCAGCCCACCATGTCGGCGTTGCCGCCGTGGATGGGATCGGAAAGGAAGCCTTCCTTGGTGTTCTTCAGCAGATAGCTGAAGAAGGTGTTGGCGGGCACCTGGTCGAACTTGACCTTGTTGTGCTCCATATCGCTCAACACCGTTTCCTGCGTGGCGTGATCCAGATCGGCGAAGATCTTGTTGTATTGCTTCTTGCAATAGGCATCGCAGGCCGCGATGCCGAGGCGATAGATGTCGCGCGGCGCCAGGCTCAACTGGTAGCCCATTTCCGGCGGCTGGTCCGTATGGAAAGGCCCTTGCATGTACCACAGCTTGCCGTGGCCGTAAGGCAGTTCCATCTGCTTGTCGAGGAAGACCGGAACCTGCGCGGCCACCGCGCCGGGTCCCAGCTCGTCGGCGGGGATCAGGCGGTCGACCGCGGCGTGGAGGAATTTCCACTCGTCCGCGGTGAAATAACGGGGGTCGTAGGGGGCGTTGCTGCTGGGGGCGGCGGCCGTCGGGGTCGACGTGCCGCTGCTACAGGCCGTTTGCGTGAGCGCCGCGCCCGTCGCCAGCGTCGACGCTGGAACGATGGAAATCACCTGGCGCAAAAACTTGCGTCGCGGCTCTTGATCGTCATTGGACATGGATGTCTTCGCTAGTGTCCAGGACACTGACGCGAGTCGGCAACACGGTATCGCCTCGCATCAGGACCCTGATGATTTGAGAAAAAACGCGAGATCGTTTCCGGAACTGCACATGGGTCTATGCCCATGTCCCCACCCTGCACCGCAGCTATGCCTTGCCCAACTACTGCACGAATGACAGATCAGCAAGCGGCCAAGTCATGGGGCTGACCGCAAAAAAAAAGCAAAAATAACTACGACGCAATCGGCAATTCATTAATCGATCGCGTGGGAATGTTAACTCTTTTCTAACAGATGAGGAAAATCAGGCGCAGAAATTTCGCTGAATTTCCCCTGAGTAACGATGCGTAATCCACGTGGACTTTTGATTATCCCGGTTCCCATGAACGCCATTAAGGCGCGGTTAAAAGCGTAATGGGCTTAGTTAAACGCGGAATGCAATCGATTAACGCCGCGGTGACGGAAATCACGGCGCGAACGTTTCGTCCAGCGTGCGCATGCGCGAATTGTTGATATGTTCGCGCATCGCGTCGCGCGCCTCGTCGGCCTGTTCGTTCCTGATGGCGAGAAAGATACGTTCGTGTTCCCGCTGCACCTGGCGTCCGCGGCTGGCCTCGCTGGCCAGCGCCAGGCTGCGCATGACCCGCATGTAGTCGAAGATCTGCGTGGCCAGGGATTGCAGCGCGGTGACGAAGAGATCGTTGCGACAGGCCAGCGCGACGGCCTGGTGGAAACGGAAATCCGCTTCGTTGCCGACCTGGCGGTTGTCCAGCGCGCGCTGCATGTCGGCGAGCGCGGATTCCATGGCGGCCAGGTCGTCGTCGTTGCGGCGCAGGGCCGCCATGTAGGCGGCATCGCCTTCGATGGCGCGGCGCAGTTCCATGCAGCGCACCAGTTCGGCCAGGCCGCCGATGGGCGCCAGCCTGACCAGTTCGGGGCTGGGCCGATGCCGCACATACGAGCCGGCGCCGCGTTGCGAGACGACGATGCCGTCGGTCTGCAGGCGGAACAGCGCCTCGCGCACCACGGGCCGGGACACGCCGAAGGCCGCGCACAGTTCGAACTCGGAAGGCAGGCGGCTTTCCTCGGGATATTTGCCCTGGGTGATCTGCCGCAGCAGTTGATCGTAGAGCTGGTCGGCAAGGCGCGGCGGCCGTTCGGGGGTACGAAGGCCTTCGGTCGCACGGGGGGCGTCGGCGGCGCGCGCGGCGTCCGGCGCCGCGGCTGGCCGGGGAGAAAGGTTGCGAGCTTTTTTCATGGCAGGCGGCCTGGGCCGCGCGGCGGAGTTTTTTTCGGCGGCCAGTATATCGCCCGCTCCGCGGCGCGGAAGAAAGTGCGAGCGGAAGTGCAAACACTAGTTGCCTTACAACTTAACAATAATGTAATTTACCCAAAAATCCTATTCACGGAGACGAGCGCAATCCGCCGCGGGGCAAGCCCCTTTCGCAGTGCCAGTTTGCAGTGCCGATACGCAGTACCAATAACGCAGTGCCCATAAAAACCCAGGAGACAATCGATGTTGAACAAACTGTTGCGCGCCAGTTGCGCGGCGCTCGGACTCGCCGCCCTGACTACCCTGGCGGTCCCCGCCGCGCAGGCGCAGGTAGGCAATCCCATCCGTATCGTCGTGCCCTTCAATCCGGGCGGCGGCTCCGACCTCTTCGCCCGCCTGGTGGCGCCCGGCCTGGGCAAGGCGCTCAATGAAAACGTCATCGTAGAGAACCGCGCGGGCGCGGGCGGCATCATCGGCACGGAAACCGTGGTGCGCTCCCGGCCCGAGGACAAGATGCTGCTGGTGGCCGATTCCGCCGTCTACACCATCATCCCTGCGCTCTATCCCAAGCTGCAGTACAAGCGCAGCGACCTGATCCCCGTGGCCAACCTGGCGATGTTCGGCAACGTGCTGGTGGTGGCCGCCAACTCCCGCTTCAAGACCTTCCAGGACGTGCTCGCGGCCGCGCGCAAATCGCCCGGCACATTGACCATCGGCTCGGCCGGCACGGGCAGCATCACGCACCTGACTGCCGAGAAGCTGATGCAGGCCGCCAACATCAAGCTGGTGCACGTGCCGTACAAGGGCAGCGGACCGGCCATCACCGACACCGCCGGCGGCCATCTCGACATGGTCTTCACCGGCCTGCCCTCGGTGCTGGAGCTGCTGCACGCCGGCAAGCTGCGCGCGCTGGCCATCGCCACGCCCGAACGTTCGGCCGACGCGCCCGACGTGCCCACCATCAGCGAATCCGGCGTGCCCGGCTTCACCTCCATGATCTCGCAAGGGCTGTTCGCGCCGCCCAATACGCCGCCCAAGACCGTCGCCGCCATGAACGCCGCCGTCGTCGCCCTGATGCGCGAGCCGGACATGCAGGCCACGCTGCGCAAGATGATGGTGGCCCCGGTGGACCAGTCGGCCGACGCCTACAAGCAATGGCTGGACAAGGAATCCACGGACTGGGCCGCCTTGATCAAGTCCGCCAAGGTGCACGTGGAGTAACGTGGCACAGGAAAGGCGACGCAGGAACCCCTTTCGTCAAACCCGGAGAAACGATCGATGATAGATGTCTACGCCTGGCGCACCACCAACGGCTTGCGCGCCACCATCGCCCTGGCCGAATCCGGCCTGCCCCATCGGGTCATCCCGATAGACGTGGGCGCCGGCGCCCATAAGGCGCCGGAATACCTGCGCGTGAACCCGGCCAGCCAGATCCCCGCCATCGTCGATCCCGACGGTCCCGGCGGCCAGCCGCTGACGCTGGCGCAATCCGGCGCCATCGTGCTTTACGCCTGCCAGAAGGCCGGCCGCCACGTTCCCGCCGATCCCGCCGACTACTTCCGCGCCATGCAATGGTGCATGCAGGCCGCCAGCGACATCGCCGGCACCAGCGCCGCCATGAACCAGGTGGAGAACGTGGCCCCGGAGAAGGTGCCCAGCACCATCGAATTGTTCCGCAAGCGTTTCCTGCGCTATTTCGGCATCGCCGAAAAGCAGTTGCAGGGCCGTGAATACCTGGCCGGCCCGCTCAGCTTCGCCGACTTCATGCTCTATCCCAATTACGCCTTGCGCCGCGACCTGCTGCCGCCGGGCGACTTCCCCGCGCTGGCCGCCTGGGGCGAGCGCATGGCCGCGCGCGCCGGCGTGCAGCAAGGCATGCGCCTTTACACCGAGAAACCCTGAGGGCCGACGGGATGAAAATCGACAACGTCACCCTCACCCTGTTCTCCTGGGACGACATCCCGCCGACCAGCTACGCGGCGCATACCGGCAAGTTCGCCGGTTCCAGCAAGCTGGGGCTGCTGGCGATCCAGACCGACGACGGCATCACCGGGCATTCCTTCCTGGGCTCCGCCTATTGGCCGGCCGACATGGACGGCGCCAACATCGTCAAGTACCTCAAGCCCATCCTCATGGGCCAGGACCCGCTGGACCGCGAACGCCTGTTCCAGGCCATGTGGCGCCGCGTGCGCACGTCCAACGTGCGCACCATCGGCGCCTGCGACGTCGCGCTGTGGGACATCGCGGGCAAGGCGGCGGGCCTGCCCATCCACCGCCTGATCGGCGGTTTCCGCGACAAGATCAAGGCCTACGCCAGCTCGATGATTCTCGATTCGGCCGAGGAATACGCAGAGGAAGCCCTGCTCTACCAGTCCCGGAACTGGGCCGCCTACAAGATCCATCCGCCGCATCCCTGGCAGGAGGACATCCGCGTGTGCCAGGCCGTGCGGCGCGCGGTGGGCGACGACTACCTGCTGATGCTGGACGCCGCCTGGGCCTACCAATATCCGGAAGCCGTGCGCGTGGGGCGCGCGATCGAGGATCTCAACTATTACTGGTACGAAGATCCATTGCAGGATTCGGACCTGTACAACTACGTGAAGCTGAAGCAGCAGTTGCACATTCCCATCATGGCCACCGAAGCGCCGGCCGCCGGCCTGGATTCCTACGTCCCGTGGATCCAGCAGAGCGCCACCGATTTCCTGCGCGGCGACGTGCCGAACAAGGGCGGCATCACCAATATGCTGAAGACGGCGCACCTGGCCGAAGCCTTCCGCATGAACTACGAAATCCATCACGGCGGCAACTCGCTCAACAACCTGGCGCAGTTGCACGTCGCCATGGCCTTGAAGAACACGGAGTACTTCGAGGTGCTGCTGCCCGGCGGCGCGCAGAAGTACGGCATGGCCGAGGACATCGAGCCCGACGCCGACGGCTATGTCCACGCGCCGCAAGGCCCGGGACTGGGCGCCAACATCGATTTCGAGCTGATCGAGCGGAAGCGCATCGCGGTGTTGTAAGGGACAGGCGCGGCGGCGCGGGACCGGGCTGGTCCCCCGGCGCCGCGCCTGCCGGCCGCCCCGCGCGGCCGCCGACGGCTATGCCCTCGCCCGGGGCGGCTCGTGCAAGGCCACGATATCCGTCAGCCCATCGACCGCCGGATAGATTTCCATCACGACCGGATCATGCCCGGGAACGATGTGTTCCTCGCTGTCGGCCGCCGCGCGCAGGCGCCCATAGCCCGCCAGCATGTCGGCGGTGTTGTAGACGATGGGAAATGGCCGCGCATGCGCCATGTTCTCGTAGTAGTGACTGGCGTCCGACGCCAGCACCACCCAGCCCCGCCGCGTGCGCACGCGCAGGGACTGCAGGCCCTTGGTGTGGCCGCCTATCTTCAGCAACTGCAATCCGGGCGTGATCGCGCCGTCGCCGTCGTGGAAAACCACGCGGTCCTCGTAGACCCGCCGCAGCAGCGTGACGACGTCCTCCACCTCGTAGGCGTGGCGCAGCGGTTCGTGGCACATGCAGCGCCCCGTGGCGTAGTCCATCTCGCCGTCCTGCACGTGGAAGCGGGCGCGCGGCAACTTGTCCAGGTTGCCGGCGTGGTCGTAGTGCAGATGGGTCACCACCACGTCGTCGACGTCTTCCGGGCTGACGCCCAGCGCACCCAGGGCCTCGATGGGACAGCGCATCCATTCGCGGCGCCGGCGCGCCGCCGTGGCCGCGCTGAAGCCGGTATCCACCAGCGCCACGTGGCCCGGCGCGCGCAACAGCCAGACGAAGAAATCCATGGGCATGGGCCCTTCGTGCGGATCGCCGCCGAGAAAGTTGTCGCGCCGCCGGCGCGGCATGCGGGCATAGCGCAGCGCGTAGATCTCGTATTCCACTTCACACCCCCAGGTAGGCTTTGCGCACGAAGGGATCGGCCAGCAGCTCGGCGCCCTGCCCGGCCCGCACGATCTCGCCGTGCTCCAGCGCGTAGGCCTGGTGCGACAGGCGCAGGGCCAGCCGCGCATTCTGCTCCACCAGGATGATGGCGAGCTGCTTTTCCCGGTTGATGCGCTCGATGGCCGCCGCGATCTCGCCCACGATCTTGGGCGCGATGCCCAGCGACGGCTCGTCCAGCATCAACAGGCGCGGATTGGCCATCATGGCGCGGCCGATGGCCACCATCTGCTGCTCGCCGCCCGACAGCGATCCCGCCAGTTGGGCGCGGCGTTCCAGCACCCGCGGGAACAAGGCATAGATCTCGTCCAGCGTGCGCTTGCGCAGCGCGCTGGACCGCACGGCATGGGCGCCGGCCAGCAGGTTGTCCTGCACCGACATGCGGCCGAACAGGCGGCGCCCTTCCGGCGACAGCGCGAGGCCGCCGGCCACCCGCGCCGCGGGCGGCAGCGTCGTGATGTCGCGGCCGTCCAGGCGGATGCGGCCGGACGCGGCCGGCGCCAGGCCGATCACCGCCTTCAGCGACGAGCTCTTGCCCGCGCCGTTGGAGCCGATCAGCGCCACGATCTGCCCGGCCTGCACCTGGAAGCTGGCCGCGCGCACCGCTTCCAGGCGGCCGTAGCGCACGGTAAGGTTGTCGACTTCAAGCATGGGCATAGTCGGGCGCTCCCAGGTAGGCCTCGATCACGGCCGGGTCGGCGCGCACCTCGGCCGGCGCGCCCTCGGCGATTTTCTCGCCCTGCACCAGCACCACGATGCGATGGCACAGGGCCATGACCAGCGCCATGTGATGCTCGACCAGTAGCAGAGTCAGGCCCTGCTGGTCGCGCAGGCGCTGGAGCAGGCGGCCGAGCTCGTTGCATTCCTCATGATTGAGCCCGGCCGCCGGCTCGTCCAGCAACAGCATGCGCGGCCGCGCCGCCAGGGCCACGGCGATGCCCAGTTTCTTCTGCAGGCCATAGGCCAGGCTGCCCGCCGGCGCATCGGCCCAGGCCGACAGGTCCGTCAGGTCGAGCAAGGCCTGGATCTCGCCGCGCACCTGGTCGGCCCGCAACAGGCCCTCCGCCCGGCCGCCGCGGCGCCGCAGCACGGTGCCGGCGATGCGCGGCAGCAGGCCGCGATAGACGTTCTCGGCCACGGACACGTCCGCATAGGTGGCCGCCGACTGGAAGGTGCGCACCAGGCCGTGCCCCACGGCGCGGCTCGGCGGGCCGCCGGTGAGGTCGACGCCGTTGAAGCGCACCCGTCCCGAACTGGCCGGCAGCGTGCCGCTGATGACGTTGAAGGCCGTCGTCTTGCCGGCGCCGTTGGGACCGATCAGGCCGACGATCTCCCCCGCGTCCACCGAGAACGACAAATCGCGCAAGGCCGCCAGGCCGCCGAAACGGCGCGACAGCTTGTCTACTTGCAGCAAGGCGCTCGTCATGCCCGCTCCTTGGAAAAACGCGCGCGCAGGCGCGCCGGCAGGCTGGCGAGCCCGCCCGGCAGAAAGCGCAGGATCAGGATCAGCGCCGCGCCGTAGAAAATGTGCTGGGTCTGCACGGCGCCGCGGAACAGCTCCGGCAACGGCGTCAGCACCATGGCGCCCACCAGCGGCCCCCAGATCGAGCGGCGGCCGCCGATCACCAGCATGATGATGTAGCCCACCGAAATGCCGGTGTTGAAGGATTCCGGCGACACGTAGCCGATATAGCGCGACTGCAACGCGCCGCCGGCGGCCGCCAGCAGGCAGCCGCCGATGAAGGCCAGCACCTGGATGCGGTGCACGTTCAGGCCCGTGGCTTCGGCCAGGGCCGGATTGTCCGCCACGGCGTCGATGGCGTGGCCCAGGGGCCGCTTGAACAGGCGCGCCAGCGCCCAGGTCGACGCCAGCGCGGCCGCCAGCGCTAGGCCATAGAAGCGGGCCCGCGTATCGAACACGAAGCCGGGCACGGACACCGGGCCGATGCCGGCGATGCCATTGGCGCCGCCGGTCAGGGCCGCGCCGTCGAGCAGCGCCAGGCGCAGCAGTTCGCCGAACGCGAACGTGACCAGGACGAAATACACCCCGCGCAGGCGCAGGATGGCCCATCCCAGCAGCAAGGCCACCAGCCCGGCCGCCAGCGCCCCCAGCACGGCGGCGGGCAGGAACGACCATTGCCACAGCCGGTCCGCCAGCACCGAGATGTAGGCGCCGATGGCGACGAAGGCGGCATGGCCCAGCGACAACTGGCCGCAGCGCGCGATCAGCGCCAGGCCGCACACCATCACGGCGTTCAGGCAGGTCAGGATGGCCAGGTGCAGCACGAAGGGACCGCCGAACCACGGCAGCACGGCCAGGATCGCCAGCAGCGCCAGGCCCGCGCGCGCGGCGCGGCCGCGCCGGCTGCCCGCCGGGGCGGGGAAAACGAGCGTATTCATATCAGGCTTCTCCCCGGCCCAGCAGCCCCTTGGGCCGCGCCACGAGCATCACGATGACGATGGCGAAGATCAGCATGTCCGCCGTGCTGCCCGACAGCAGCAGGCTGGCGTAGCTCTCCACCAGTCCCAGCAGCAGGCCCGCCGCCGCCGCGCCCGGGATGCTGCCCAGGCCGCCCAGGATCACCACGATGAAGGCCTTCAGCAGCGGCGCCGCGCCGACGAAGGGCGACACCGAGAACAGCGGCGCCATCAGCGCGCCGGCCACCGCCGCCAGGCCCACGCCCAGGCCGAAGCCCAGGGGGTAGTAGATGCGCGAACGGATGCCCTGGATGGCGGCGATCTCCGTGTCCTCCACCACCGCGCGCAAGGCGCGGCCCGGACGCGAATAGCGCAGGAAACCATAGAGCAGCGCCAGCACCACGCAGGCGAACAGCACCACGTACAGCCGCGCGGTCGGGATCACCACCTTGCCCAGGCGCGTCACTCCCTCGGCCACCGGCGGCATGGACAAGGGGTCGGGCCCGAACCACATCAGGGCCGCGTTCTGCAGGATCATGGCCAGGCCGATGGTGGCGATCATGCCGTTGAGTTCATCGCGCCGGAACGGCTGCAGGACGCCCCATTCCAGCAGCGCCCCGCCGGCCACCGCGCCGGCGAAGGTCAGGGCCACCGCCGCCATGAAGGGCAGCTCCAGCGATCCGGTCAGGAAGTAGGCGCCGAAGGCGCCCAGCATGTAGAACTCGCCGTGGGCGAAGTTCACCATGCGCATCACCCCGAAGACCAGGGTGAAGCCCACCGCCATCAGCAGGTACAGCAGACCGACGATCAGCCCGTTGACCGTCGCCTGGGTTGCCAATAGAGTCCAGTCCACATGCGCCTCACTGGCAGCCGGCCACCGTGCAGCGGGCGCGGATGACTTCCTTGCCATCCACGACCTCGGCCACGTAGAACGGCGCGTCGAGTTGATGATCGATGCCGTACATGGCCTTGCCGGTCCAGTTCAGCTTGCCCAGCGCGCCTTCGTAGCCGCTGATCTTTTCCAGCTCCTTGCGCACCTTGTCGGTGTCGGTGACCGTGCCGGCGCGGCGCATGGCCTCGAACAGCAGGTTGGTGCCGTCGTAGAAGGCCGGGCTGAAGCCGTTCATCGGCTGCTTGTATTTGGCGGCGTAGAGCGCCGCATAGGCCTTGGTCGAAGCCAGCTCCGGATCGATGGGGGTATGCACGAACATGCCCTGGGTCGCCGACTTGCCCGCCACGTTGACGATTTCCTGGGTGGCCGGGCCGCCGGTGCGCACGATCCTGCCGGTATAGCCCAGCTCGCGCGCCTGCTTGACGATCATGCCCGCCGTGGCCGGCGAGTTGCCGTCCAGTTCGATGGCGTCGATGCCGCTGGCCAGCATGCGCGTGAGCATGGGCACGAAGTCGACGCGGTCGCGCTCGAAGAATTCCTTGATGGCCAGGTCGGCGCCCGCCTTCTTGTAGGCGCCCGTCAGGTCTTGCGCGATCTGCTGTCCGGTCTCGTCATTGGGAAACAGCGCGCCGACCTTCTTGAGGCCTTCGTGCTTGACCAGCCAGTCGATCTGCGGCTGCGAGACCTCCGCCGTCGTGACGTTGGGACGGAAGGTATAGGGCTTGTCCGCCGCCAGCGCCTTGGCGGTAAAGCCCAGCGTCATCAGGATGACGCCGTTCTTTTCCGTGATCGGCTGGATGGCCAGCACGGGCGCCGATCCCACGGGACCGATGATGTACTTGACCTTGTCCTCGAACACCAGGCGATTGGCCACGGTCACGGCTTCGTTGGCCTGGTACTTGTCGTCGTAGGCGACGACCTTGACCTGGTACTTCTTGCCGCCGACCTCCAGGCCGCCCGCCTTGTTGACCTGGTCGGCGGCGATCTCCGCGGCGTTCTTCATGCCCTGGCCCCAGGCCGCGCCCGCCCCCGACAGGGTGACGAGGGCGCCCAGCGTGAGCGTGTCCTGCGATTGCGCATGCGCCTGCGGCGCGGCGGCGATGGACAGGGCCGCGATCAGGCCCGCGAGGGTATGTTTCTTCATGGTGTCGTCTCCTGGTGGTTGTAGTTTCTGGTGATCGTGGGTCTTGCCGGTCGTGGACTTCGCGCCGTGCCGCTCAGCCCGCGCCGCGGGCGTGTATGCGGTCCAGCACCGGCAGCAGGTAGCGCCGGAACTGGACCGGGTTTTCGCTCATGGGGAAATGGCCCAGCTCGCGCATCACCGTGACCTCGGCGCCGGGAATGCCCGCCGCCGTGCGTTCGGTGTCTTGCGGCGAGCAGGAAAAGTCGTATTCCCCGGTCATCAGGTAAAGCGGGCACAGGTCCGTGCGGATGCCGCCCAGGCGCCCGCGCAGGTCGCTATCCACCCGATAGAAATGCAGGTCGCCGCGAAACACGCCGGGACCGCCCTGCATGTACTGCCACAGCGTTTCGTGGCGATGCTCGGCGGGCGATTGCGGTGCGACCAGCCCCGACACCAGCGCCGCGCAGACCTCTCCGCCATGCACGTCCGGACGATGCAGCCAACTGGTGTCGTACCACGGCTGCTGGTGATCGGCCGCCTCCACGCCGATCAAGGCGCGGAAGTAGTCGCTGTGCCGGTTGGCGAGCTCCAGCACGATGCGCCCGCCGATCGAGCAGCCGATCAGGGCCGGCGCGTCCAGGTCCAGCGCCTGGCAGAAAGCCATGACGATGGCCACGTAGCGATCGGTCGTCAGCAGGTACTCGCCGTCCTGCCAACCCGCCGGCGGATAGGACTTGCCGTGCCACGGCAGGTCGAAGGCGATGACGCGAAAGCGGCTGGTCACGGCCTCGTCGCACAGCATGTGGCGGTATTGCCGGCCGTCGGCGCCGGCCGTGTGCAGGCAGACCAGCGGAATGCCCTGGCCGGCTTCCTCGAAATAGACGCGATGCGGCTGGCCGTCCACCTCCATGTGCAGATAGCGGCCGACGATGGGTTCGATGCGCGCGCGCCTGCCGGGTTTGCCCAGCATGCCTTGCCGCGATGAATGATCGGTCATTGGCCTGCCCTCCTGCCGCCGCGCGGCTGCTTCTCCGACGGAGGATGCGCGCCCGGCGCGGCCTCCCGGCCCAGGGCCAGCATGTCTTTCACGAATTGCAGGTTGGCCATCAGCGGCTGCAGATTGCCGTCGATGCGCAAGGCGCCGCGCTTGCTCAGGGCGAAGATGTCGTGCCAGCCCGGCGCCGGCACGGCTTCCCAGAAGCGCCGCCACGTCCCGGCATCGGCGCTGAAGGCGAAATCCCAGGAGTCCAGCGGCCGCGCGGCCACCGCGGCATCGACGACCCTGCCCTCGCGCACCGACACGTGCACCGGCGTGGCGTCGAAGCGCACCAGCATTTCCACGTCGCACCGGCGCGGCCGGGCATAGTCCCGCGCCACGGCGATGAAACGCGCCGCCAGCCTCGCGCCGGCGTCCTGCTCCTTGCTTGTCTCCATCCTCGTCATCCTCAAGGGTCTTATTGCAAGGTCGCCATGCCGCTGGCCTTGACCGCCTTGCCCCATTTGGCCGTCTCTTCCTGCATGAACGCGGCGAATTCACGAGGCGTGCTGTTGACCACTTCGCCGCCCAGGTCCTCGATGCGGCGCTGCATGTCCGGCGTGGCGACGATGGCCGAGACGTCCTCGTAGATGCGCTGCTGCAGCGCCGGCTTGATGGAGGCCGGCGCCAGCAGCCCGAACCACGTGGCGGCCTCGAAGCCCGGCATGCCCGCCTCCGCGAAGGTGGGCACGTCGGCCAGCGCCTGGACCCGCTTGCCGTTGGCCACCGCCAGCGCGCGCAGCTTGCCGGAATGAATCAGCGGCAAGGCCGAGGTGATGGTGGCGAGCATCATCTGCACCTGGCCGCCGACCAGGTCGGTGAAGGCCGGCGCATCGCCGCGGTACGGCACGTGGGTGATGGCCGTATGGGTGGCGATCTTGAACAGTTCGCCGCTGAGGTGTTGCGCCGTGCCGTTGCCCGGCGAGGCGAAATTGACGCCGGCCCCGTCCTTGCGCAGATACGCCAGGAATTCCGGCAGCGTCTTGGCCGGCACCGAGGGATTGACCACCAGCACCAGCGGCACCTTGGTCACCAGCGTGATCGGCGCGAAGTCCTTGACCGGGTCGTAGTTGAGCTTGCCGTAGATATGGCCGCTGATGGTGTGCGCCGACGTCGTCATGAACAGCGTATAGCCGTCGCCCGCGGCGCGCGCCACGGTGCCCGCGCCTATGGTGGTGCCCGCGCCCGCGCGGTTCTCCACGATCACCGATTGCTTCCACGCGCCCGTCAACTTCTCCGCGATGGCGCGCGCCACGACGTCGGTGGCGCCGCCCGCCGGATACGGCACGACCAGGGTCACCGGCTTGGACGGATAGTTGTCGGCGCGGGCCGGGGCCGCGGGCATCAGCGCCATGCCCAGGACGGCGCACGCGGCGGCCAGCAGGCCGCGGCGCGAGGCGCACGAGCGCTTGCCGCCGCCGCGTTGGACGGACTGGGCGGCCTGCGCGCGCGCCGTCACGATGTGCCCATGATTGTGTTTCATCGAGTGGTCTCCTCTTGTTTTCGATGAATGGTTTGTATATTCTGTGTGTTCTGTTCTACAGAACATGTATTCTATTTTATAACCTTTTCGACGTTTTCGATTTCGGCGCGACCTTGGTTTTCGATTGGGGTTTTCCCTTGCCGGTCCTCTCCGAGGATCGGCATGCCTCGTCGAAACAGCCGCCATCCAGGCCGCTACGCAGCGCCCTATCCACTGGAAGAGACACAGATGCCGCAGACTCCCTCCCAAACGAAATCCCTGCTGATCGACGGGCGCTGGACCCCGGCCGCGCAGACCTTCGCCTCCGTCAACCCCGCCAACGGCGCTGCCAATTTCGATATCGGCGCGGCCGACGCCGCCCAGGTCGACGCGGCCGTGGACAGCGCCTGGCGCGCGGTGCGCCAGAAGGCCTGGCGCGACATGCTGCCGCACCAGCGTGCGGCATTGCTGCGCCGCATGGCCGACGGCATCGACGCCAACGCCGAACTGCTGGCGCGCCTGCAGATGATCGAGAACGGCAAGGTCTGGCACGAATGCAAGGCGCAGGTGGCCAGCGCCGCCGCGACCTTCCGGTACTACGCCGGGGTCTGCGAAACCGTGACCGCCGAGGTCACGCCGCCGCGCGGCAACTACCTGTCGATGACGCAGTACGAACCCTATGGCGTCATCGTCGCCATCACGCCGTGGAACTCGCCCCTGACCATGGAGGCGCAGAAGGTCGCGCCGGCGCTGGCCGCCGGCAACGCCGTCATCCTCAAGCCTTCCGAAGTGACCTCGTCGCCGGCGCTGGAGCTGGGCCGCATCGCGCTGGAGGCCGGCCTGCCGCCGGGCATCCTCAATGTGGTCACCGGCCTGGGCAGCGGCGCCGGCAAGCTGCTGGTCGAGCATCCGGGCGTGCGCATGGTGTCCTTCACCGGCGGCACCGCCAGCGGCCGCGCCATCGCGCGCACGGCGGCCGACAAGCTGATGCCGGTGGCGCTGGAACTGGGCGGCAAGTCGCCGCACATCGTCTGCGCCGACGCCGACCTGGACGCGGCCGTCGAGGGCGTGATCGGCGGCATCTTCGAAGGCAGCGGCCAATCCTGCGTGGCCGGTTCGCGCCTATACGTGCAGCGCTCGGTGCAGCAGGCCTTTTTGGAAAAGCTGCTGGCGCGGGCGCGCGCCATACGGGTCGACCAGCCCGACGCGCAAGGCGCCGGCATGGGCCCCATCGCCTCCTTCGCGCATCGCGAGAAAATCGAATCCATGGTCGCCAGCGCATTGCACGACGGCGGCGAGATCCTCACCGGCGGACAGCGGCCCGAGGACGACCGCCTGGCGCAGGGCGCGTTCTACCTGCCCACCGTGATCGGCGGACTCAAGCCCGACGCCCACGTGGTGCGCGAGGAAATCTTCGGCCCCGTGCTGTGCGCCCTGCCCTTCGACGACGAGGACGACCTGATCGCGCAGGCCAACGACAGCGTCTACGGCCTGGCCTCGGGCATCTGGACCGCCGACTATCGCCGCGCATGGCGCGTGGCGCGCCAACTGGAAGCGGGCAGCGTCTGGATCAACACCTACAAGCAGTTGTCGATTTCCACGCCTTTCGGCGGCTTCAAGCAAAGCGGCATCGGGCGCGAGAAAGGCATCGGCGGCCTGCGCCTGTACCAGCAATCCAAGGGCATCTACTTCGCCATGTGAGCCATGGCGCGGCGCGCGCCGCCCGGCGCATCGATACCCCTATCCTTCATCACCGGAGACCAAACATGCATCGTTTTACCCGCGTCGGCTTCATCGGCCTGGGCGTGATGGGCGAGCCCATCTGCCGCAACCTGGCGCAGAAATGCGGCCTGCCCGTGCTGGGCTGCGACACGAACCCCGAACCGCTCGCCCGCCTGGCGCCGCACGGCGTGCAGGCGGCCGACGTCGCCACGCTCGCGCGCGAGTGCGACATCATCTTCCTGTCCCTGCCGTCCGGCGAGGTGGTGGAAAAACTGGCGCGCGGCACGGATGGCACGAACGGCCTGCTCGCCGTCTGCCGCCCCGGCCAGGTCATCGTCGACACCAGCACCTCGCCGGTGGACACCACGCGCAAGCTGTCGGCCGAATTCGCCGAACGCCAGGCCGTCTTCATCGACGCGCCGGTGGCGCGCACGCGGGCGGCGGCGGAAGCGGGCACGCTGTCGGTCATGGTCGGCGCCGAGCCCGCGGTGTTCGAACAGGTCCGTCCGCTGATCGCGACCTACGCCAATGAAATCACCTTGTGCGGCGGCGTCGGCAGCGGCCAGGTGGTCAAGATCCTCAACAACATGGTGCTGTTCGAGACGGTCACCGCCCTGTCGGAGGCGCGCGGCATCGCGCGCCGCGCCGGCGTCGATCCCAAGGTGATCCTGGAGACCTTCACGCTGGGTTCGGCCGACAGCTTCGCGTTGCGCAACCATGGCTTAAAGGCTATGCTGCCGGGTGAATTTCCCGAGAAAGCGTTCCCTGTCAGCTACGCGCGCAAGGACTTGAACTACGCGCTGCGGCTGGCCGAACAAACGGGCATCCCGGCGCACGGCGCCCGCAACGTGGACCAGTGGTTCGAGGCGGCCCTGGCGCGTGGCCTGGGCGACCGGTACTGGCCCGTCATCAGCCGCGTGATCGATGACGAGGATGGCGCGGCGCCGTGAACGCGGGCTCGGGCCAACCGCCCTGACCATCGCCCCATCCGCCTCATGAGCCGTAGCGCCCCCCAGGACAATACCGACGGCGTGGCCGCCGTCGAACGCGCCCTGTCCATCGTCGATGCCATCGCCCAACGCACCGAGCCCATCGGTCTCGCCGACCTGTCGCGCGCGACCGGGTTCTACAAGAGCACCTTGCTGCGGCTGATCGCCTCGCTGGAAAAGGCCAACCTGGTGGTGCGGCGCGCGGATGGGCGTTATGCCTTGGGACTCTACGCCCATCAACTGGGACGCGCCTACGAGGCCACCTATCGCCTGGCCGAAACCCTGCAGCCCCTGCTGCAAGGCCTGGTCGACCAGGGCACGGAAAGCGCGTCCTTCCATGCCTATCACGACCCGCGCTCGCGCATCTGCCTGCTGCGCGTCGATTCCCATCATTCGACGCTGGACCGCATCCGTCCGGGCGACCTGCTGCCGCTCGACAAGGGCGCGGCGGGCAAGCTGCTCACCGCCTACCTCGTGCGCGGCGAAAGCGTGGAAACCGCCGGCCTGATCCTGACGTCCATGGGCGAGCGCGATCCGAGCTGCGCGGCGGTGGCTAGTCCCGTGTTCGGCCCGGACGATGAAATGCGCGGCGCGATTTCCCTGTCCGGCCCGAAGGAACGCTACACCCCGGCGTCCATCAAGAAGATGTCCAGGCTGCTGCTCGAAAGCGCCGCCCGCGCCACCCGGGCCCTGGGTGGCCGCTGGCCGGGCTGAGGCGAGGCGCTCGCGTCGCCGCGCCGCGGCATGGCGCGCGGGTTCCATCGTTCCCTCGCCATGGGACCACAAATGCTGCGTCGCACAATAAATGTTGAGAGACTAGCGTTCTTATAAGCTGTATAGTCGTTTCAAAATTTATATACCGCATATTCAATATTTAGGACATGCGGCAAGATTCATCCGAGACAACCCATCCCAGATGGCCAGGCGCGGCGCGCCGGCGGCCATCCCCCAACCGCCGTTCCCCCGCGGCCTACCGACATGCAGCAACTATCCGCCTTGCGTCCCGCCCTTCCGATACTCCTGGGGGCGGCGGTCATGCTCAGCCTTTCCATGGGCATGCGCCAGAGCCTGGGGATATTCGTACCGCCGCTGACGCACGACCTGGGCATCTCCGTCAGCGACTTCACCATCGCCATTTCGGTGCAGAACCTCGCCTGGGGCATGCTGCAGCCCATCGCGGGCGCCCTGGTGCCGCGCATCGGTTTTCGTCCCCTGCTGGTCAGCGGCGCCCTGCTCTTCCTGCTGGGCCTGGTGCTGATGGCCTGCGCGCATGGCCTGCCGCTGGTCATCCTGGGCGCTGGCGTCTGCATCGGCGCGGCCCTGGCGGCGACCGGCAGCAGCATGGCGATGGCCGTCTCGGTGCGTCCCGTGTCGGTGGCGCAGCGCAGCCTGGTGCTGGGCCTGGTGTCCTCCTTCGGCTCGCTGGGCGCGATGATCGCGGCGCCGCTGGGCCAGGAGATCATGCAGCACTGGCACTGGCGCGTCGGCACGCTGTCCTTCATCGTCCTGGCCGTGGTCATGGTGCCGGCCGCCTGGTTCGCCGGCCGGGTCGACCGGCTGCCGCGCCCGGCGGCGCCGCGCGCCGCCAACGGCTCGGAGCTGACGGCGCCGCAGGTGCTCAGCATGGCCTTGCGCAACGGACCGTTCGTGATCATGGCGCTGGCGTATTTCGTCTGCGGCATGCAACTGGTCTTCCTGACCACACACCTGCCCACCTATCTCGATATCTGCGGCATGGATCCCATGCTGTCGGCCAAGGCGCTGGCCACCATCGGCGGTTTCAACGCCCTGGGCAGCCTGTTCTTCGGCTGGGCGGGCGGCCGCTGGAACAAGCAGGCGCTGCTGGGCATGATCTACGTCCTGCGTTCCCTGACGCTGGCCTGGTACTTCCATCACCTGCCCACGCCCGAGACCACGCTGGTCTTCGCGGCCATCATGGGCTTTCTCTGGCTGGGCGTGGTGCCCCTGGTGTCGGGCTGGATCGCCGAAACCTTCGGCCTGCGCTGGCAGGCCATGCTGATCGGGGTCGCGTTCTGCAGCCACCAACTGGGCAGCTTCACCGGCGCGATGGGCGGCGGCTACGTCTACGACCTGCTGCACAACTACGACCTGGCGTGGCAGATAGGCGCCGCCATCGGCCTGACGGCGGGCCTGGTGCAGCTCGGCACCGTGGCCTTCTGGCCGAGGCCGCGCGTTCCGGCATGACCGTGACCGGCGGCGGCGCGTCCGCCCGATAGCCTCAATCCGCGGCCAGCATTTCCTCCACCGCCATGCCGATGGACAGGATGCGGCGGTCGGTGTCGCGGGCGCCGGCGATCATCAGGCCCACCGGCGCCGTGCCTTCCTCATGGCAAGGCAGCGACAAGGCGCAGCCGTCCAGGAAGTTGATCAGGGTGGGATTGCGCAGCATCGCGCCATTGGCGGCGTAATACGCATCGTCGCTGGCCTGCAGCGGCGCGATGGCCGGCGCGACGATGGGCACGGTGGGCAGCACCAGCGCGTCATGGCCGGCGATGTCCGCCTGCACGGCGGCGATCCAGGCCAGGCCCGCGGCCCGCAACGTATCGGCCGCCTGTGCGGCGGCGCGCGCCTGCTCCGGATAGCGCCTGGTGAAAACGCGGGCGCCCTCGCTCGCGGGATCGGCGGCGCGGGCCAGCGCCGTCTCGGCGAGGCTGGCCGCGCTGGCCTGGCCCTCGCGCAATTGCGCGGCGGCCTGTTCTAGCGTCGGATACTTCATGCGGCTCGTCCACCTTCCAGGCATCGCCCGGGGTCGTTGCGGCAGTGCGTCACGCGGCGCGGCAGGACCGCGTCCGGTGACGATGACGCAGGCGATTATGCCACCGCCTACCCCGCGCGCAGCAAGCCCTCGCTGGCCAGTTGCTCGCCCTTCTTGTCCTCCGACGCCAGATAGGCGGTGAACTCGGCGGCGCTGCCCTGCTTCACCGTCGACCCCAGGTTCGCCATCTTCTGCTTGACGTCGGCCTGGCCCAGCGCCTGGTTCAGCACCTGGTTCAGTTGCGCGATGATGGCGGGCGGCGTGCCGGCCGGCGCCATCAGGCCCGCCGTGGTGGTCACGTCGAAACCGGCCACGCCCAGTTCCTGCAAGGTCCGCACTTGCGGCAGGTCGCTGGCGCGGCTGGCCGAAGTCATCGCCAGCGGCTTCAGGTTGCCGGCCTTGAGGTGCGGCAGGGAGCTGGGCAACTGGTCGACGAAGGCGTCCAGTTGGCCGCCGAGCAGGTCGTTCAGCCCCGGTCCCGATCCCTTGTACGGAATGATGTTGAAGCGCGCGCCGGTGGCCTTCTCCAGCAACAGGATGGCGATGTGATTGGTGGTGCCGTTGCCCGAATGGCCGATGCTGATCTTGCCCGGCGCCGCCTTGGCCGCCGCGATGAATTCCTGGTAGCTGGCATAGCGGCTGCGCGCGGGCACTTCGAGCACCAGCGGCGTCTCCGCCATATAGCCGATGGGCGCGAAATCGGCGGGCTTGAAAGGCTTGCTGCCGTGCACCAGGCGCGGCGCGTAGGCGAAGCTGCCGTTGGCCGTCACGATCAAGGTGTAGCCGTCCGGCTGCGCCCGCGCCACCAGCTCGTGGCCCACCACCCCGCCGGCGCCCGGCCGGTTGTCGATGACGAAGGAGGCATGCATGATGGCGCCCATCGCGCTGGTGATCGCGCGGCCGGTAATGTCGAGGTTGCCGCCGGGCGCGTAGGGCACCACCACGGTGATGGGCCGGGCCGGATAGGCCGGCGCGGCCGCCGCGCCGCGGTTCAGCGCCAGCGCCGCGCCGCCGGCCAGCGCGCTTGCCAGGAAGGCGCGGCGGGATCCGCGCAGGGCATGGTCTTGCATGTCTGTCTCCTTTCGTTTTGATGTCAACCGCCCGTTTCCGCGCCGGGTCGGCCCGCTCATCTTGCGGCACGCCGCGCAAAAGCGTATTGAAGAAAAGAGATACCAGCGTTTCTCAACCAGCAAGGGGCCGGCGGCGGCGAAGCGCTAGCATGCAGGCAGACCGCCGGCGCGGCGTCCCCGGCCAGCGCGCGACGCACGCACGGCGGCGCCGACGCCGGCCGCCGGCCGATATCCGGCGTAGGATGGGCGGATACGCCGCAACGCAACACGCCGCAACGCAACATGGAGACTCCATCATGCCTCTCGCCAATACCCGCCACGACGATGTCGACGACGTCGACGAAGACCGCGCCAGTTCCGGCCCCCTGCACTTTCCCGAGATCCGCGCCGCCTGCTCGCCGGCGGAGTGGAAGGTGCGCGTCCAGTTGGCGGCGTGCTATCGCCTGATGGACATGTACGGCATGTCCGACCTGATCGCCAACCACATCTCGGCGCGCGTTCCCGATGAAGACGATGCTTTCCTGATCAATGCCTATGGCCTGCTGTACGAGGAGATCACCGCCTCCAGCCTGATCAAGATCAACGGCAAGGGCGAGATACTGGCCAAGCCGGACTTCGGCGAGCTGGGCTACGGCGTCAACAAGGCCGGCTTCGTGATCCATAGCGCCATCCACCGCGCGCGCCATGAAGTGGCCTGCGTCATCCATACGCATACCTGGCCCGGCATGGCCTTGTCGTCGCTGTCCTGCGGCCTGCTGCCCATGAACCAGACCGCCATGCGCTTCGCCCGCATCGGCTATCACGATTACCAGGGCGTGGTGCTGGACCTGAGCGAACAGGAATCGCTGGTGCGCGACCTCGGCGAACACAACGCCTTGATCCTGCGCAACCACGGCCTGCTCACCGTCGGCAACACCATCGCCGAAGCCTTCAACGCCATGCACCGGCTGGAATTGAGCGCCAAGGCCCAACTGGCCGCGCTGGCCTGCAACACCGACCTCAATCCCGTCTCCGCGGAATGCATCGAGAAGACCTTCCAGAACTACCAGCCCAACGTCCGCCGTCCCTTCGGCGTGCTGGAATGGCCGGCGCTGATACGCAAGCTGGATCGCCTGGACCAGAGCTACAAGCTATAGAAGAATCGGGACGGGGGCAGCGCCGGGACCCGGAGGCTGGGGCCCAGAATATGAAATCAATGGCGCCAGGCCCCGTCCCCGCCCCCGCTCAAAAGCCATACAAGCGCGACGGATTGCGGACGAGCACCTGCTCGCGCAATGCCGCCTCCGGCAGCCAGGCGTCGATTTCCTCGCGCAGCCGGCGCGGGTCGATGTCGCGATAGGGACTGACCTCCGTCGGCAGCTTGCCCGGCGCGCGGTTGGTATGGGGCCAATCGCTGGCCCAGACGGCGCGCTCCGGATTGGCGTCGAGGAAAGCCCGCGCCAGCGCGGCGACCTGCGCCGCCGTCGCGCCCTGGTCCATGCGATAGGACCCGGACAGCTTGACGTAGGCCGCGCCGCCGCCGACCAGGTCCAGGACGGCGCGCACCCGCGCATCGTCCAGGGGCAGGCGCCCCGGGATCATGGCGAAATGATCGAGCACCACCGGCACGCCCAGGCCGCGCAGGCGCGGCGCGGCGGCGGCGATGGCGTCCAGCGACGCATAGACCTGGATATGCCAGCCCTGTCCGCGCAAGCGGCCCGCCCAGGCGCCGAAGGCGCGCGCCACGGTCTCGGGATCGCTGGCGCCCACGCTCTCCAGGTTGACGCGCACGCCGCGCACGCCCGCCTCGTGCAGTTCCTGCAACGCCGCGTCGCTCACGTCTTCGGCCAGGACGGCGATGCCGCGGCCGTCGCCCCGCATGGCCGCGAGGCTGTCGGCCAGCAGGCGGTTGTCGGTGCCGTAGAAGCTGGGCTGCACGATGACCGCGCGCGCCAATCCCAGCCGCGCCATGTGCGCGCGCAGGTCCGCCACCGTCGCGGGGCCCGCGGTATAGGGACGATCGGGCAGCATGGGATAGGCGGCCGGGTCGCCCACCACGTGCACATGGCAGTCGCAGGCGCCGGCCGGCAAGGGCGCGGCGCCGGCATGCCCGGCGCCGCGCGCGTCCGCTCCGGCCGCCGCCATCACGCCGCCACCCGCTTGACCATCGCCTCGCCCGCCTCGCGCGTGCCCAGCTTGCCGCCGACGTCGCGCGTGCATTCCTGGGCGGCGATGCTGCCGGCGATGGCCTGCTCGATGGCGGCCGCGGCATCGATGAACTTGCGATCGTTGGCGCGCTGCCCGTGCCAGTTCAGCAGCATGGCGGCCGACAGCACCTGCGAAATCGGATTGGCGAGGTTCTGGCCCGCGATGTCCGGCGCCGAACCGTGCGCGGCCTGGCCCATGGCGTATTCGCGGCCCGCGTTCAGCGATCCGCCCAGCCCCAGGCTGCCCGACATCTCGGCGGTCAGGTCGGACAGGATGTCGCCGAACATATTGGTGGTGACGATGACGTCGTAGCGTTGCGGCGCGCGCACCACGTGCGCCATCATGGCGTCGACGATGACGTCGTCCACGGCGACCTCGGGGAATTCCTTGCCCACCTCGTGGCAGACGTCGATGAACATGCCGTCGCCGCGCTTGAGCACATTGGCCTTGTGCACGATGGTGACGTGCTTCTTGCGCGTCATGGCCAGTTCGAAGGCCGAGCGCGCGATGCGTTCGCAGCAGAAGCGCGTGATGCGGCGCAGCGACACCACCACGTCGGGGGTGATCAGCATTTCGCTGTTGCCGGATTCGATGTTGCGGTCGGCGTAGAAGCCTTCGGTGTTCTCGCGCACCACCACCAGGTCGAACTCGCCCAGGCGCGGCTTCATGCCGGGATAGGTGCGGGCCGGACGGATGTTGGCGTGCAGGTCCAGCTCCTTGCGGAAGAACTTGGACGGATTGATTTCGCCCTTGGCCTCGTCCTTGAAATCGTAGGTGGACATGGGACCCAGCAGCAGGCCGTCGGCCGCCTTGACCTTCTCCAGCAAGGCGGGCGTGACGGTGGCGCCGTGCTTCTTCAGGCTCTCGTGGCCGGCGATGTCATGCTCGAACTTCAGGCCCAGGCCAAAGCGCCGCGACGCGGCCTCGAGCACGTCGACGGCGATGCCGACGGTTTCGGGGCCGATGCCGTCGCCGGGAATTACGACTATCTTCATGATGAATCCTTACGCGGGTTGATACCGTTGGTCGATGCCGCCCGTCGATGCGATTCGACGCGGCGGGAATGAACGCTGTTTTACTCCACCTGGATGCCCGTGGCCTGCACCAGCTTCTGGTACTTGGCCGCCTCGCTCTGCACGAATTGTTCGAACTCCGCCACCGTGTTGGGCCGCACGGCGGCGCCGTCGGCCTCGAAGCGCGCCTTCACGCCGGGCTCCGCCAGCACCGCGTTCAACGCGGCGTTGAGCTGTTCGACGATGGGTTTGGGCGTGGCGGCCGGCGCGAACACGCCGCCCCACAGGCTGAACTGGAAGTCCGGCAGCACCACCTCCGCCACGGTCGGCACGTTGGGCAGGACCTTCAGGCGTTCACGCGAGGATACCGCCAGCGCGCGCAGGCGGCCCGAATTGATATGCGGCATCACCGCGGACGCGCTGGAAAAGAAGAAGTCGACGTGGCCGCCCAGCAGGTCCGACATCGCCTGGCCGGCGCCCTTGTACGGCGCGTGCACCATGCGCGTGCCGGTGCCCAGGGCCAGCGCGGCGGCGGCCAGGTGGCCCGGCGTCGCCGTGCCGGACGACGCGTAGGCCAGCGCATCGGGCTTGGCGCGCGCGGCCGCGACCAGGGCCTGCAGGTCGGCGTAGGGAGACTTCTCCGGCACCGCCAGCACCAGGGGCGAATCGCCCACCAGGATCACCGGCGCGAATGCCTTCAGCGGATCGTAGCCCAGCGTCTTGGACGCGAATTGGTTGACCGCGATCTCGCCGGTCTGGCCCAGCAGCAGCGTATAGCCGTCGGCCGGCGCGCGCAGCACCACCCGCGAGCCCACGGCGCCGGAGGCGCCCGCCCGGTTCTCGACGATGACGGTCCACTTCTTTTCCGTGCCCAGGCGTTCGGCCAGCACGCGGGCGAACACGTCGCCCTGCCCGCCCGGCGCATAGGGCACCACCAGGGTGACAGGTTTGTCGGGATAGGCGTCGCCGGCGGCCCATGCGCGGCCGCCCAGGGCCAGCGCGCAGCCGGCCGCCGAGGCCTTGATGAAACTCCGGCGCGTCAGGCCGGTGGCGGATTCGTATCGCATCTCGGGTCTCCTCAATCCATCTTCATGCCGGATTTCGCCACCACCTGGCGCCACATCTTCAACTCGCTGTCCAGCGTCTTGGCGAGCGCTTCCGGCGGGCCGCTGAAGGCTTCGGCGCCTTCGTTCTTCAGCCGCTCGGCGACGATCTTGTCGGCCGCCGCCGCGTTCACGTCCTTGTTGAGCTTGTCGATGATGGCCTGGGGCGTGCCGGCCGGCGCCAGCACCGCCCACCACGTCGAGATATCGAAATCGGGCACGCCGGACTCCTCGACCGTGGGCACGTCCGGGAACAGCGGCGAACGCGTCTTGCCGGTCACCGCCAGCAGGTCGACGCGATGGTCCTTGACCTGCGGCAGGATGGTCGGCACGGTCGCGAAGAACACCTGCACGCGCCCGGCCAGCAGGTCCACGGTGGCCGGACCGCTGCCCTTGTACGGCACGTGGGTCATCTGCGCGCCGGTCTTCTGCTTGAAGAGCTCGCCGGACAGATGGTTGATGCTGCCGTTGCCGGCCGAGCAGAAATTCAGGTTGGCGTCCGGCTTGGAAGCCAGTTCGCGCAGGCCGGCGATGTTCTTGAGACCCAGATTCTTGGCGGAGACCACCAGCAAGGGGCCGCGTCCCAGCAGCGCGATGGGCGCGAAGGACTTCTGCACGTCGTAGTTGGTGGCCACGCCCGCCGCCGCATTGGTGACGAACGTCGAGGTGGCGAACAGCAGCGTATAACCGTCCGGACGCGCGTTGGCGACCATGCCGGCGCCGATGGCGCCACCGCCGCCGCCGCGGTTCTCCACCACCACCGAGCGGCCCAGGCGATCGGCCAGCGTGCGCGCCAGGTCGCGGGCGATGCTGTCCGTGCCGCCGCCGGCCGCGAACGGCACGACCAGCGTGATCGGATGGCTGGGGTAATCGTCGCTCGCCCGCGCGGCCGCCGTCATGGCCAACGTAGGGATGCACAGGGCCAGCCCCGCCAGCAAGCGCCGGCGGGGGAAAATCGACTTCCGCATTATTCGTGTCTCCGTGCTATGCCGCGCTCATCCCTGACGCAGCATTTTCAAACGTTCCAGCAGGGCCTGATGAATATGGTCTTGGGCGGCCTCGCGGGCCGCGCCGGGATCGCGCGCGCGGATCGCCGCGACGATGGCGTTGTGTTCGGTATCGGACTTGGCGGCGCGCGTGGGCGTGCTCAGCGTGCTGCGTCCCAACAGATAGGTCGTCTCGGTCAGCGAATGCAGCGACCGGATCAGATAGCGGTTGTGCGCCGCGCTGTACACCGCCTGGTGGAAACGCAGGTTCTGCGCCACGGGATCGCCGCCGTCGCCGTCGTCGAGGATGGCCTGCATATTGGCGATCTCCGCCTCGGACGCATGGCGGGCGGCCAGCTCGGCGGCCGCGCCCTCCAGCACCTGGCGCATGGCGTACAGCTCGCCGACTTCCTGCTGGTCCATCGAGGTGACGACCAGGCCGCGGCCCGGCTCGTGCGTGATCAGGCCTTCGTCCTGGATGCGCTTGAGCGCCTCGCGCACCGGCGTGCGGCCCATGTCCAGCAGACTGGCGACCTCGATCTCGCGCAGGCGGTGCTGCGGGCCGAACAGGCCGCCCAGGATGCGGCGCTTGATTTCGTTATAGGCGGCGTGCGATTGGGAATTCGCCTTGGCGATGGGCATGTTGTCTCGTCCTGATTTTTGTATATTTTTGCATACATAAAATCAGGACGCAAATCCCTGTGTGGACGCCTGTACACCCTGGAAGCCTGTCCGCCGGCCGGCGGCGACGGCGCGCGCCATCCCCGGCACATCATGTCGAAAGCCGGCGGCCTCGTTCGTCGTACCGGCAGGAGCCGATAAAGCGGCCCCCGCCGCGACGGCGACAAGGAGACCCCCATGGCCCTGCGACTCTACTACCACCCGTTTTCTTCCTACTGCCACAAGGCCCTGCTGGCCTTCTACGAGAACGACATCGCCTTCGAAGGCCGCATCGTCGAGGGCCCCGGCTCGCCCGCCTACGAGGAACTGGCGGCGCTGTGGCCCGTCAAGCGCTTTCCCATGCTGGTCGACGGGGCGCAGCAGGTCATGGAAGCGACCTGCATCGTCGAGCACCTGCAGACCTGGCATCCGGGCCCCGCGCGGCTGATCCCCGCCGACACGCGGGCCGCGCTCGAAGTGCGGTGGCTGGACCGCTTTTTCGACAACTACATCTCCACGCCGGTGCAGAAGATCGTGTTCGACGCGCTGCGCCCCGACCCTGCCACGCACGACACGCACGGGGTGAAGGAGGCGCACGCCATGCTGGACAACGCCTATGGCTGGCTGGAGCAGCACCTGCGGGGGCGCGCCTGGGCCGCGGGCGAGTCGCGCACGCTGGCCGACTGCGGCGCCGCGCCCTTTCTTTTCTATGCGCACTGGGTGCACCCGATCGACGAGCGCCATCCCAATATCCAGGCGTACCGCAAGCGCCTACTGGAATGGCCGTCCTTCGCGCGCTGCGTGGAAGACGCGCGGCCCTACCGCGGCTTCTTCCCGCTGCCCATACCCGCCGGCGAATGACGGGCTATTCCGCTTTCGCCGCCGCGGCCGTCTTGCGTCCGGCGGCGCCGGCCACCCGCCAGGTGCCCAGCGCGCCCGCCAGCAGCAGCACGCTGGTGCCGAGGAACACGGCCGGCATGCCGTAGTGGCCGCCCACGTAGCCGCCCAGCAAGGGGCCCGTCACCTGTCCCACGTATTGCGACGAGACGGAATATCCCATGATGCTGCCGACGAAATGGTCCGGCACGTTGTGCCGCACCACCGCCGCGATGCAAGGCAGCAGGCCGCCCAGCGCCAGGCCCATGAGGAAGCGCAAGCCCACCAGTTGCCAGCCGGCCGTGACGAAGGCCTGCGGGATCAGCAGCACGGCGGCCACGCACAGCGCCAGCACGATGACGTAGGCATGCCCGATGCGGTCGGCCAGGCGGCCCAGGCGCGAGGCCGACAGGATGCTGCCCAGCGCCGCCGCCGACATCGCCAGGCCCGCCACGAACGTCACCCGCGCGGGATCGGCGACCAGCGTGCTCACGTACACCGTGATGATGGGTTCGATCGACATGTTGGCGAACATCAGCAGCATGCCCGTGAACAGCATGGTCAGCACCACGTCGCGGCGCGGGATGTGCGACCAGCCGCCCTTGGGCCGGTTCTTCGCGGCGCCCGCCGGCCGCGGTCCTTCCTTGACCAGGAAGGTGGTGGCGAGAAAGGCGATGAAGATCAACCCGCCGGACAGCCAGAAGGTGGCGCGGATGCCGATCAGCGGTGGCAGCGAACCGCCGATCAGCGGGCCGATCAGGTTGCCGGCCATGATGCCGGACGACAGCACGCCCAGCGCCCAGGCCGAGCGGTTCTTGGGCGTCTGCACCGCCACCAGGATGGTGGCCCCCGACGAATAGCCGCCGGCGATGCCCGTCAGCAGACGCAGGGCGAGCAATTGCCAGACGTTGGTGGAAAAACCGATCAGCGAGATGCAGATCGCCATGCCGAAGCTGGCCCGGATCAACATGGGCTTGCGGCCGTAGCGGTCGCCGAGGTGGCCCCACAGCGGCGCCACGATGCCCGCCGTCAGGAAGGTGGCGCCGTAGGCGATGCCCGACCACTGCACGATGGCCGCATGATCCTTCACCCCGAGTTCCTCCACGTACAGCGGCAGGAAAGGCAGCATCAGCGTCATGCCCACCAGGGTGGAAAACGAGCCGAAGAGGCAGACGAGAAGATTGCGATGCCAATGTGGGTTGTGGTCGGAAGACATGGGTGCGGGGGGAGTTGGGTTGCTTGGGATACCAAGTTGGGATACATTAAACACCGTCGGACGGCTTGTCAATCTTTGGCGCCGCCAATCAATTGTTGTCGCCGCCCACCGTCCTGGCAGGAGCATCCATGTCCCAATCCCTGGAAGTCGAAAAACAACTACGCGCGATGATCCTGGACATGCAGTTGGGCCCAGGCGAACGTCTCACCGAACGCTGGGCCGAAGCACAACTGGGCGCCTCGCGCACGCCCGTGCGCGCCGCCCTGCTGCGTCTGGAGTCGGAAGGCCTGGTCTGCCGCGAAGGCCGCGGCTGGATGGTCACGCCGATCAACATCGCCGAGATCGAACAGTTATTCGTCTACCGCGAAGTCCTCGAAGTGGCCGCCATGCGCCTGACCGTGGCGAATCCGGATCATGCCGGCCTGGACGACATCGAGGCGCTGCTCGACGATTGCGGCGAGGAAGCCAGCGTGGAGGAAACCCATCGCATCGGCCTGGAGTTCCACGTCCGCCTGGCGCAGTTGTCCGGCAATGAATTCATCAGCCGGGGCGTGGCCGACGCCATGAACCGGCTGGCGCGCACGCGCTGGCTGGAAAGCGATCCCATCGGCCACGGCTGGGCCGAGCACCGGGCGGTGCTGGCGGCGCTGCGCGAAGGCAACGCCGAACATGCCGTGGCGCTGGTGCAGGCGCACGTGCGGGAAAGCCGCGACCGCCTGCTGGCCGTGTTGCGCGAAGGCCGGCGCAGCTTCCGGGCGCGCGGCGTGATGGTCGCCTAGCGTCGGCGCGGTTTTTTCTGCCACTGGCCGCGCCCCAGGCAAAAACCCTCGCGCATCGTCGGCGCACTTTGCCGGCGAAGTTTTTTTGTTCAGCCCGGCGCAAGCTATGATTGGGCGCTGTCCGGACGCGGCGTGAAATCATCCCGCGCATCCAGCCCACACCGCCCAGCCATGTCCGCCACCGCCTCCGCCACGCCCCCCGCTCCCGCCCCCGTTCCCCATCGCATCATCCTGGTCCTGGCCATTGCCGCCTTCGCCAGCGCCTGCGCGTTTCGCATCTGCGATCCGCTGCTGCCGCAACTCTCGCTGGAATACGGCACCAGCACGGGCGAAGCGGCCGGCGTGGTGACGATATTCGCGGTGGCCTATGGCGTGTTCCAGTTCCTGTTCGGCCCCCTGGGCGACCGCTACGGCAAGTACCGCACGGTGACCGCGGCGGCGTTTCTCTGCGCGGTGGGCAGCCTGGGCGCGGCGCTGGCGCCCAGCCTGAACGGCATGCTGGTGGCGCGCTTCCTGTCCGGCGCGGCCGGCGCGGGCATCATTCCCCTGGCCATGGCCTGGATCGGCGACAACGTCGATTACGCGCAGCGCCAGGCCACGCTGGCGCGCTTCATCACCGGCACCATCATCGGCATGGCGGCGGGCCAGTTGATCGGCGGCCTGTTCGCCGACACCATAGGCTGGCGCGCCGCCTTCGCCACGCTGGCCGCCATCTACCTCGCGGCCGGGCTGCTGCTGATGCGGCTGGCGCCGGCCCGCGCCGCCGCCGCCCAGTCCGGGGCGCCGGGCCTGCTGGCGCCGATCCGCAGCGTATTGGGCTATCCCTGGGCGCGCGCCGTCCTGCTCACCGTCTTCCTGGAAGGCGCGCTGGTCTTCGGCGTGCTGGCTTTCGTGCCGACCTACGTGCAGCAACGCTTCCATCTGGGACCGACCGCCTCTGGCGCCATCGGCGGCCTGTTCGCGGTGGGCGGCATCGGCTACGTGCTGATCTCGCGCAAGCTGATCGACAGCCTGGGCGAAGCGGGCCTGGTGGCCTCCGGCGGCCTGGTGCTGATGGTGGCCTGCGCGCTCTATGCGCTGGGCCCGGCATGGACGTGGTGCGCCGTGGGCAGCCTGTTGAGCGGCTTCGGCTACTACCTGGTCCACAGCACGCTGCAGACCAACGCCACGCAGATGGCGCCCTCGCGCCGCGGCACGGCGGTCGCGCTGTTCGCCTGCTGCCTGTTCCTGGGCCAGTCGGCCGGCGTGGCGCTGGCCGCCGCGCTGGTGCAGCGCGTGGATCCGCAGTGGCTGTTCGGCGGCACGGCCGTGCTGCTGCCGCTATTGGGCGGGTGCTTCTCCCGCGCGTTGAAACGCCGCGCGGGGAGCGCGGCGTGACGATCGGGCGCGTCGCCGGGCCCGGCGACCCTGCCGCATGACCGGCAGGCCGCCATGACCGCGGATCGCGGTTAAATCACGCTTCGAAGTAGCAACCCTTGTCGCGCAACTGCTTTTCGTAGTACGCGCGATTGTTGTCGCCCTTGCCGATGTCGGCGAAGGTGTCGCTCTCCTGCTTGTGCTTGGCCTGGGCCTTCACCAGCACGTCCTTGGTCGCATCGTAGGGGATGCAGAGCAGGCCGTCGTCGTCGCCGACCACCAGGTCGCCCGGCTCGATGACCAGGCCGTCGAAGGCCACCGGCACGTTGATCTCGCCCGGGCCGTCCTTGTAGGGACCGCGGTGCGTGATGCCCGCCGCGTACACGGGAAAGTCGTGCTCGCGGATCCAGGCCAGGTCGCGCACCGCGCCGTTGATGACGATGCCGGCGAATTTCTTGGCCACGCAATAGGCGATCATGCGCTCGCCGATGATGGCGTTGGTCAAATCGCCGCCCGCGTCGACCACGATGACGTCGCCTTCCACCCCGAGGTTCAGCGCCATGTGCACCATCAGGTTGTCGCCCGGGCGCACCTTGACGGTCAGCGCGGGACCGGCCAGCACGCCGCCCTTGTGCAGCGGGCGCAGGCGCGGGCCGCCGGCGACGATGCGATGCATGGAATCGCTGATGTTGGCCACCGGCACGGCGGCGAATTTGGCCGTCGTCTCGGCATCGACGGCACGCTTGCGTTTGAGAACCTGAAAACCTGCGCTCATCCTGAACTCCTTCCTGTGATGTGCAATCGGCGTGCAAACCCGTGTGCAAAACCGTATGCGCGAACGCCCTGCCCGCCCGGGTCCGGTCCCGCCGGCCGCCGGCCCGTTTCGCCGGCGCCGGCGGGGCCTCGCCCCGGCCGGCTCAGGCGGACAATACGCCGCGCCGCACCAACTCCGGACGCAGGCGGCTGTAGACCTTGAATGCATTCTCGCTGAACATCAGGCGGCGGTTCTCCTCGGAGAGCCAACTGACCGCGTCGATGTAGCGCTTGGTGTCGTCGTAGTTGAAACCCGTGCGCGGGTTGATGCCCTTGACCGCGCCGACGATTTCGGACGCGAACAGCACGTTCTCCGGCGGGATGACTTCCAACAGCAATTCGATGCCCGGCTGGTGATAGACGCAGGTGTCGAAATACACGTTGTTCAACAATTCCTCCACCGGCGGACGCTGCAGGTTCTGGGCCAGCCCTTGGTAACGGCCCCAGTGATAAGGCACGGCGCCGCCGCCATGCGGGATGACGAACTTCAGCGTGGGGAAATCCTTGAACAGGTCCGACTGCAGGAACTGCATGAAGGCCGTGGTGTCGCCGTTGATGTAGTGCGCGCCGGTGAAATGGAAATTCGGGTTGCAGGAGCAACTCACGTGCACCATGCCCGGCACGTCCAGCTCGACCATTTTCTCGAACAGCGGATACCAGTGCTTCTGCGTCAACGGGGGATCGGTCCAATAGCCGTCCGTGGGATCGGGATTGATGTTGCAGCCGACGAATCCCAATTCTTCCACGCAACGCACCAGTTCCGGGATGCATTCCGCGGGGCTCACGCCCGGCGATTGCGGCAACTGGCACACCCCCGCCAGATTGGACGGATACAGCTCCACCGCGCGGTGGATCAGGTCGTTGCAAAGGCGGGTCCAGGTGGCGCTGACCTTGGCGTCGCCGATGTGGTGCGCCATCTGGCCGGCCTGCGGCGAGAACAGCGTCAGGTCGACGCCGCGCTCGCGCTGGATGCGGATCTGGTTGTTCTCCAGGCCCTCCCGGATTTCATCGTCGCTGAAACGGATGTTGGGATCGGGCATGGGGCTGGTGCGGTCGAGCACGGCGGCGATCTGGCTCTGCCGGAAATCGCGCAGGCGCTGGGGCGCCGTGGTGTAGTGGCCGTGGCAATCGATGATCATGGTGCTGCGCTCCTGCTGGGATTCTGCGTGAACTCTGTCGGCGGGCAGTCTAGGCACTCCGCCGCCGGCCTACAATAGCGTTCCGGCTGGTGGAACGATCGCCGGGACAACGCGCCGGATTGCGTTGCCCGTGCAGCCATTCCGCCGCATCCTCGTCTTGCGCCTTCGTCCCGCATCTTCGTCTTTATACGCCTTCCGCGCATCCCACATCGCATGCCCGCCCGCATCCCCGCCAGGCCCGTCTCCGAAAACACCGCCGCCGCTTCGGCGTCCGGCGCGCCCGAACCCGTGACCGCCGTCGTCCGCGCCCTGGCCTTGCTGGACGCCTTCGGCATCGAGGACAGCCAGTTGAGCCTGGCCGAACTGGCGCGCCGCACCGCCCTGCCCAAGACCACCGCGTTCCGGCTGGCGCACACGCTGGCGCAGGCCGGCTACCTGGTGCAACTGGAGAACGCCGGCTGGCGCCTGGGGCCCGCCGCGGCCTGGCTTTCCGCGCGCTATCACGTGGCTTTCGACCTGCACGACGTGCTGGAGCCGATCCTGGGCGATCTCGCCCGCAGCACCGGCGAAACGACGTCGTTCTTCGCCCACGACGGCAACCGGCGCGTGCGCCTGATCCGCGTGCGGGGCCATGACGATTTCGCCAGCAGTTCCCGGGTGGGGCAATCGCTGCCGCTGACCAAGGGTTCGGCCGGCAAGGTCATCCTGGCCTTCGAAGGCCAGGCCGGCGCGGAATTCGAGCGCATCCGCCGCCAGGGCTACTGGTGCACGCTGGCGGAAATGCACCCCGGCGCGGCCAGCGTGGCGGCGCCGGTCTTCGGCGGCTCGTGGAAGGTCATCGGCGCGCTGTGCGTGGCCGGCCCGGCGGACCGCCTGGGCCTGGCCGAACTGGAAGCCTATGCCCCGGCCGTCATGCAGGCGGCGCGCAAGGCCTCGGCGGCATTGGCGATGAGCGGCGCGGGCAAGCGCGCCCCGTCCGCCAAGGGACATCCGCCGCCGCCGCGCGGCCGGCCATAGGAATCGGAGTCGCCGCGGTGGGCTGAAGCTAAAGCAAGCCGCGCGCGATGCCGCCATCGACGTTGATGCACTGTCCCATCACGTAGGACGCGCGCGGCGACAGGATGAACGCGGCCACGTCGCCGATTTCGCGCGGCTCCGCGAAGCGGCCGGCGAGGATTTCCTCGGCGAAATGATCGATGATTTCCTGCGGCGTCTTGCCCTGGACCCGCGCCAGGTCGCGCGCGCGATCGAGCCAGAGCGAGGTCAGGGTGCGTCCCGGGCAGATGGCGTTCACCCGGATGCCCGGCGCCAGTTCGCCCGCCAGCGTCTTGGTCAACGCCAGCAAGCCGGCCTTGTGCACGTTGGACACGACCTGGTTGGGATAAGGCATCTTGGCCGCCGCCGCGCCGAACAGCAGCACGCGCGCCCCTTCGGCGCGCCGCAACGCCGGCAGGAAGGCGCGCACCAGCCGCACGCCGCCCAGGATGTTGTACTCGTAGTTCTCCAGCCACGCGGCGTCGTCCAGTTCCTCGAACCGCGCGCGGCGGCTGCCCCCGGTCGCCACGACCAGGGCGTCCAGCGCCTGCCCCTCGGCGTCCCACCGCGCCCGCAAGGCCTCGACCGACGCGGCGTCCGTCACGTCGGCGGCGATGCCCCGCACCGGCGCGCCGGTTTCGCCGGCCAGCGCGGACGCGGCCGCCGCGATACGCGCGTCGTCGCGCCCGACCAGGGTCACGTCCGCGCCTTCCAGCGCCAGCGCGCGCGCCGTCGCCAGTCCGATGCCGCTGCTGGCGCCGACCACCAGGATACGGTCGCCTCGTAATTGCAGATCCATGCCCGACTCACTCCAGATGAATGTTGGCCTGCTCGATCACCTTGCTCCACTTGCCGGTATTGTCTCTCACCAGCGCGGCCAGCGCGCGCGGGCCGCCCGCCACGGGCTCGAAGCCCAGGCCCAGCAGGCGCTCGCGCACCGCGGCATCCGCGACGGCCGCCGCGACGCTATGCTGCAAGGCATCGACGATGGCCGCCGGCGTGCCCGGCGGCGCGAACAGCCCTTCCCAGTTCGTCACGTCGAAGCCCGGCAAGGCCGCTTCGGCGACGGTGGGTACGTCGGGCAAGGCCACCGAGCGGGCCGGCGTGGTCACGGCCAGCGCGACCAGCGCCTTGGCCTGGATCTGCGGCACCGCCGACGCCAGCGTCACGAACAGGCCGTCGACATGGCCGCCGAGCAGGTCGGCGACGGCCGGGCCGCCGCCCTTGTACGGCACGTGCGTCCAGGAAACGTGGGCGCGCTGCTGGTACAGGACGCCCGCCAGATGGCCCGCGCTGCCCGCGCCCGGCGACGCGATGTTCAACGGCCGCCCCTCGGCCGCGCGGCGGCGCGCAAGCTCGGTGAACTCGGCCAGCGTGCGGACTCCCAGGCCGGGATGCACCACCAGCACCTGGGCCGCCGTGCAGACCAGCGACACCGGCGCATACCCGCCGACCGGATCGTAATGCACCTGCCGGTAGAGAAAGGGATTGATGGTGATGGCGTCCGACGCGAGCAGCAGCGTCAGGCCGTCGGGCGTGGCGCGCGTCGCGGTTTCGAAAGCCAGGTTGCCGTTGGCGCCGGGCTTGTTCTCGACCACGAAGGACTGCCCGAAGTCCTGTTCGAGGCGCCCTGCCAACAAACGCGCGAGCGTGTCCAGGCTGCCCCCCGCGGCCGTCGGCACCAGGATGCGGACGGTGGCCGAAGGATACTTGGCCGCGGGCGCGGACGCCGCGCCGGCCCAGGCCGGCAAGGCCGCCAGCGCGATGCCTTGCAGCAACCGGCGCCGTTGTCGATATACGGTATTCATGCTGTGCTTACCCCATGATCAGGCCGCCAACGTCCGGCCGCGCGATGAAAAAAGGCCCCCACGCCGCGCGGCTGCGCCGCTTGCTGCCCCCCGAGGGGGCGCTTTTCATCTTGGGAGCGGCCCGGCGATGAAAAAGGCCGATAGTCTGCGTCGCCGGCGCAGCAGTCGGAACGACGGATGAGGCCTTAGCTTATGGGTCTTAGCTTATGGGCTTGAGCCTGTGCAATCGCCGAGCCGCGCCATCCCTGCGCCAGCACGCAAACACGTTCCGAAGCAACGCTGAGCAGCTCAGGCTTCTTGCTGAGCAGCTCACGCCTCCTTATCCCGAGACTGCATAAGCATAGGGGAAATGCGTAGTTCACGCGGCGTCCGGACCTGCCTAGAATCGTTCCGTACTCGCCTCTCACGACATCTGTGAGCAGCTCAGCAGCACGTTCAACGTTGACCATGGACGATGACTGACCTCCTCGAATCCCTTCCCGCTGACTCTCTTCCCGCTGCCGCCGCCAGCTTCGGCGACGACGCCTACCTGCGCATCCGGCGCGACGTCATATCGTGCCGGCTGGCGCCGGGCGCCTTCGTCACCGAGCCGGCGCTGATGGCCGCCTACGACATCCGCAAGACGAGTTGCCGCATCGCGCTGGTGCGACTGGCGCAGGAAGGCTTCGTGCGTTCGCGGCCGCGCAAGGGTTACCAGATCGCGCCCATCACGCTGCGCGACGTCGAGGAAGTCTTCACCCTGCGCGTCCAACTGGAGCCGCTGGCCGCGCGCCTGGCCGTGGGACGCGTGGACCTGGGCCTGCTGCGCGAACTGGAGGCCGCGTGCCGCGTGCAGCACCCGGTGCTCAAGCTGAACGACCAGATCGACGTCTTCATGGACGCCAACAAGGCGTTCCACCTGGCCATCGCCAAGGCCAGCGGCAACGCGCGCCTGCACAAGTCCCTCGCGTCGCTGCTCGACGAAATGTCGCGCCTGGTGGCGCTGGGCTTCGGCGTGCAGCGGACCAAGCCGGAGATCAAGCACGATCACAACGCCCTGATCGACGCCTTCGCCGACGGCGACGGCAAGCGCGCCGAGCTCATCGCCCGGCGCCACATCGAAACCTTCCAGGCCATGACCCTGGAAAAACTCTACGCCAGCCTGGCGCAGACCGGCGCCGCCATTCCCGTGCCCACCCACCAGGAAGCCCGCCGATGAACGCCATGCAGTCGAACGCCCACGCCGCCGCGCCGCCGGCGGCAATCGCCGGCCTCGGCGCCGATGCCGAAATCGACACCGCAATCGACGCCGACGGCGCCCGCGCCGATGCCGTGCGTGTGCGGCGCCTGAACAAGCGCTTCGGCGACCTGGAGGTCCTGCGCGATATCTCCTTCGCCGTCGGACGCGGCGAAATCGTCGCTCTGCTGGGCGCGTCCGGCTGCGGCAAGAGCACCTTGTTGAACATCATCTCCGGCCTGGAAAGCGCCGACGGCGGCGACCTGGAAATCCGCGGCCAGCCGGCCGCCCGCTTCCGCGACTGGCAGAAGCTGGGCTATCTCTTCCAGGAAGACCGCCTGCTGCCCTGGCGCACCCTGCGCGACAACGTGACGCTGGGCCTGGAGGCGCGGCGCGTTCCCAAGGCCGAACGCCGGCGCCGCGCCGCGGCCGTGCTGGAACTGGTGGGACTGGCCGCCTTCGCCCAGGCCTGGCCGCACCAGTTGTCCGGCGGCATGCGCAGCCGCGCGGCGCTGGCGCGCAGCCTGGTGACCGAACCCGACATCCTGCTGATGGACGAACCCTTCTCCAAGCTGGATCCGCAGACCCGCGCGCAGATGCACGAAGAACTCTTGCGCATCCAGGCCATGAAGCACACCACCATCCTGTTCGTCACGCACGACGTCGAGGAAGCCGTGGTGCTGGCCGATCGCATCGTGCTGCTGGAGCCCCGTCCCGGCCGCGTGCGCGAAATCGCCGACGTCCCGCTGGCGCGGCCGCGCCTGGCGACGGACCGCGACGTCGCGGAGCAAACCCGCCTGCTGCGGCTGAAGGTCGTCCAATGAAGCCGGGCCTGAACCCCGCCACCCTCGTCGCGCAGCGCGTCATGCTGGCGCTCGTCTTCGTGCTCGCCTGGTGGCTGGCCGCCCGCCACACGCCCGCCTTCATCCTGCCCGGCCCGGAACGCGTGCTGCGCGCGCTCAGCGAGCTGTCGCGCACCGACTCCTTCCTGCACGACATCGGCATGACCATGTACCGCGTCGTCTGCGGCTTCGTCCTGGCCGCGCTGGTCGGCACGCCGCTGGGCCTGGCGCTGGGTTCGAGCCGGGCGCTGGCGCAGGTCTTCGAGCCGCTGCTGGCGGTGATGAACACCATCTCCTCGGCGATCTGGGCGGTCTTCGCCATCATCTGGTTCGGCATCTCCAACGCCACCACCATCTTCGTGGTGTTCATGACGGCCATGCCGCTGATCCTGACCAATGTCTGGCAAGGCGCGCGCAACGTCGACAAGCTGCACGTGGACCTCGCCCGCAGCTTCCGCATGACGCGGACGCAGATCCTGCGCAAGATCTATCTGCCCACCATCCTGCCTTATTTCTTCTCCGGCGCGCGGCTCGCTTTCGGGTTCGGCTGGCGCGTGTCGCTGGTGGCCGAGACCCTGGGTTCGTCCGACGGCATCGGCTACCGCCTGCGCCAGGCGGCCGACCTGGTGCAGACCGACCAGGTGTTCGCCTGGACCCTGCTGCTCGTCGTGCTGATGCTGCTGCTGGAAAGCGGCGTCCTCAAGCCGCTGGAGCGCCGCCTGTTCCGCTGGAAACCGCTATAGCCGGCGTTCCGCCGCCCTTCTCATCCACGCATCTTCCGGGAGTTCCGATATGAAATGGACCAAGCACCTGCCCGCCGCCCTGCTGGCGCTCGCCCTCGGCGCCATGGGCCCGGCGCAAGCCGCCGACAAAGTACGCATCGGCTACTGGAGCAGCGGCGTCAGCCTGGGCTACGGCGCGGTGCTGGAGGCCACGGATTTCCTCAAGCAGCAGAACCTGGACGTCGAGTTCGTCAAGTTTCCCGACGTCAACGCGCCCCTGCGCGCGCTGGCGTCGAATTCCATCGACCTCGCCTTCGGCGCGCCGGCCGCGGGCGTCTTCAGCAGCGCGGCCGAAGGCGTGCCCATCAAGATCTTCGCCGCCACCCAGCCCGCCGACGTGCAGTTCGTGGTGCCCGAAGGCTCGCCCATCAAGTCGCTGGACCAGTTGCGCGGCAAGAAAGTCGGCATGTCGCCCGCGGGCAGTTCGGTGGCGGTGATCGCCGGCGCCGTGCTGGCCGGCAATCACGGCATCAAGGCCAACGATTTTTCGCTGGTGGGCGGCAACGAGTCGCGCCTGGCGCAATTCCTCGCGCAGAAGCAGGTCGACGCCGCCGCGCTGCGCTCGGTCACCGTGGCGCAACTGACCGACCTGAAGGTGACGCGCCTGGGCTCCTTCGCCGACGAGTGGAAGACGCTGACCAAGTCGGACTCGGTGCCGTATATCGGCATCGGCGCGGTGCGCAGCGATTTCGTCGCCCAGCATCCCGATACCGTGGCCCACGTCATCGCCGGCCTGCGCAACGCGCTCGCCTGGGGCGACAGCCATCGCGACGAGGTCGTGAATATCCTGCGCAAGTCGGCCAACCTGCCCGAGGCCGACGCCCGCGTCTATGCCGGGCAATGGCGGGAAATGTACCGCGTGTCGTTCGAACCGGCCGACATCGACACGCTGAAACGCCAGCACCAGGTGTTCGCCGACAGTGGCCTGGTCAAGGGCCAGTTGCCCGCCGACATTTTCGTCACCGGTCCCTACCAGCAGGCCAAGACCTTGAAGTGAACCCGGCCGGCGCGACGCCCTGCCCCACGGCCCGCCCCGCCGTGGGACCGGCTTTTGCAACGGCGGATACGCCCCATACCAAACCCTAGGAAGCGAGGAACAAACAATGAGCACCACCATGAAAGCCCTGGTCCTGAACGAACACGGCGGCCTGGACAAGCTGCGGGTCGTCGCCGACAAGGCCGTGCCCCAGGCCACCGAAGGCCACGTCGTCATCCGCGTGCGCGCATCGTCCTTCAACTACCACGACGTCTTCACCGTGCAGGGCATGCCCGGCATCAAGGTGCCGCTGCCCGTGGTCATCGGCCTGGACATGGCCGGCGATATCGTCGAGGTCGGCGCCGGCGTGGAAGGCTGGAAGGCCGGCGACCGCGTGCTGGTCAATCCGCTGAACAAGGCCAAGGGCCTGATGGGCGAAATGCTCGACGGCGGCATGGCCGAATACTGCCTGGTCTCGGCCTCGCAACTGATCGCCCTGCCGGCCAAGGTCGGCTATGACGACGCCGCCGCGCTGCCCGTGGCGTACGGCACCGCGCACCGCATGCTGGTCACGCACAAGACGGTCAAGGCCGGCGATCGCGTCGTCGTGCTGGGCGCCAGCGGCGGCGTGGGCACCGCCTGCGTCATCCTGGCCAAGCTGCTGGGCGCCGAGGTCATCGCCTGCGCCGGCAGCGACGAAAAACTGGCGCGCCTGAAGGAACTGGGCGCGGACCACGTCGTCAACTACCGCGACACCGACTTCTCTAAGTGGGCCATCGCCGAGTACGGCAAGCCCCAGCGCCGCAACTACGAAGGCGGCGTCGACGTGGTGATCAACTTCACCGGCGGCGACACCTGGCTGCCGTCGATCAAGTGCCTCAAGCGCGGCGGCACCCTGCTGGTCTGCGGCGCCACCGCCGGCCACGACCCGAAGGAAGACCTGCGCTACGTCTGGAGCTTCGAACTGAACATCAAGGGCTCGAACAGCTTCTACGACGAAGACCTGAAGGCCTTGCTGCAAATGGTCGCCGACGGCAGCGTCAAGCCCGTGATCGACCGCACCGTGCCGCTGGAAGGCGCGGCCGACGGCCTGGCGCTGATCCGCGACCGCGAAGTGCTGGGCAAGGTCGTCGTCAACCCCTGATTCCAAGGAAAACCATCCATGAGCACCGCATCTCTCCCCACCAAGGAAGACATCCAGGCCAGGCTGCTGCGCGGCCCCTACCACCAGTGGCTGGGCATCGAAGTCCTCGCCGTCGCCGAGGGCGAAATCGAACTGTCCGCGCGCTGGCGCGAAGAATGGGTCGTCAATCCCGACAAGCGCTACACGCACGGCGGCATCCTCGCGGCCCTGGTCGACCTCACCGCCGACTGGGCGCTGGTTTCCAAGACGGGCCGCGGCGTGCCCACGGTGGACCTGCGCGTGGACTACCACCGCGCCGCCCTGCCGGGCGACCTGCGCGCCAAGGGCAAGGTCGTCAAGTTCGGCTCGCAACTGTCGGTGGCCGAAGCGCAGGTCTTCGACAACGAAGGCAAGCTGGTCGCCAGCGGCCGCGGCGTCTATTCCACCGCCGCGCCGGCGCCCGCGCCCGCCAAGGCCTGAGGTCCGCCCATGTATACGCCACGGAACCTGGGCCGCGTCATCGATCCTTCCGCCGACCCGGCGCGCGTGGCGCTGCTGGGCGTCGACTTGGCGCTGAACGAATCGCCGTGCACCTACGGCGAGCTGGAAGCGATGGCCGACGGCGTGGCGCGGGCGCTGCTGCAAGGCGGCGCCCGGCCCGGCGACCGCGTCGCCATCCTGGCCGCCAACTCGGTGCGCTACGTCGCCACGCTATTGGGCATCATGCGCGCGGGACTGATCGCCGTGCCGGTCAACTTCAAGTTCCCGCCGGCGACCATCGCCTACGTGCTGGCGGACAGCGGCGCCCGCGTGGTGTTCCATGACCACGAACGCCGCAATGCGCTGCCGGCTGGCTTGCAGGCCATCGCGCTGGACGGCGAACCCTTCCTCGACTACCTGCGTCCCGGTCCCGCGCCGGAGGCCGACGTGCAGCCGGAGGACGTGGCCCTGATGCTGTACACCTCCGGCTCCACCGGCAAGCCCAAGGGCGTGCGCCTGTCGCACGCCAGCCATCTGTGGACCGTGCGGATGCGCCGCCAGGCGACGCCGCTGGAAGCCGAACGCCCGCTGATCGCCGCGCCGCTGTACCACATGAACGCCCTGGCGCTGGTCCTGCTGGCGCTGGCCAGCCATGCCACCACGGTGCTGCTGCCACAGTTCACCGCGGCCGCCTACATCCGGTGCATCGGCCGCTACCGCTGCACCTGGCTGACCGCGGTCCCGCCCATGATCGCCATGATGCTGCGCGAGCACGAACTGCTGGCGCGCACCGACCTGTCGTCGGTGAAGGTGATCCGCATGGGCTCCGCGCCCGTCAGCGCCAGCCTGCTGGCGCAGATCCACGCCATGCTGCCCAACGCCAGGGTGATCAACGCCTACGGCACGACCGAAGGCGGCCCGGTGGTGTTCGGCCCGCATCCGGACAAGCTGCCGACGCCGCCGATGTCGGTGGGCCATGCGCATCCCGCCGTGTCGCTGCGACTGGCGCCCGGTCCCGCCGACGGGCCGCGGCAAGGCATCCTGGAGATGAAAAGCCCCGGCCTGATGCTGGGCTATCACCAGCGGCCCGATCTCGCGGCGCCCTTCACGCCCGACGGCTACTACTCGACCGGCGACGTATTCCGCCGCGACGAGCAGGGTTTCTATTACTTCGTCGGCCGCCGCGATGATATGTTCGTCAGCGGCGGCGAAAACATTTATCCGGGCGAGGTGGAGAAAATGCTGGAACGGCACCCCGCGGTGCAACAGGCCTGCGTGGTGCCGGTGGACGACGACATCAAGGGCCAGAAGCCCGTCGCCTACATCGTGCCGCGGCCCGGGCAGCATGCCGACGCCGACGACATCAAGCGCTACGCCCTGGAAAACGCGCCCGCCTACCAGCATCCGCGCCAGGTGTGGTTCGTCGATGCCTTGCCGCTGGCCTCCACCAACAAGATCGACCGCGCCTTCCTGCTGCGCGACGCGGCCAGCCGCATGGCGTCGTCACCGGCCTAGCCGCGCGCCCGGCCCAGTTCACCGTTCACCCAGTCGCTCATCCTCCCACAAGAATCGAACGAACCAGGACACTTTCATGCGTATCCGCCTTACCTCCCTTCTTGCCGCGCTGGCCCTGGCCACGGCCGCCGCGCCGGCGCTGGCCCTGGACGACGTCACCGTGGCCCTGGCCGTGCCGGCCGCCGTACATGACGGCGCGCCCTACGCCGCGGCCGAGGAACTGGGCTTCTTCAAGGAAGAAAACCTTTCCGTGAAGACCATCGTATTCCAGGGTGCCGGGGCCTTGCTGCCGCAGGTCGCCGCCAAGCGCGTGACCTTCGGCTATCCCACCTCCGAACCGGTGATCTCCAGCTACTTCTCGGGCAAGGACGTCCTGCCGCTGCGCTACTTCTACAACGGCGTGCCGGCCAACACGATGGAATTCGCGGTGCTGGCCGATTCGCCCATCAAGACCATCCAGGATCTCAAGGGCAAGAAGATAGGCGTGGGCGCGCTGACCTGGGGCACCATTCCCGGCGGCCGCGCGGCGCTGCGCACGGCCGGGCTGGAGCCCGGCGTCAACGTCAACTACGTCGCCGTCGGCGCCCTGGCCGCCGGCTTCCAGGCCTTGAAGACGCACCAGGTCGACGCGCTGAACTTCAACAGCAGTTGGGACGACCAACTGGAGCTGTCGGGCACGCCCATCCGCCGCATCGCCTATCCCCACGTCTTCGACGAGACCGCCGGCAACGGCTTCATCGCCCACGTCGACACCTTCCGCGACCATCCCGACCTGCTGGTGCGCTTCGCGCGCGCCTATACCAAGGGCCAGATCGCGTGCGAGGCCAATCCCACATTCTGCGTGCGGGCCTTCTGGCGCGCCAACCCGCAATCCAAGCCCGCCGGCGACGAAGCCAAGGCGCTGGCCGACGCCGTCACGCTGGTGAGCAACCGCCTGCGCCGCGTGCTGCATACGCCCTCCGGCCAGGCGCGCGTGCCGGGCCAGTACGACCTGAAGGCCATACGCGCCGGCATCGAGGCGATGGCCAAGGCCAAGGAATATCCCTCGGCGGACGTGCCGGTGGAGAAGATCTTCTCCAACGAATACATCGCCAAGATCAACGACTTCGACGCCGATGCCGTGCGCGCCAAGGCCCGGGAGGCAAAATGAGCGAGCCGACGATCCAGATCGTTCCGCGCGACGCCGCGCTGGATGTTCCCCGCCGCATCGTGCTGGACGGCTATGCCCCCGGCCCGGTGCAACTGAGCGCGGAACTGCGCCATCCGGACGGCAGCGTCTGGCGCAGCGAGGCCACCGTCACCGCGGACGCTGACGGCCATGTCGATCTCGACCGCCAGGCGCCGTCGGCCGGCGACTGGCGCGAAGCCGACGCCATGGGCCTGGTGTGGTCCATGCGCCGCTTGCAGCCGCCCAGCCAGGCCGCGCTGACCGATGAAATCGAGCCCTTGACCGTCGCCGTGCAGGCGCGCGGCGCGGATGGGGCGTCGGCGCGGGCCGAATTCATCCAGCGCTATCTGGTCGACGGCGTCGAACGCCGCGACGTCAACGTCGACGGCATCGTCGGCACCGTATTCACACCCCGCGGCGCCGGGCCGCATCCGGTCATCGTGGTGATGAACGGCTCCGGCGGCGGCATTCCGCTGCAGCGCGCATCGCAATGGGCCACGCATGGCTATACCGCCTTCGCGCTGGGCTACTTCAAGGCGCCCGGCCTGCCCGATCATATTTCGAACACGCCGCTGGAATACTTCGAGCGCGCGCTGCGCTGGGCCCGCGCCGAGCTGGCGCCACGCAAGGGCTTCGTCGCGGTCACCGGCCAGTCCCGCGGCGGCGAACTGGCGCTGCTGCTGGGCGCGCGCTTTCCCGAACTGGTCAACGCCGTCATCGCCTACGTGCCCAGCATCCTGGTGCATGGCACGCTGCGCGCCGGCCGTCCCGGCGAAGCCCCCGATTCGCCGGTCTGGACCTGGCAGGGCCAACCCCTGCCCAACGTATGGAAAGACAACCCGGACGCCGACTGGTCCGCCTTCGACCAGGTCCCCGCCGACGGCCAGCCGGTGCGCCAGGCGCCGGCCTTCCTCAGCGTCCTGCGCAACGCCGACGCCGTGGCGGCGGCGCGCATTCCCGTCGAGCGAATCGAGGGCCCCGTGCTGTTGATCTCCGGCACGGACGACGGCTTCTGGCCGTCCACCTTGTACAGCGACCGGATCGTCGACGCCTTGCGCGCCAGCGGCCACCGCTGGCCTTATCGCCACTTCCGCGGCGAAGGCGCCGGCCACGCCATCGGCCTGCCCAACACGCCGACCACGCTGATCGCCAAGCCGCACCCGGTGGCCGGCGTGGTGCTGACCGGCGGCGGCACGCCGCTGGCCAATGCCCGCGCCAATGCCGCCTCGTGGCAAGCCGCGCGGGACTTCCTGGCGGAGGCCAGTGCATGAATTCAGCGATATCGCAGGAAGGCGCCTACGCCGGAGAGACCGGCCACGGATCCTTGTCGCTGAAGGACGTCACGCTCACCTACCCGACCCGGCGCGGCGCCATCCATGCGCTGGGGCCGGTGGACCTGGACATCGCATCCGGCGAATTCGTGGCGGTCCTCGGACCGTCCGGTTGCGGCAAGTCCACCTTGTTGAAGCTGGCGTCCGGCCTGCTGGCGCCCACCACCGGCGTCCTGACGCTGGCCGGCGAACCCGTGCGCAAGCCCAGCCGCCGCACGGGCGTGGTGTTCCAGAAGCCGCTGCTGCTGCCCTGGAAGACCGTGCGGGACAACGTCCTGCTGCCCGCCACCACGCTGGGCCTGCCCATGCCTGCGGCGCGCGAGCGGGCGGCCGCCTTGCTCAAGCTGGTCGGCCTCGACGGCTTCGCCAACAACTATCCGGGCGAACTGTCCGGCGGCATGCAGCAGCGCGTGGGCATCGCCCGCATGCTGCTGCCCGATCCGGACGTGCTGTTGATGGACGAGCCTTTCGCCGCCCTGGACGCGCTGACGCGGGAAGCCCTGACGCTGGAGCTGCAACGCATCTGGAGCCAGCAGCGCAAGTCGGTGCTGTTCATCACGCACAGCATTCCGGAAGCGGTCTTCCTGGCCGATCGCATCCTGGTGATGTCGCCCCGCCCGGGCCGCATCGTCGAGGACTATCGCCCTGGCCTGCCGCGCCCCCGCACGCTCGAAACCCTGGGCGACGCGGCCTTCAACGCCGCCTGCCACCACCTGCGCCGCCATTTCAGCCATGAAGCGTCCTGATTTCACCGACTTCCTCTACCCCTTGATCAGCCTCGCCGTGCTGGTGGCGGCCTGGCATTTCGCCATCGTCCTGCTGAAGATCCCGGACTACCTGCTGCCCACGCCGGCCAGCGTCTGGCATGCCCTGGTGGACGGCTTCGCCACCGGCGCCCTGTGGCCGCACATCGGCGCGACGCTGGGCGAGACCTTCGCCGGCTATGCCATCGGCTGCATCCTGGCGGTGGTGCTGGGCGCGCTGCTGGCCGAATCGCGCACCTTCGAACGCTTCTGCTATCCGGTGCTGATCGGCCTGCAGGCCACGCCCAAGGTGGCGCTGGGGCCCATCATCCTGGTCTGGTTCGGCTTCGGCATGGCGTCCAAGGTGGTGCTGGTGGCGCTGGTGTGCTTCTTCCCCTTGTTCGTGAATACGGTCAACGGCATCAACCGCACGGATCGCGATCTGTTGGACGCGTGCCGCGCCTTCTCGGCCTCGCGCGGCTATCTGCTGCTGCACGTCAAGCTGCCGGCGGCGGCGGGCGATATTTTCTCCGGCCTGCAGATCGGCGTGTCGCTGGCGTTGATCGGGGCGGTGGTGGGCGAATTCCTGTCGGCGCAGGAAGGCCTGGGCTACATGATCGCGTCCGCGTCGGTCAGCATGAGCCTGTCCACCATGTTCGCCGGCGTCATCCTGCTGGCGCTGATCGGCCTGACCGGCTCGCTGCTGATGCGCGCCCTGCACCGGCGCGTGGTCTTCTGGGAAAAGACGCATTCGGGCGACGCCTGACAGGCGCCGGCGCCGCCCTCTTGGATTCAGGCGCTTGGATTCAGAAGTCGAAGCGCCCTTCCGCCGCGATGCTGGCCAGCGGCTGGCGCGCGGTGTATCCCTCGCGCGCCTGCAAGGCTTCGGGCAGCGTGCGCTTGTCGCCCGGCCTGCCGATGGCGACGGCGGCCTCCACCGTGTAGCCCGCCGGCACCCCAAGGTCGGCGCGCGCCTTCTCGCGATCGATGCCGGCCATGCCGTGCGCCTGCCAGCCTTCCAGGCTGGCTTGCAGCGCCAGGAAGCCCCATGCCGCGCCGGTGTCGAAGCTGTGCGACGCATTGGGCACCGGCTGGTCCTTGCCCGGCGGCGTGCCGGTTTCGGCGGACAGCACCACGATCAGCGCCGACGCATTGCGCGCCCAGCTCTGGTTGAACTCGTTGAGCACCGCCAGCAAACGCTCCCAATGCGCCGTGCCCTTGCGCGCGTAGATGAAGCGCCAGGGCTGGAGGTTGTAGGCCGAAGGGGCCCAGCGGGCGGCTTCGAGCATGGTGAGCAATTCGGCTTCGGAAATCTCCTCGCCGGTATACGCGCGCGGCGACCAGCGTTCCAGGAAGATTTCGGAAATGGGATGTTCGGCGTTGCGGGTGTGCTTACCCATGTCAGGTCCTCGACGGCATAAGAATGACGAATGGCGTGAGGTCCGGGCAGCGGGCTCGGCGCATGGCGCGCGCGACGCGGCCGCCGGCGGACCTCCCCGGCGCGGTGCGGCCGGGGGCCCATCTTAATGCGACACCGGGAAAATCCCTAGGATTCATGTCCTGGAAGTTAATGCCCATGAAGGGTAATTCTTTGATACCCATCTCACAGCCACTTTCACTCTGATGCGCGCGCCCAACGCGCCACGCATTACCCCGCGAAATCCCTACGTGTAGCGGGCGCGGACTTCCCATAAGCTGTAAAGGCATACACCGCACGGATGTCCCCTGGATACCGCCTTCGGCCTAAAGAATAGAACACCGTCGCCCGCCCACAAAGGAGCCGCCATGACGCTTCCCGCCCTGGAAATCACCGGTTTGCAGGCGAGCGAGAATCGGACCCCCGTCCTGCGCGGGGTGAAGCTGCGCGTGGCCACCGGCGAAGCGGTTGCCCTGCTCGGACACGAGGGCGCCGAACTCAGCGCGACCTTGCGCGCGGTGCTGGGCCACAATCCCACGCGGGAAGGTTCGATCCAGATCCATGGCGTGGAATCGATCGGGCTGGACGCGCACGCCGTCAGCCATCTCGGCGTGGCCGCCTGCCCCGCGCGGCCGGACGTCGTATCGGGCCTGACCTGCGAAGAAAACCTGCTGCTGCCCTTGCCGCTGGAAGGCGTGCTGGGCGGCGGTTTGTCATTGACGGAAATCTACGAACTCTTTCCCACGCTGCGCCGCTGCCGCGCCGCGCCGGGCGTGAACCTGGACGAAGCGGAGCAGCAGATGCTGGCGGTGGCGCGCGTGCTGCGCAGCGGCGCCAACCTGCTGCTGTTCGACCAGATCTGCGACGGCTTGCCGGGACCGGCGGCCCGCAACATGGGACGCACCATCACGGCGCTGAAGTCGCTGGGCTACAGTATTCTCTTCACCGAGCGCAATCCGGAGTTCCCGACGGACGTCGCCGACCGCAGCTATCTGCTGGCGGACGGCGTCGCGCAAGAGCAGACGGAGGCCCTGATCGCGGACGACGGCGACGGGGCCGACATGGCCGAGGCCGCGGAGACCACGGACATCCCCATGCTGACGCCGGCCTTCGCGGACGCGCCGGCGTTGGCGGACGACTTCACCCGGCCCCTGCCCTGACCCCGGCGGGCGCGCGGCTTGCGGAGGAAGCCGCGCCCTGCGCCGCGGCGCCCGTATCCGGCCGCACGGACCGATTTCCAGGAGTTTTCGCCCCCGATGACCTTGTCCCGTTCCCAGCCGCCGTTCTCGAGCGAGGCCTTGCGCGCCGCCTATGAGACGGTGCGCGCGCACAGCCTGGCCCTGGCCGAACCCTTGTCCGCCGAAGACCAGTGCGTCCAATCCATGCCCGACGCCAGTCCCACCAAATGGCACCTGGCGCACACCACCTGGTTTTTCGAGACCCTGGTATTGCGCGAGCACGATCCCGATTACGCGCTGTTCGATCCGCATTTTCCCTATCTGTTCAATTCCTACTATGAAGCCCTGGGACCGCGCCATGCGCGGCCGGAGCGCGGCATGCTCACCCGGCCGCCGCAGGCGCAGGTGCTGGCCTACCGCCGCCACGTGGACGAGGCCATGGCCGCCCTCCTCGGCGCCGCCGACGCGGATGCCCTGGCCGCGTTGGCGCCCATGCTGGAGCTGGGCCTGCACCACGAACAACAGCACCAGGAACTGCTGTTGACGGACATCCTGCATGCGTTCTCGCGCAATCCGCTGCTGCCGGCATATCGCGCCACCGGCGCGGCGCATGCCGCCGAGACCGCGGCCATCCCGCTGCAATGGCTGCGCCATCCCGGCGGCATGGTCGAGATCGGCCATCCCGCTGACGCATCCGACTTCGCCTTCGACAACGAACGGCCGCGCCATGCCGTCTACGTGCATCCCTATGAAATCGCCAATCGCCTGGTGACCTGCGGCGAATATGCCCGCTTTATCGCGGACGGCGGCTACGAGCGTCCCGAGTTCTGGCTCTCCGATGGCTGGGCCACCGTGCGCGCCCAGGAATGGCGGGCCCCGGCCTACTGGCTGCCGGAAGGCGAAGAACGCCTCCGGGCCCGGGGTTTGAAAGGCGCCCACGTCTTCGGCCTGGGCGGACTGCAACCGCTGAATCCAAATGAGCCGGTGGCGCAACTGAGCCTCTATGAAGCGGCCGCCTATGCCGCCTGGTCCGGCGCGCGGCTGCCGACGGAGTTCGAGTGGGAAGCGGCGTCGTCGCTGCCGGATTTCAGCCAGGCCACGCGCCACCTGTGGCAATGGACCCGCTCGTCCTACGATCCCTATCCCGGCTTCCGGCCGCTGAGCGGCGCGGCCGCGGAATACAACGGCAAGTTCATGGTGGGGCAACTGGTGCTGCGCGGCGGCAGCGTCGCGACGCCGGAGGGGCACACGCGGCCCACCTATCGCAACTTCTTCCCGCCGGCGGCGCGCTGGCAGTTTTCGGGACTGCGGCTGGCGCGCGACGTCCGGCAGGATGCGGGCCGGCAGTGACCTAGACGGCCCACCAGGCCGGTAGCAGGCGGCGGACTTCCTTGCGGCGGTAGCGGTCGTCGATCAGGTAGACGCTGCCGCGGTCCGCCTCGGAGCGGATGACCCGGCCAGCGGCCTGCACGACCTTGCGCAGGCCGGGATAGAGGTAGGTGTAGTCGTAGCCCTGGCCGAAGCGCGCCTGCATGCGGCGCATCATTTCCTCGTTGACGGGATTCATCTGCGGCAGGCCCAGGGTGACGATGAAAGCGCCGATGAGGCGCGAGCCCGGCAGGTCGACGCCCTCGCCGAACGCCCCGCCCAGCACCGCGAAGCCTATGCCCTTCCCGTCCGCGACGAAGCGGGCGAGGAATTCGCCGCGCGCCTTGGGATCCATGCCCGAGGCCTGCCGCCATGCTGGGATGTCCGGGTACGCGAGCGCGAGGCGGTCCGCCAGCCGGGCCAGATAATCGAAGCTGCTGGAAAAACACAGGTAGTTGCCCGACTGCCGCTCGTAGGCGCGCGCCATCAGCGCGACGATGGGCGCGATCGACGCCTCGCGGTCCCGATAGCGGGTCGATACGCGGTCGACCAGATGGATCTCCAGTTGATCGGCCTGGAACGGCCCCGGCACGTCCACCCAGGGACAATCGGCCGGCAGCCCCAGCGTGTCGCGATAGAAATGCGCGGGTCCCAGCGTCGCCGAGAACAGCACCGTGGCGTGCGCGGCGGCGAAACGCGGGGCAAGGTAAGGCGCGGGGATGACGTTGCGCACGGAAAGCGTGTCCAGGGACTCTGCCCGCCCTCGCGGGGGTCGTTCGTCCGGCCGCGGGGTGGCTTCCATGGGCGTTTCGCCCGGACCGCGCCCCGCAGGCATGGCATCGAAGATCGCGTGCGGGCCATGGTCTTCCGCGAGACGCAGGAAACGCAGCAGGTCGAAGTAGAAAGCCAGCAGATCGTCCTCGATCGCGGGCGCCGGCTCGGCGAAGTGATCCGCGAGCGCGGAGGCGGCGCGCTGCAGCGCCGTCGTCAACGCGGCCGGCAAGGCTTCGTAGACGCGGTAGCCCTCGCCGGCGCGGTCGCGCAGGCTGGCCCGCCACGCGCGGCGCAGCGCGTCCAGCGGCTTGCGCAAGGCCTTCGGCGCCGCGCGCCGCGCCAACGCCAGCCGCGCCGCCGGCAATTGTCCGCTGTACATGCCGCGCGCCCGCTCGACGAGGTTGTGCGCCTCGTCCACCAGCACGCCCACGCGCCACTGCGCGCCGAGCGTCAGCCCGTGCAGCAAGGCGTTGTAGTCGTAGTAGTAGTTGTAGTCGCCGATGACCACGTCGCACCAGCGCGCCATTTCCTGGCCCAGGTAGTACGGGCAGATGCCGTGGGCGGCGGCGATGGCGCCCAGCGCCGGCCGGTCCAATACCGGCTCGGCGGCGGCGGCCGCGCGCGCGGCCGGCAGGCGATCGTAGAAGCCGCGCGCCAGCGGGCAGTCCTCGCCGTCGCAATTGCGTCCGGGATAGACGCAGGATTGCTCGCGGGCGGCGAGCTCCAGCGTGCGCAGCGGCAGCAGCGGCGCCGCGGCGCGCACCCGCCCTACCGCGTCCAGCGCCGCCTGGCGGCCGGCTGTCTTGGCGCAAAGGAAGAAGACGCGGTCCAGCGGCGCGGCGGGCATGGCCTTGAGCATGGGAAACAGGCTGCCCAGGGTCTTGCCGATGCCGGTGGGCGCCTGCGCCAGCAGCGGCCGGCCGTCGCGCGCGACGCGATAGATGGCGGCGGCCAGTTCGCGCTGGCCGGGCCTGAACGCGGCTTGCGGAAACGGCATGGCGCGCAACGCGTCGTCGCGGGCCGCGCGATGCACCGCCTCCTGCCGGCCCCACGCCAGGAAGCGCTCGCATTGGTCCGCGAAGAAGGCGGCCAGTTCGACGGCGGTACAGGCGCGGGTCAATACGGTTTCTTCCTGGCTGCCCAGGTCGAAGTACACCAGCGCGATCTCGATGTCGTCAAAGCTGCGCGCCCGGCAAAGGAGATGCCCATAGACCATGGCCTGCGCCCAGTGCACGGCGCGCTGGTTGTCCGGCACCCGGTCGGCGGAACCCCGCCGCGTCTTGATTTCCTCCAGCCGATGCCTCACCGGATCGTAGCCGTCGGCCCGGCCGCGCACGCGCAGCAGGATTTGGGAATCCGCCGGGTGCTTCTCATTCGGGCCGCCGCCCGCGTCGCCCGCATCGGCAACGCCGTACACGCCTTCCAGCGCGATCTCCGCCTCGTAGCCGGCGGGACGGCCGGCGACCACGGCCTGGTGGCCGGCGATGCCCTCCTGCCCGGACGGGGCGGGCGTGAAGCGCGTGTCCAGGTCGCCGCGGCGAGCCGTGAATTCGCACAGGGCGCGAACCGCGATGACGTAGCTCACGGCGCGGACTCCCGCCACGCGACGCGGCATACCTGCACGGGAATGCCGTGGGCCTGGTTGTACGCGATCCAGCGCAACTGGTTGTCCTGGAGGCGGTCTCCCGGCCCTTTCACCTCGATCAGCTCATAGCGCCGTTCGGCCGGCCAGAAGCGCACCAGGTCGGGCAGGCCGCTGGCATTGGTCTTGATGTCCGCCAGGATGCGCGTGAACCAAAGCTTGAGATGAACGGCCGGGAGGCAATGCAAGGCCAGGTCCAGCAATTCCTCGTTCAGCGCGCCCCACGCCACGAAGGGCGAGATCAGGCCGGCCTTGCCGCGCCAGTTTGCGCGGATGGCGTCGGCATGGCTGCCGTCGTCCAATCTGGCCAGGCAGGCGTCGAAAGCCGCGCGGCGGGCCTGCGCGAATCCCGGATCGTGGAGATCGGCGGGCCCGCGCTGGAAGGGATGAAAGAACGCGCCCGCCACCGGCTGGAAGATGGCCGGCCAGCACAACAGGCCGAACAAGGCATTGACCAGCGTGTTCTCGACGTAATGGACAGGCCCATCGGCGCAGGTCAGGTGGTCGCGGGCCGCCAGCTCCACCGGCAGGCCGTCGCGTGGACGCGGCAGGCACAGGTCCAGCGTCGTCACCGCCGCGCGCCGGCGCGGCGCCGCCGGCTGCTGGCCGAGACGACGGCGCAGACGGGGAATCAAGCGCTGCAACAACTGGACTTCGGTCTCGCTTTCAGGCGCGGCCAAGGCGGCTTCGGCCAGGGCCAGGGCTTCGCCGTCGGCGCCGCGCTGCTCCAGCACGCGCAAGACACGGTGACGGGCGCCCGGATATCCGCATGGCCGGTAGCAGGCGAGCGCCCCCTCCCAATCCCGCCGCCGCTCGCGCGCCCGTCCCAGCGTGAACAAAAGCTTGTCGCGGCGCCGGCCCAGCCACGGATGCGCCGGCGACTCGGCAAGCAGGGCCTGGAGAATGTCGCGCCAATCCGTATCGACGGCGTTCCTGGCGGCGTCGCCGGCGGCTTGCGCGGCATCGTCTGCCGGAGATGTCGCGCCGCCGCCGGACAGCGCGCCCTCCTCGAAACGCTCGCGCAGGCGTTGCAGGCGCAGGTAGGTATCGATGTCCGACCGGTGCTGGAAGGCGCGCGCCTCCACCGGAAAGGCCACGCGTTCGTATTGGAAGATGCCGAGATCGGCGAGCACGAACTCCGACCAGTCCTGGCGCAGGTTGCCGAAGAACATCAGGCGCAAGCGCTCGGCCAGCGGCGCGATGCGAACCTCCACGACGTCGAGATCGTCCACGGCGAGGGCCGCGCCGGCGGCGTGGACCGGGCTGACCGTACCGTCGTCGTCCCGGGCAGCGGTTACAGCGGTTGTAGCGGCCGCATCGTCCTCATCGCCCCGCCATTGCCGCCAGCGTCTCGCCTCCTCATAACCCGCCTGTCCGCGCAGATACGCCAGCAGCCCTGCCTTGGACAGCCTGCCCGGCGCCGCCCCGGCGAACAGGCGCGCCAGTTCCGCCTGGCGCAGGACGCCGAACAAGGCATCGAGCGTCAGCACGGGGTTCGCATCCAGCCACCCGCGCGCCAACAACGGCGCGGCGGCGGCCCGCGGGTCGCCGATCTCGGCGTAGCGCAGCGTATCGCCCCGGAAAAACGGTCCCTTGCGCATCAGCATCCGCACCAGCAGCGCCTGCGCGGGCCTCGGCAGGCCCGCATAGTCGTCGAGGAAGGCGCGCTCCGCCTCGTCCAGCAGGTCGCCATAGCGTTCGGCGATCCAGGCCAGGGCGAAAGTGAAGTTGCGCAGGTAGTAGTGCGGATCCGGCCCCTCCTCGTCCAGCGGACGAACCAGGCGGGCAGCCGCTTCGGCGATGGCGGTCCCGCGCTCCGCCTCCGGCTCGCCCGCGCCGCCTTCGAGCGCATGGTCATCGGTCACGCGACCTTGCAACAGGCGGACGTCCACGGACGCGGCCGGCGCCCGCGCCGGCGTGGCGAAGGCGCCCGTGGCGGAAACCGGGGCGGAAGCCGGGATAGAAACCGGGATAGAAAGAGGATCTGACGGGCTCATGGCAAAATACTGTATCCATGAACAGTATATCCGCCCCGGCCATGCCCTCAGATTCGCCCCTCCCGGCCACGCCCGCCGGCCCGGGCCACGCCGACGCCGCCGAAACCCGCCAGGGCTTCCTGCTGACCCGCCACTGGCGCGATACGCCGGCGGGCGTGGAGGTCGAATTCTGGCTGGCCACCGACGACGGCCCGTGGCGCGTGCGGGTGCCGGCGCAGCCCTCGGTGGCCTTCGTCCCGGCCGACCAGCGCGCGCAGGCCGAAGCCGCCCTGCGCGGCGAAACGGACGGCGAGCTGCGTCCGCTCGCGCTCCAGGATTTCCAGCACCGTCCCGTCCTGGGCCTGTATTGCAGGCAGCAGCGCCAGATGGCCCGCCTGGAGAAACGCCTGGCCGAAGCCGGCGTGGACGTCTACGAAGCCGACATCCGCCCGCCCGAACGCTACCTCATGGAACGCTTCATCACCGCGCCGGTGCGTTTCAGCGGCCAGCCCGGTCCGGACGGCGTATTGCTCGACGCCACCCTGAAGCCCGACGCGGACTATCGCCCCGCGCTGCGCCTGGCCTCGCTGGACATCGAAACGGACCAGCGCGGCAACCTGTATTGCATCGGCCTGCAAGGCTGCGGGCAACGCCAGGTCTATATGCTGGGACAGACGGCGGGCACGGAACGGGTCGCCGGCGCCGATGGGCAGGACTTCGATCTCGAATACTGTACGGATCGCGGCGCCCTGCTGCGCCGGCTCAACGACTGGCTGGCGCGCCACGATCCCGACGCCGTGATCGGCTGGAACCTGGTGCAGTTCGACCTGCGCATCCTGCATGAACACGCCCAGCGCCTGGGCGTGCCCCTGCGGCTGGGCCGCGGCGGCGCGCCGATGGAATGGCGCGAGCATGGCGCGCGGCCCCAGCATTATTTCGCGGCGGCGGCCGGCCGGCTGATCATCGACGGCATCGAGGCCCTGCGCTCGGCCACCTGGAGCTTCGCCTCCTTCAGCCTGGAGCACGTGGCGCAGACCCTGCTGGGCGCCGGCAAGGCCATCGACGATCCCTACCAGCGCATGGACGAGATCAACCGCATGTTCGCGCAGGACAAGCCCGCCCTGGCGCGCTACAACCTGCAGGACTGCGAACTGGTCACCCGCATTTTCGAGAAGACGGAGCTGCTGTCCTTCCTGCTGGAACGCGCCACCGTCACCGGCCTGGCCGCCGACCGCAGCGGCGGCTCGGTCGCGGCGTTCGAGCATCTCTATCTGCCCCTGATGCACCGCGGCGGCTTCGTGGCGCCGCGCCTGGGCGCGCAGCCGCCGCGCGCCAGCCCGGGCGGCTTCGTCATGGACTCGCGTCCCGGGCTGTACGAATCGGTGCTGGTGCTGGACTACAAGAGCCTGTATCCCTCCATCATCCGCAGCTTCCTGATCGACCCCGTGGGTCTCGTGGAAGGCTTGCGCCGGCCCGGCGACGCCGACTCCGTCGCGGGGTTCGCGGGCGCGCGCTTCTCGCGCACGCGGCACAGCCTGCCGGCCATCGTGGCGCGCATCTGGGAGGGCCGCGAGGCCGCCAAGCGCGCGGGCAACAAGCCGCTGTCCCAGGCCTTGAAGATCATCATGAACTCGCTATACGGCGTGCTCGGCTCGCCGGGCTGCCGTTTCTTCGACGCGCGGCTGGCGTCGTCCATCACGCTGCGCGGCCACCAGATCATGCAGCGCACGCGCGAGCTGATCGAGGCGCAAGGCCATACCGTGATCTACGGCGATACCGATTCCACCTTCGTCTGGCTGGGCCGCGCGCGCGCCGAGGAGGACGCCGCGCGCATCGGCCGCGAACTGATGGCCGGCATCAACCAATGGTGGCGCCGGCACCTGGAACAGGAATACGGCCTGCAAAGCGCGCTGGAGCTGCAATACGAAAACCATTTCCAGCGCTTCCTCATGCCCACGGTGCGCGGCGCCGAGGAAGGCAGCAAGAAGCGCTATGCGGGCCTGATCCGGCGCGCCGACGGCAGCGAGGAAGTGGTGTTCAAGGGGCTGGAATCGGTGCGCACCGACTGGTCGCCGCTGGCCCGCCAATTCCAGCAGGACCTGTACCTGCGCGTCTTCCGGCGCGAGCCCTACCGCGACTACATCCGCGACTTCGTGCGCCGCACCCGCGCCGGCGAACTGGACGAGCTGCTGGTCTACCGCAAGCGCCTGCGCCGCCGTCTCGACCACTACGAACGCAACGTGCCGCCCCATGTCCGCGCGGCGCGTAGCGCCGACGAATACAACCAGCGCCAGCAGCGGCCCCTGCAATACCAGAACGGCGGCTGGATCAGCTATGTGATGACGCTGGCCGGCCCCGAGCCGATGGAGAACCGCCAGGCCGGCATCGACTACGAACACTATGTCGAGAAGCAGTTGCAACCGGTCGCGGACGCCATCCTCGCCTTTGTCGGCGACGATTTTTCGCAACTCACGGACGGGCAATTGGGCTTGTTCTAGCCGTGGCTATCGCGAGGATCCGGCCCGCGCGGCCAGCCAGGTGCGGGCGAACACCGCGGGCGGCTGCGGCCGGCCATAGTAATAGCCTTGTGCCTCGTCGCAGCCCATGGCGCGCAGCGCCTCCGCCTGCTCGGCCCGCTCCACGCCTTCCGCGATGGCGCTCAGGCCCAGGTTGTGCGCCATGCCCAGGATGGTGGTGACGATGGTGCGGTCGTGGCGGTCGTTGAGCATGTCGCGCACGAAGGAAATGTCGATCTTCAGCTTGTCCACCGGCAGGCGCTTCAGATAGGCCAAGGACGAATACCCGGTGCCGAAGTCGTCGATGGACAGCGCGAAGCCGGCCGTTTTCAGCGCCGCCATGACCACGATGGCGCGCTCGACGTTGCCCATCAGGCCGCTCTCGGTCAACTCCAGCTCGAACAGGGACGGTGTCAGGTCCGCCGCCCGCACGATATCGACGATATTGCCGGCCAGCGTGCCGTCGTCCAGCTCCTGCGCGGCCAGGTTGATCGCCAGCCGGCCGGGAAAATGCAGCCCCTGCCCCTGCCACGCCTTCATCTGGCGACAGGCTTCGCGCAGCACCCAGCGCCCCAGGGGCGCCATCATGCCGCGGGCTTCGGCGACGGGAATGAAATCGACGGGGCTGACCCAGCCGCGGCGCGCGTCGTACCAGCGCAGCAGCGCCTCCGCCCCCACCATCGCGCCGCTCTCCAGGTCGATCTTGGGCTGGTAGTAGAGCTGCAACTCGTCGTTGTTCAGCGCCCGCGCCAGGTCCTTGGCCAGTTCCATGCGCTCGGCCAAGCCGTCGCTCATCTCCGGCCGGTAGAAGACGTGCCCGCCTCCGCCGCGCTTGGCCCGGTACATGGCGATGTCCGCGCGCCCGAGCAGGTCGTCGATGCTGGCGCCGTCCATCGGATACACGGCGATGCCTATGCTGACCCGGATGAAGAAGGTGTGGTCGGCCGCCGCCACCGGCTCCGTCAGCGCGCCTTGCAGGCGCTCCGCCACGTCGACGGCCGTGGCGCGGTCCAGCACGGGCGTGGCGACGATGAACTCGTCGCCGGCCAGGCGGGACAGGGTCTCGCCCGCGCCCAGCACCGCCTGGAAACGGCGCGTCACCTGCACCAGCACCTGGTCGCCCACGCCATGGCCGCGCGTATCGTTGATTTCCTTGAAGCGGTTCAGGTCCATGAACAGCACCGCCAGCATGCCGTCGTTCACGCGGGCTTCCAGCAAGGCGCGCCCCAGGCTTTCCATGCACAGGGTGCGGTTGGGCAGGCCGGTGAGCGAGTCGTACATGGCCAGCAGGCGGATCTTCTGCTCGGCCGCCTTGCGCTGGGTGATGTCGGTGTTGATGACCATGATGGACTTGGGCTCGCCGGCCTCGTCCAGCACCAGCGTCCCATGCACTTCCACCGGGAAGGTCGTGCCGTCCTTGCGGCGGTGGCGGATCTCTCCCCGCCATTCGCCCCGCGCCAGGATATGGCCATTGATATCTTCCAGCACGATCCGGTCGGCATAGAGCAGCTCCGCCGCCAGGCGTCCGGTTGCCTCTTCCGCGGACCAGCCATACATGCGTTCGGCGCTCTTGTTCCAGAACTGGATGCGGCCGTCCAACCCCCGCACGATCACCGCGTCGGTGGTCTTGTCCAGCAGCGAGGCCTGGTCGCGGTAGCGGGTCGCGATGTCCTCCGCATAGCGCTTGAGGTCCAGCAGGACCATGCTGTCCGTGATATCGGTCATCGCGCCGGCCACGCGCAGCGCCTTGCCGTCGGGCGCGCGCTGCGTGCGGCCGAGCGCGCGTATCCAGCGGTAGCCGCCGTCGCGGCGGCGCAGCCGGTATGTCAGGTCGTAAGGCGTCAGGCCGCCGCGGTCGTCGATATGGGCGGCGAAGGCGCTCAAGGTGCGCGCCCGGTCGTCGGGGTGCAGGCGCGAGGACCAGCTACCCAACAGATCCGGCAGCTCCTCGCGCGTGGCGTAGCCGAGCAGGCGGCGGAACTGGTCCGAGAACCAGCAGGGACATTCGGGATCGCTGACGTCGCGGTCGCCGAGCTCCAAGTCCCACAATGCGTCGCTGGTCGCCTGGATGATGAGATCGAAGCGGCATTGCAAATGCTCGATCCGCGCGCGCAAGGCATCGTCATCGTGCCGGCGCGCGCCGGCCGGCGCATCGCCGCCGGCGCCCGGCGGCCCCTCTCCCCGGTCCGGATTCGCGTCCGGATCCAGGCGCCGCGCCGGATCGGCCGCCATCGCGGCCTTATCGTGCTCGCGCACCGTCCACCATCAAGCGGGCATGGCGGCGAATTCCTCGATCTCCTGCACGGCGCCCGCCAGGCGCGGAACGCGCTTCGCGGCGGCGTCCTGCGTGATGCGGAACACGCTGACCAGTTGCGCGAGCGTCGCGGTCTGGTCCTGCATGGCGCCCGAGGCGGCGGCGGCCTCTTCCACCAGGGCGGCGTTCTGCTGCGTCACCTGCTCCATCTGCGCGATGGCCAGGTTGATCTGCTCGATGCTGCCCGTCTGCTCGTGCGTCGCCGCGCTGATCTCGCCCATGATGTCGGTCACGCGCTTCACGCTCTCGACGATCTCGTCCATGGTGGCGCCGGCCTGGCTGACCAGTTGCGAACCGCTGTCGACCTTGACCACCGAGTCGCTGATCAACTGCTTGATGTCCTTGGCGGCGGTGGCCGAGCGCTGCGCCAGGCTGCGCACTTCGCTGGCGACCACGGCGAAGCCGCGGCCCTGCTCGCCGGCGCGGGCGGCTTCGACCGCCGCGTTCAGCGCCAGGATGTTGGTCTGGAACGCGATGCCGTCGATCACGCCGATGATGTCCACGATACGGCGCGACGACTCGTTGATCGAGGTCATGGTGCCGACCACCTGCGACACGACGGCGCCGCCGCGGCTGGCCACTTCCGAGGCCGACATCGCCAATTGGTTGGCCTGGCGCGCGTTGTCCGCGTTCTGCTTGACCGTGACGGTCATCTGTTCCATGGTGGCGGCGGTCTCGCTCAGCGAGCTGGCCTGTTCCTCGGTGCGCGAGGACAGGTCCAGGTTGCCGGCGGCGATTTCCCGCGCCGCGGTGGCGATGGAATCAGTGCCGCCGCGGACCTGGCCGACGATGTCGCGCAGATTGCCGTTCATGGCCTGCAAGGCCAGCAGCAACTGGCCGGTCTCGTCGCGGCCATGGATAACGATCTCGCTGCTCAGGTCGCCCTCGGCCACGCGCCGGGCCGCGTCCACGGCCGACGCCAGCGGCCGCGTGATGCCGCGCGTCAGCAGCCAGGCGCATACCGCCCCGAACGCCAGCACCAGGATGGCGAGCACGATCAGTTGATGGCGGCTCTCCCCGGCGATCTGCTGGATGTGGGCCGCGTCCTGGTCCAGGCGCTTGCGCTGCACGCCGACGAACTCGGCCAACAGCTTGCTGTAGCCGACCGAGGCGGGCAGGAAGGTGGATTGGAAGATCTGGCTGGCTTCCTCCGCCTTGCCTTCCCCCTTGAGCTTCATGATCGCGTCGCGCGCGTTCACGTAGCCGACGCGCACCTCCATGATCTTCTGGTAGACCGCCTTCTCGTCCTCGGCCTGGATCAGCGGCTCCAGCTTCTTCATGATCTCCAGCGAAATACGCGTGCCTTCCGACGCGTCGCGGGCGAAGAAGGACGAGAGGGAGGGATCGGTGCTCTTGGCGATGGCGGAGGTGCGGGTGATGCCGACCAGCACGAAATTGGCCCAGTCGTTGGTCATGCGCTCCTTGGCCAGCGGCAGCTCCATCATCGCGCGGGTGGCATCGGCCACCCCGCTAAGGCGCCACAGGCCGATGGCGGCGATAAGGATGGCCAAGGCCAGCACCAGGCCGAACCCAAGCGCCAGACGGGCGCCGATTTTCATATTCTTCAACATGACGATTTCTTGTCCTACTCTTGATTGCTGCCGATACAACGAGGTACGGCCCTGGCGTCGCGTCCTCCAGGGACACGGCACGCGCGGGCCGTGGGATGGAACCCGGACGTCCGGGGTTGCCGGTCGTCCCAAGAAATCGAGTGTTAGCGCACCGCTTTCTTCCTTACCTCCTCCTTTACGTCCGTTGCCCGAAGGTCTTTAGGTCTGTAAACGGACGAAACAAAGATTTTTTTACCGCCGGGCCGCCAAGGGAGGCCCACCCCCTACCCGCTTCGCGGGCCCCCTCAAGGGGGCGGCGTTGGCGGACCGGAAGGATGGGCCCACCCCCTACCGCGCTGCGCGCGGCCCCCTCAAAGGGGGCGACACCGGCGGACCGGGGGACCCGGCTCCGCGGTGTCTTCGATAGGCGTTGCTTCTTGCCGCCGGGCCGTCCCAAGGCAGAAACGCCTCCTCGGGGGGCAGCAAGCGGCGATAGCCGCGCGGCGTGGGGGCATTTTTTTACGTCCAGCCTTATTCCCTGCCCCGGTTGCTCAAATGCCAGCCAACGCCGCGATAGCGGCCCGGCGTTCCGCCTCCAATGCCGCCACCAGCTCCGCGGCGGGCAGCGCGCGCGCCAGGGAGGCGGCCTGGCCCGCCCAATGCGCGGCATAGGCGTTGTCGCCCTGCGCCTTGGCTGCCGCGTGCAGGGCCTTGCCCGCGTCATAGGCGATGGGATAGTCCGGCGCCGGCGGCGCGCCGGCGGCCTCGCCCAGCGCCACCAGCCGGTTGCGGACGCCGCGCGCCTGCCGGCCTGAAATCGCCCGCGTGTGCGCGGTGCTCACCTGCTCGTGGCCCAGCAGGTTCTGGCGGTAGGCCGCGTCGGCGGCGGATTCCGGGCACGTCACGAAAACCGTGCCGAGCTGCGCCAGTTGGGCGCCGAGCGCCATCACGGCGGTAATGCCCGCCCCATCCATGATGCCGCCGGCGGCCACCACCGGCAGCCGCGTGCGCGCGACCAGCAGGCGCACCAGGGCCAGCGTGCCCAGCTTGTCGTCGTGCGCCCGCGGATCGAAAAAGCCGCGGTGGCCGCCCGCTTCGATCCCCTGCGCCACGATCGCGTCGATGCCGGCGGCTTCGATCCGGCGCGCCTCGTCCAGGCTGGTGGCCGTGGCCATCAGGAAAATGCCGGCGGCGCGCAGCGCCTCGATATGGCCGGCGGCGGGCAGGCCGAAATGAAAGCTCACCACGGCGGGCTTTTCCCGCAGCAGCAAGGCCTGCATGTCCTCGTCCACCAGGTAGCTGGTGTAGATCTCCTTCAAGGCCGCGGGCGGCTTGGCGCCATGGCGCTCGAACTCCGGCGCCAGATAGTGCAGCCACGCCGCCTCCGCGTCCGCGTCGGCCTGGGCCGGCGCATGGCAAAACACGTTGACGCCGAAGGGGCGAGTCGTCAACGCGCGGGTTTGCGCGATGGCGGTCCGCGCCGCCTCCGCGTTCATCGCGCCCAGGCCCAGGAAACCCAGGCCGCCGGCATTGCTCACCGCCGCGGCCAGCGCCGGCGTACTGGTGCCCGCCATCGGCGCCTGGACGATGGGCGCGGCCAGGCCCAGGCGGGCGGACAGGGAAACGCCGGCGGCCGGCGCGGAAGTCTGAGACGATTGCGCCGACGAGGAAGGCGCGGCGGCCGAGGGCGAGGTGCGGGGCGATGGCAGGGACATGGCGATTTCCTTGATGCGGGGGAAGCGGCGGTATGAATGGACCGGGAAGTGAGTGGGCCGGAAAGTGAATGGGCCGGGAAACCTCAAGCGGCCAGCAGCCTGGCGAACTCGCTCAACGCGGCGGTGTCGAAACCCGCGCGGCGTATCAGGTAGCTATGGACCGGCCGCAGCGGCACCAACCCCGCCCCGGTCGGCACGCGCCGCATGTCGATCATGGACCTCGGCAGCACCGCGACGGCCGCGCCGGCCATCACGCAGGCGAGGATGGCGTCGTAGGAGTTCAGGTCGAGCAGCGTCCACTGGCCGGGGTCCCCGCCCTGCTCCGCCAGCCATTGCAGGACGCACTTCCGATAGGTGCAGCCATGCGCGAACGCGGCAAGGCTGCGCACTTGCAGATCGGCGGCCGTGCGCGGCCGGGGGTGCCCCGGCGGCGTCACCAACATCAGTTCCTCGGTGAAGAGATAGCGGCCTTCCAGGCCCTCGCCCAGCTCGCGCATATCGGCATCCTCCGGACGCCCGGCGGCGGGATGGGCCACGATGGCGGCGTCCAGGCGGCACTCGGCCACGGCCTGGGCCAGCGCCTGCGTGGTTCCGGTCTGGATTTCGACGGCGACTTGCGGCCAATCGGCGCGGAAGCGCGCCAGGGGTTCCGGCAGCCGGCTCGCGGCGGCCGCTTCCATCGATCCCAGGCGCAGCCGCCCGCTGGGCGTTGCGCCCAGCACCGCCTGGCGGGCTTCCTCGGCCAAGGCCAGGAGACGCTCGGCGTAGTCCAGCATGCGCTGGCCTTGGGGCGTCAACGTCATCCGCTTGTTGTCGCGCCGGAACAGGTCGACGCCCAGGCCTTCTTCCAACTGCCGCAGCCGCGTCGTCACGTTGGACTGCACGCGTCCCAGATGCTGAGCCGCGCGCGTCACGCTTTGCGCCAGCGCCACGGCGCGGAAGATTTCGAGTTCGGCAAGTTCCACGGGCGTCCCCAAAGCAGGATTCGAGACGGCCGGCCATGACGGCGAACGGCGCCAATCTCAAATCTTATTTTGAGAACTATATTTACCTTTGAATCTCAATTCAAGATAATTTTCCGCCTGGCCCTTGCCAAGAAGCCGTTGCGGAATGCGCGCGCCGCCACTCGGGAACGGGGAGCCGGGGGTACCCTCCCGGCTCCCCCGGCTCCCCGCGCAGCGTGCAACACACGCGCGTCCCTACCCTCCTACCCGCCGATCTTGCTGTCCTGGCAGCCGGTGCTCTTGCACTCGCGCTCGCGTTCCTTCAGGAAATCCAGGCGCTGCTGCGTCATGCTCACCGCGCAGTCCAGGTTCACGTAGTAGCCGTTCGGCTTCTCGTAGCTGCACTGTTCGTCGCGCGTCTTGATCCAGGCCAATTGCCCCTTCTTCAACGCGTCCTGCTGCGCCGGCTTCAACAGCTTGCGAAGGTCGCCATAGGCCGTATTCAGGTCATGGTCGGTCTGCGAAAACAGGTTGCCCGAGCAATAGACCTGGTCGAAGGCATTGCGCGGCTTGGCGCAGCCGGCGGCCTGGGCGCCGGTCGCCACGAAAGCGGAACCGGCAAAGGCGGCCACGGTGACGGCGAGGCCGAAGGCGGTTTTTTTCATGTCATTACTCCTTGTGGACGAAAGCGGGCGGACAAAGGGGCGGGATGGCGCAATGACGCGCCATCTCAGTGTTGCGCGTTGCAGTCATGCACGGCCTGCGCGATGGCGTTGGCCAATTTCGCGATGGTCTGCGGCTGGGCCAGGCGCTTTTCCTCGTCGGGATTGACGATGACGCCCGCCTCCACCAGCACCGCCGGCATGGTCGCGGTCTTCAGCACCACCAGGTCGTCGAAGCGATGGATGCCCAGGCGCTTGTCGATCAGCGGCCGGTTCTCGCCGGGGATGGGCGTGGCGTGATACAGCGATGGCTTTTCGCCCGCGGCCAGCAGGTGCTCGCCGATGGCCTGGGCGCAGCGCAGGCTCTGGTCGTAATGCGGGTTGAGCCGCGACACGAAGATCGAGTAGCCGGCGAACTCGCGCTGGCGCCCGGCGTCGATCCAGGCCTGCGGCATGGAATCGTGATGGATGGAGATGAAGAAATCGGCGTCCGGCGCCTGCGCGGTGCGCTCCGCCAGCGCGATTTCCTTGCCGTTGACGGAAACCCGCTTCACGCGGTCGTCCAGCGCCATCAGGTCGTGCGCCACGGCGCCGCTCAGATCCAGGTTGTACTGGTACTCGACGCGGCCGCTGGCGCCGGTGGCGCCCGGATGCTGCGGCGTATGGCCGGTGTCCACCACGATGTAGGCCGCCTGGGCCGCCGTGGCGCCCGCCATCATGGCCCACGCCAGCAACGCCGTTGCCGCGCGCCTCGCGGCGGACTTGCCTGCGCGGCCACGGGCCGCTTGTTCTCGCGCTTCTTCTCGATATGCCACTGCTTCAATACAGCCGCGCCAGCGCGCATGCCGTCCTATTTTTTAAAATTTGGGACATTGCCTGGACAATGCATAAGCCTCGAATCGCCGGAATTCTGCGTCTCCCGCCGTCCCCTCACAATCCCCATTGTGTAATACAGCGTTACTTGCAGCGGCCGTTTACCGGACAAAAGATGGCACGGAAAGGATGGCATCGGCACACCCTCCGCCCCCGCGGATGCCAAGCGCGCCCGTCTCTATCCGCGCCGCCCGGCGGGCAACGGCCGGTTTCAGGACGCGGCTCCCCGCGCATCGCTAAAATCCGCGATCACGCTCCCTCGAACCGGAGACTTGCCGCTTGGTCACCCTATCCCGCCACGACCAGGAACTGCTGGACGGCCGCCATGGACCGGCGGCCGCGCTGGCCATGCGCATCCTGGTCCGCTGCGCCGGCGTCATGGGCGCCGGCCGCCTGGTCGACATAGAAAGCGCCCACATCGACGGTTGCCTTTATCACGGCCAGACCAGCCTGGATTTCGTCGAGCGCCTGGTCGCGGGAGGCGGCCGGGTCGTGGTCCCCACCACCCTGAACGTCGGGTCGGTGGACCTGATCCATCCGGAACTCTTTCGCGGCGGGGAGGCGCTGCGCCGCGACGCCGAGCGCCTGATGCGGGCGCATCTGGAACTGGGCTGCGAATCGACGTTCACCTGCGCCCCCTACCAGCTCAAGCACCGGCCCCGCTTCGGGCAGCAGATCGCCTGGGCGGAATCCAACGCCATCGTCTTCGCCAACTCGGTGCTGGGCGCGCGCACCAACCGCTACGGCGACTTCATCGACCTCTGCGCCGCGCTGACCGGCCGCGCGCCGTATTGCGGCCTGCACCTGGCGGAAAACCGACTGGGCCAATACCTGTTCCAAGTGGACGATTTCCCCACCGACCCCGACGGCCGCGACATCTGGTACGCCGCCCTCGGCCTATGGGTGGGCCGCCATGCCGGCGCGCGCATCCCGGTCATCGAAGGCTTGCCGCCCGACACTCGGGAGGATGAACTCAAGGCCTTGGGCGCGGCGGCGGCCTCCAGCGGCGCCATCGCCCTTTTCCATGCCGTCGGCCTGACGCCGGAAGCCGGCAGCCTGGCGCAGGCCCTGGGCAACCGGCCGCCGAGCCAGCGCATGGCGGTGACGGGCGCCGACCTGCGCGCCATGCGCTACAGCCTGAACCAGGCCCCGCCCGGCGCCCCGCTCGCCGCCGTCAGCGTCGGCACGCCGCATTTTTCCCTGGACGAATGCGCCCGCCTGGAAGCGCTGCTCGCGCGGCAGCCCGCGCCCCTGCTGACGGACTTCTACGTCAACACCAGCCGCTACATTCTTTGGGACATGGAAGCCAATGGCCTGGCGGCGCGGTTGCGGCAGGCCGGCGTGCAGTTCGTCACCGACACCTGCACCTACCTGACGCCGATCATGCGCGATACCCGGGGCGTGGTGATGACCAACTCCGGCAAATGGGCCCATTACGCACCCGCCAACATCGGCGTGCAGGTCGCCTACGGCAGCCTGCGCGACTGCATCCGTTCCGCCTGCCTGGGCAAGGTGGCATTCGATGAATGATAAATATTGGGACGCGGACAGCGTGGTGCCCGGCGCTGGCGGCGGACCGGTGCGCCTGTTGGACGAACCGCTCAGTTTTTGGGGTGGATACGATGCGGATGCCGGCCGTATCGTCGAAGCGCGCCATCCGCAGTACGGCGCTACCCTGGCCGGCGCGACCTTGCTGATGGCCCGCGCCAAGGGATCGAGCAGCAGTAGCAGCGTGCTGGCGGAGGCGATACGCAACGGCACGGGGCCGGCGGCCATCGTCATGCGGGAGCGCGACCTGATCGTCGCGCTGGGCTGTATCGTCGCCTCGGAACTCTATGCGGCTCAGGTTCCCATCGTCACGGTCGATGCCGAAACGTGGCGTTGCCTGGGCGCCCTGCCTCCGGATGCGCGCCTGCGCGTGGAGGCGAATGAAGAAAACGGCCGGATCTACGCTTCCACCAACTGACGCGCCGCGGCGAAGGCGGGGGCCAGCATATAGGCGAAAGGCATGGCCAATTGCACGTGCAGGTCGCGGTACCAGCCCTCTTCATGCATCAGGCTCAGCATGCCCACCGTCTCGCCCTTCACGACGACCGGCACATTGAGCACCGAAACGCAGCCCAGGCGGGTGATCTCGTCGGGGTGCTCATAGGCCCAGCGCAAATCATCCGCATCGCAGCCGATGTAGGGCTGCCCGCGGCTGATCACCAGATCGTTCCAGGATGGCGTGCCGGTGGGGTGGTGTCCGCCGGCGGGATGGACTTGCGGGCGGCTGCTGTACATCCGCACGATCTCGCGCGGCTCCTGCGATACGGCATAGACGGCGAGCAGCTTGTGGCCGACCAATTCGCCCAAAGCCTTGTCGATCGCCTGGCACACGGATTCGGCCTCGCATCGGCGCGCCGCCGCGCACGCCTCATTGAGCAACAACATGGGTCGCGACGGCGCCGACTGCACCGTTACGACGTCGTTCATTTCATCCATGGCTTACCCCCAACCCTTGAAACTTTCAACCGCCTGGCAGGATTTCCGCCATGGTCGTGTGCCGTGATGCCGAACCGGCGATTACCGCCCCTGCGCCGCGGATCCCGCCGCGCCAGCGCGATTGAAGACGCGCACATGCAAGATCGGTCAGGATATAACGCCACCGTGCGGGCCGCCAGCCAAGCGTGAAAATAAGTTACATAACTTATACCTGGCCAAACTTGTCAGCACGGACCGTGCCTGCATTTCGGCGGCTTGCGTTCTCGGACTTGGGGCTCGCCGCCGCCCGGACTTTGGCTCGGGATCGCCGGATCGAATAACTCGTCGATGAGTCGAAACGGGCCATAAGCGGCCCAATAACAGGGCGCGCTGGCGCTATTTCGCTATTTTCATGCCCCACCCTCGCCGCGCGCCTGGGCCAAGGCGATGGTCAGTTGCTGCACCTTTTTCTTCAACTGGTCGCGCTCATCCTTGAGGTCCGCGATTTCACACATCAAGTTGTGGATTTGCAACTGCTCGGGGGTCGCGTCGGCAGGCGGTTCCGGCAGATCGGGCCGGGGCGGCTTGGCGGGCGCGCGCGCTTCCCTCACCTGCCGCGCGGCGGCGCGCAGCTCCTTCTTGCCGCCGGCCACGGCCGCGACCTGGTCCTGGGCCGGCAAGGAGGCCACCGCGGCGGCCGCGTTGATCGAAATCACGCCTGACTTGATGGCGTCCACCAGCTCGGGCGCGGCGCTTTTCTGGATCTTCTCGATTTGCGTCAGCGTCGCGGGCGTCACGCGCGCGACCCGGGCGGCCGTCTGCCGGTTCCAGGGCGGCTCGTCATCGGCGGCGGCGCCATCCTGGCCGGCCGGGTCTCCGGCGTGCGTGCCGTCATCGGCGGCCGCCGCGCCGGCGGCAAATCGGGCGTCGGGCGCCGCCTCGCCAGCCTGTCCGGCCGTGGAGACATTACCCGGAATATCGCTTCCATCCTGGCTGCCCGGCGCCGTGAGGTTCCCGGCCGCCATCCCTTCGGCGCCCTCGGACTCCGCCGCCCGGCGAGCCTGGGCGCGCACGCGGCGCAGCGCCATGATCTCCTTCTTGCGCAAGGCCATCAGCCCGCGCTGGAAATCCGACACGCTGCGCCGGCCCAGTTGATTGTCGATCATCCACAAATGGACGTCTTCCAGGCTCTGGAAGCGGGAATTCTGCACCGTATTGAACGGAATTCCGTGTTTCCGGCAGATCTCGTAGCGATTGTGCCCATCCACCAGCACATCGCCCCACAGCACCAATGCGTCGCGGCATCCTTCCGCTAGCAGACTGCGCTCCAGCGCCGCGTATTCGTCCTCGGTCAAGGGATCGATATACGCGCGCAGGTCTTCGTTAATAGTGATCGACATGAAAAACGGCCAGGCCAACTCGGTAAAGGGCGTAAGTGTACGATCCCTGGCCCCCTGGCCGGGGCCGGCCGCGCCATGCAGGCGCGGCCCCTCATTCCCGAACCGTCATGGCGTTGCACCATCCGCCGGCTTGGCGGTCGCGTCGGACGACGAACCAGCGCCGGCATCCGCACCTTGATTCGCCTGGTCCTTGGCGGCCTGGTCCTTCGCGGCCTGGTCCTTCGCGGCCTGGTCCTTGGCCGCTTGATCCTTGGCTGCCTGATCCTTGGCTGCCTGATCCTTGGCCGCCTGATCCTTCGCCGCCTGATCCTTGGCCGCCTGATCCTTCGCCGCTTGATCCTTGGCTGCCTGGCCCTGCGCCACGTTCCCCGCCGGCGCCGGCTTGGGCATGTAGCGGGCCATCAAATCGAAGAAATTGTCATAGAAATCAGGCGAATCGATGGTCTCGCTGGCGATCTTGGTCAATGAATCATCGGACGACCCGAACGGCATCGACACCGATCCCAGCACGCTGAGCCCGACACCCGCGGACGTACTGTTCTTCTTGATGATGTAGTGATCCTGCACCGCGTTCACGAACGTCGTGCTGTGCTGTCCATCCCTGCCGTCCGTCGCGCACACCACGTGCATCGACAACTGGGTGTGTTTTTGATCCGGCTCCTGGAAGTTCTTGCTGGCGTCCACGCCATCGTCCTTGACCTTATCGATCGTATAGCCCTGGCTCAGCAGCGCGCGCCGCGCCGCCTCGCAGGCATCCTTGCCGGAAACGGCATAGTCCCGCGTATAGGTCCCCTTATCGCTGAACGTCTCAGCGTACTTCGGCCTATCCGACGCGCATCCCGCCAGCAGCAAAACCGTGCAGGCCGAGGCCAGCGCGGCGCCGCGCAAGTATGGGGTCGCAGTAGACATAAGATTCAGATCTCCTTTACCGTCGACGCCGCCATTCGGCAGGGAGAGCGCGACGGGGTAAATAAAGATCTAATGAACCATGCTTTCCCGCGCCAAAGTCTGCAAAAAAGTCAAAAAATGTAGCGCGGACATCCCCGGCCGCCCAATGATCGTGCTTCCCCAGGGAAAACCGGACATCGGGCATGGACACGAGACCCGGCGTGGTTGGCTTCTTCGGCCGGCCGACCCGCCACGCGCACGGCCGCAACGGTCGGCCAACCGAAACCGGCCCGGACGCGGCCAGACGTGCAGCCAAATGCGCGGTCAGTGGACGACGCTCATCCCGCGATACCGCAGGATTTCCGACCAGGCTGCCGTGTCCTTGGCGATGCGATCTTCAAGACCCTCGGGCGACGCTGCCGAGGCAGGCAGGACGGCGTAGCCCAGTTCCGACAGGTTTTGCCGGACCTCGGCCATCCCCAGCACCGTATTCAAGGACCGATTCAGGCGGGAGATGACCTCATCCGGCGTTCCCTTCGGCGCCAGGAAGGCATACCAACTGGGTATCGCCGCGCTGGAGAAACCGAAGGTCCCGATATTGGGAACATCCGCGAGTTGATCGAATTTTCCTTCTGAAACAACCGCCATGACGCGCACGCGGTCGGCCTGTATGTGAGGCAACAGCCCCACGACGCTGGAAACATAGAAATCGACCCTGCCCTCCATCAGGTCCGCCAGCGCCTGCGCGTTCTGCTTATAGGGCACGTGGATCAACTGCACGCCCGCCGTGGCCTGCATGGCGTCGCACAGGAAATCGCCCACGGAACCGCTTCCGCCGCTGGCGCAGCGCAACGCTTCCTTCCTGCGCTTCGCCATCCTGATGACCTCATCCAGCGTGGCGCCCGGGACATGCTTGCCCATGATGAGCACAACGGGCACGCCCGTGGCCATGCCGATCGGCGCCATGTCTTTCAACAGATTCACTTCGCCCTGCCCGTACATCAGCTCGCGCAGGATCAGCGAGCTTCCCGCCAAATACACCGTATAGCCATCCGGGGCGGCGCGCATGACCGACAAGGCGGCCAATGCGCCCGTGGCCCCGGGCTTGTTCTCGACGACGACCTTTTGCCGCAGATCGTCCGACATATAGCGGCTCAAGTGACGAGCAAGCAGGTCGACGCTGCTGCCGGGCGCCCCGCCGACCACCAGCGTGATGGGCCGCCGCGGATATCCCTCGGCTTCCAGATTCGAAGACATTCCCATCATCGGTATCATTCCTCCTGCCATGGCCAACACGGCCAGTTTCACTTTTCCCATGCGCATCCTCAGTCTCCAATAAATAGAACGAGAACTGGCTGCCGCCAGAACACGCGTCAGCAGTGGCATGGGTGCGCGAGGCGATGAAGTGGTTCCGACGACGCCGCGAAACGCCTATCTGATGATCTCCTGCAAGAGGCGTAAAAAAGGCGGCACCAGCCGGCGCCGCCTTTTTCAAGACGATGACAGTAAAACTGGACGAGAAGACTACTGGAACGCCGTCTCGATGAAACTGCGCAGCTTGCGGGAGTGCAGGCGTTCCGGCGGCATTTCCCGCAGGCGCTCCAATGCCCGCATGCCGATCTGCAGATGCTGTCCTACCTGGCGCCGGTAGAACTCGGTGGCCATTCCGGGCAGTTTCAGCTCGCCATGCAGCGGCTTGTCGGAAACGCACAGGAGCGTGCCGTACGGGACCCGGAAGCGGAAACCGTTGGCGGCGATCGTCGCCGATTCCATGTCCAGCGCGATCGCGCGGGATTGCGCGAAGCGCTGCACGGGCTCCAAATGATCGCGCAGCTCCCAGTTCCGGTTGTCGATGGTGGCCACGGTCCCCGTGCGCATGATGCGCTTCAACTCCCAACCGGACAGGCCCGCTACCTCTTCCACGGCCTGCTCCAGCGCGACCTGCACCTCCGCCAGCGGCGGCACCGGCACCCATGTCGGCAAATCGGCGTCCAGCACGTGGTCTTCGCGCACGTATCCATGCGCCAGCACGTAGTCCCCCAGGCGCTGCGAGGTCCGCAACCCCGCGCAATGCCCCAGCATCAGCCACGCATGCGGGCGCAGCACGGCAATATGGTCCGTGATCGTCTTCGCGTTCGACGGTCCCACGCCGATATTGACCAGCGTGATGCCGGAATTGCCTGGCCGCACCAGATGATAGGCGGGCATCTGCGGCAGCCGCGCCGGGCCGGCGCCCGCGTTCTCCGCCGCCGCCTGCCCCCGCGGCGTCACCCGGTTGCCGGGCTCCACCAGGGCCTCGTAGCCCCCGGCCTCGTCGGCCAACAAGGCCCGCGCCCGCGCGCAGAACTCGTCCACGTAGAACTGGTAGTTCGTGAACAGCACGAAGTTCTGGAAATCGGCCGGCTTGCTGGCCGTATAGTGCTGCAACCGATGCAGCGAATAATCGATGCGCGGCGCCGTGAACGGCCCCAGCGGACGCGGTTCGTGCTCGCGCCCATGCCATGTGCCGTTGACGATCGCATCGTCGGTGATCGCCAGATCCGGCACGTCGAAGATATCCCGCAGCGGCCGCGTCAAGGCCTCGATCCTGCTGCCGTCCACATACGCCCCGTCGGGAAACGCGAAATGCAGGGGAATGGGCACGTTCGATTCGCCGACCTCGACCGGCACGCGATGATTCTGCAAGAGCTGCCCTATCTGCTCCAGCAGGTAATGCTTGAACAGCGCCGGCTGCGTGATGGTGGTCTGGTATACCCCCGGCTCGGCCACGTGGCCATACGACAGGCGCGTATCGATCGCGTCGTACGTGTGCACGGCGATGCGGATGGAGGGATAGCAGGCCCGCACCCGCCCCTGCAACGCCTCGCCGCGCGTCACGCGCTCCAGCGCCTCGCGCAGGAAAGCGGTATTGCGATCGTAAATGGCGATCAAGCGCTCGACCGCGGCTTCGGCGCTGTCGAACAATTCAAAAGGCATGAAATCCGGTCTGACCATGATGGAACGCCGCTGCTGGAATGATGGACGGTCACGGGGACGCCACGCCGCGCGCGGCGCCCTCATGATTTGCAGGCATTATGCCGCAGCCGCATTGCAACGGCCCGCGCCAGGGACAGGACGGGCCGCGCCTATTTTTGCGCCGTCTTGCTGCCGTCCTTGTGCCAGGCGTAGACGTCGAAGGCGAAGTCGGTCAGGTCGCCCTGCTTGTTCCACGCCACCTTGCCGATCGGCGTATCGAAGCTGTGCGCGTGCAGATAGGCGGCCACCTTGGCCGGATCGGTGGAATTGGCGCCCTTGATACCCTCGGCGATCACCTGCACCGCCGCATAGGCGGGCAATTGGAAAGCGCCGCTGCCGTCGCGCTTCTTGTCGGCGAAGGCCTTCACCACCGCGGCATTGGCCGGGTTGTGCGCGAAATCCGCCGGCAGCGTCAGCAGCATGCCCTCCACCGCGTCGCCCGCGATAGCATTGATGTCCGGATTGCCCACGCCCTCGGGCCCCACGAAGCGCGCCTTCAGGCCCTGTTCGGCGGCTTGCCGCAGCAGCAGGCCCATTTCCGGGTGGTAGCCGCCGAAGTAGACGAAATCCACGCCGGCGGCCTTGAGCTTGGTGATCACGGCGGAATAGTCGCTGTCGCCGGCATTGATCCCTTCGAACAGGGCGACCGGGATATTGGCCTGGTCCAGCCGCTCCTTGACCGCGGTGGCGATGCCCTGGCCGTAGGACTGCTTGTCGTGCAGCACGGCGACCTTGGCGGGCTTGACCTTGTCGATGATGTAGCGCGCCGCGGCCGGCCCCTGCTGGTCGTCGCGCCCGATCGTGCGGAAGACGAAGGTGTAGTTCTTGCGGTCGGTCAGCGCCGGCGCGGTCGCCGAGGGGGTGACCATCACCACGCCCTCGTCGTTATAGATGGACGCGGCCGCGATCGAGGCGCCGGAGCAGACCGGGCCGACGACGAAATGGATTTTCTCGTTGACCACGCGATTGGCCGCCACCGGGCCCTGCTTGGGCTCGCAGGCATCGTCGACGTTGACCGTCTCCAGTTGCCGGCCCAGGACGCCGCCGGCGGCGTTGATCTGTTCCACCGCGGTATCGACGCCCTGCCGCACCATATCGCCATACTGCGTCACCGGACCCGTGGTCGGGCCGACCACCGCGATGCGCAGCGCGCCCTGTGCCGATGCCGTGCCGCCGGCCAACATGCCCATCGTGACACCCAGGGCCGGGGCGAGTTTTCGCCATGATTGCATTTGCCTGTCTCCTTGCTTTGTCTCCACACTCCGCGGCCGGGCGCAAGCCCGATACCCATCCTGGGCGTCGCGGATCCGGCTCCGCCGGTCCGCCAACGCCGCCCCCTCGAGGGGGCCCGCGACGCGGGTACGGGGTGGGCTCCCCTCCCGGCGGCGAAAAGAATACATGAACAAAAGCCGGCGCTGGAGGCGCGGTCCGGATCAGCGCCGAATTAGGGGGTCAAGTTGTAACGCGCCATTTCCGTCGGCGTTTCCCACCCCGCCTTATTCCCGAAAGGGCATAAACAATCGACCATTAATTCGTTGGCGTTGGATAGGCGCGCGCGCATCATCCTGCCCATGCGATTCCAACCGATCATCGTTCCCGGGTGGAAGAATTCCGGCCCCGGCCACTGGCAAACGCTGTGGGAGCAAAGCCTGCCGCACGCCGTGCGCGTGCCTCAGCAGGACTGGGAACATCCTGAACCCCATGCCTGGATCTCGGCGCTCGCCGCCACGATCGAGGCGTCGCGCTGGCCGGCGCTGCTGATCGCGCACAGCCTGGGCTGCATCACGGTCGCGGCCCTGCCCGTCCCGCTGCGGGCCAAGGTGGCCGGCGCGCTGCTGGTGGCGCCGGCGGATATCGAAAGACACGGCGCGCATCCCGACCTGGCCAGATTCGCGCCCATCCCGCGCCGCCCGCTGGGCTTCCAGAGCGTGGTGGTGGCAAGCGACGACGACCCCTGCTGCGGGCTGGCGCGCGCCCGTGAATTCGCCGGGGACTGGGGCAGCCGGCTGGTGGTATTGGAAGGCGCCGGCCACATCAACGCGGAGAGCGGCCTGGAGAACTGGCCGCAGGGCCTGAAACTCTACGGCGCCCTGCGCCGCCGCGCCGTCTGGCGCATCGCGCCGCCCGCGCGCCGCATCGCCCCCGTACCGGGCTACGCGCCCTCGTAAGCAAGGTCTGCCGTCAAGTTGTTGCCTGATCAGCGGGCTGCCGATTGTTTCGCAGTGCCACGATAGCCAGCACCGAAATCACGCAGAGGCAGATCAGATAGGCGATCAGGTAGGTCGATTTGCCGCCGGCCTGCCCGGTGAGCCAGGTTGCGATGAATGGCGTCATCCCGGCCACGGTCGCCCCGTTGATCTCTCTCACGAAGGCAATGCCGGAGAAGCGATAGCGGGCGGGAAAGAGGCTGGTGAGGAAGGCGCCTTGCGAGCCCGCGACGGAGCCGAAGCCAATGCCGTAGGCGATGACAAGCGCCAAGGTCGCCATCAAGATACTCCTGGTGTCCATGAGCCAGAACATGGGCGCCGCGTACACAAGAATGAATGCCGTGCCCAGCGCGTACACGCGGCCGTAGCCGAAGCGATCGGCGACCGCGCCCATGATCGGCGTGCAGACGATGCCGGCAATCGAGGCCACGATAATCACATTCAGCGATGCGATCTTGTCGAAGCCCAGGTTGTTGACCATGTAGCTCAGCGCGAAAGTGTTGATCAGATAGGTGACGGCGTTAGCCCCGGCCATGGCCAGGAACGCGTACAGGACGGTCTTGGGTTGCTTGCCAAGGACTTCGCGCAGCGGCACGGCGGCTTGCTTCGCGGCGCTTGCGTTGCTGACGGCGTTGACGTATTCAGGCGTTTCCTCCAGCCGCCTGCGTATGTAAAGGGCCAGGACGACCAGAATGGCCGAGAGAAAGAATGGGACACGCCAGCCCCAGGACAGCATGTCCTGTTCGGGCAACTGAGCGATCGCACGGAACACCAGCGTCGCCAGCAGCAGGCCCACCACCGTGGCGGACAGGACGTACGCGGTGTAGTAGCCCTTCCTGCGTTCGGGCACGTACTCGGCCACCAGAATCAGAGCGCCCGCGTATTCCGCCCCGGCGCCCAGTCCTTGCAGCATGCGCAACAGAACGAGCAGGATCGGCGCCATGATGCCGATATGGTCGTACGTGGGAAGAAAGCCGATGGCCAGCGTGGACGTTCCCATCAATGCGATGGTGAAGATCAGTGCGGGCTTGCGCCCCTTCTTGTCGCCGAAATGCGAGATGACCAGGCCGCCAATGGGCCGCGCCAGGAAGCCCACGCCCAAGGTGAGGAACGCGGCCAGGGTCCCGGCAACCGGGGACAACGAGGGGAAGAAGAGCCTGTTGAAGACCAGCCCCGCCGCGACGCCGAACAGGACGAAGTCATACCATTCGATGATAGTTCCCACGATGGATGCAGCAAGTACCTGGCGGATCTTGCGTTGCGACACCTGGCCGGTGTGAGGTGGCGTGGCCGAGGTCTCGGATGCTCCCGCGCGCCGGGACGGCAATGTCGCGGGAGGCTTGTTCGTCATGTCCATCGTTGTCTCCTGGAGGGCGTGTGTTGGTCTGATTATGAAAGCGGTGAAGAATCGGACTTGGCGCCACCGCTCAAGCGGCCATGTAGTCGTGCAGGATTTCGCCGGGCACCAGCGTGAAGTCCGCCCGCCAATAGAAGGCGTCGAGCATCTCAAGCACCGGCAGGCGGAAGACGGGAGCCTGGATGTTGGGGCGCAACTCCACGGTGCAGGGCCCCGACCAGCATTCGTGCACGACGACATTGGTCAGCCTGCGGGAGGTGATCTGCCGGATGGCGGGTGTCGCATCGATGTGATCGATGGCCTTGAGGTTGAAGTTGGTCTTGAAGTCGACCAGTTCAGAGAGCCTGGCCAGGTCTCCGCGGTGCTGCTTGTAAGCCAGCGTGCCCGTGATCACGTCAATACCGTTGCGCGACACAGTGCCCACCCACGCGTCGCCGCGCGCTTCCAGGCGCGGATGCCCCATCTTCTTCGGCTGGCCGTGGATCTCGCGCCCGTGCGTCACGCCCACGTCCGAACTCAGATACAGATAGGGCGAGTACGCCCCGCTGACTTGGGCGGCGGGCAGCCGGGCGCCGAACATCACATTGGCTTCGCCATAAGGACCGAGCCAATCGGTGTCATTCATCTTGTAGATGTGGATCAGCACCGTGTCGCCGGTGAGCTCCAGTGGCGGCGGCAGCAGGCGGGCCATGGCCGCGGGGTCCGAACGATAGGCCAGCGTCAGCACCTCGGCGTTTCGGAATTCGAAGGAAAAGGGAGGAATCGTCGGCGCGTCCAGCGGTGTGGAAAAGCCTGGCGCGAGGATCTCTTCAACCGTGATCGGGCGCTTGGCGGCGGTGTATTGGGGCATTCGGGTTTCTCCGGCGAATTGAGGCGCGCTCAGCGCAAGGGCGAGCCAGGCACCGGACAACGCGGCCCCTGGCCAGCCAGGATGCGGCCGATGTCGGCCGCGGCGAGTTCCTGCAGACGCACGATGGCGGCGTCGGAATACCAGGCGGCGTGCGGCGTGAGGATCAGGTTGGGCGCCGCGCGCAACGCGGAATCCGAAGGCAGTGGCTCGTCCTCGAACACGTCCAGGGCAGCGCCGCCGATCACGCCAGCGCAAAGCGCTTCAGCCAGCGCGGGCTCATCGATGAGACGCCCGCGCGCAGTGTTGACGATGACCGCGCCGGGCTTCATGGCGCGCAACGTTTGCGCGTTGATGGCGTGCGTGGTTTCGGGCGTGGCCGGCGCATGAAGCGACAGCGCGTCGGCCTGCCGCAACAGCGTGTCGCGGTCGACGCTTTGCGCGCCGAGTTGCGCCGCGCGCTCCGCGTCGACCTGAGGGTCCGACACCAGAAAGCGAAAACCGAAAGCCTTCAGCCGCGCCAGCACCAACGTGCCAATGCGGCCCAGTCCCAGAAAGCCGACCGTGGTTTCGGCGAACGGCTTCATCGGCTTGGCCACCGCCACGGCCTTCCAGTCGCCCGAGCGCACCGAGGCGTCCAATTGGGGCAGCTTGCGCAGCGCCGCCAGCAACATCGCGGCGGCGTGATCCGCCACCTCGGCGGTGCAGTAGTCAGGGACATACCCCACTTCGTGCCCTCGGGCGAAAGCCGCTTCCAGGGCGATGTTGTCGAAGCCGATGCCGTAGCGCACGATGCCCGCGCCTGGCGCCAGTCCGGAGATCGCCGCGCCGGTCATGGGTGCGAACTGCACCAGGGCCACATCGGCGCCTTCAACGGCTTCCTTCACCTCTTGCTCGGTGCTGCATTGAAACGACTCGAAGTCCGCGCCATGTGCCTGGGCGGCGGCGCGCTCCGAATCGAGGTCGGGAAAGGTGTAGTCGGTGACGACGACGCGTCGCTTCTTGCTGCTGCTCATTCGGTTTCCTTGGTGAAGACGGCGAATTCGGGGTCGCGCACGTCGACCTCGACCTTGTCGATCCTGGCGCGGGCCCGTGGGCCGCACAGCCAGGCCACGACGCGGGCCGTGACCCGCGGCGAATTCAGGCTTTGCCGCGGGATTCGGCTGACCTCGTTGATGCCGGAGTCGCGTATGGAGCCCTGCATTCGGGTGTCGGTCGGCGGAATGCCCAGCGAGAACACGCGCAGCCCCTGCCCGCGATATTCGAGATCCGTGGCGCGCGAGAGCATGACCAGCGCGGCCTTGCTGGCGCAGTAGGCACTCCAGCCGTCCAATGGGCGGTAGGCCGCACCGGAGCTCATGTTGACGATGAGGCCTTGCCGCGCGAGTAGCTGGGGCAGGAAGGCCCGGGTGCAGCGCATCGCACCGGCGGCATTGATCGCCAGCACCTCTGCCCATTGGTCGGGGTCGACCTCGGCCAATCGCCCGATGGGATGGATCACGCCCGCGTTGTTCACCAGCACGTCCGCGCCGCCGAAGTACTGCTCGGCGGCGGCGGCCGCCGCGCTGGCCTGCCCGGTGCTGCGCACGTCGGCGTCGAGGATGCGCAGACGCTGTGGGTACTGTCCGGCGAGAGCAGCGAGTTCGTTCTCCGCACCCGGCTGCACAAGCGCCAGCACGGAGGCGCCGTCGCGCAGCAGTTGGCGCACGCAGGCGGCGCCGATGCCGCGGCCTGCTCCGGTGACCACCACGGTGGTCGATTCGAGATGCGAAATCGTATTCAAGATGCCTCTCCTTGGGCGCGGCGTGCCGATCGGGTTCGCGTGGCCTCGATCGAGGCCTGGGTGGACTGCAGCACGTTGAGCATGTGCTGGCGCATGGCGAGCTCGGCGGCGGCGCCGTCGTTGGCGGCCAGGGCGGCGACGATCGCCGCGTGGTCGACCAGGCTCTGGGCGATCACCTGGCGCGATTCGGAGGCCACGGTGCGGAACTCCAGGCCCAACGTGTTCAGGCTGGTGGCGGCCCGCGCAAGAAAAGGGTTGGCCGCCAGTGCATGGATGTGCTCGTGGAACGCGATGTCGAGCTTGCGGTAGGCCTGCGGATCGCCTATGGAAGCCTTCTGCTGCTCGATCAGGTCGCGCAGGCGGGTCACGTCCGCGGGGCTGGCGGCGAGCGCCGCGCGTGCGGCGATACCGCCTTCGATCAGTTGGCGGGCGTCGTACAGCGTTTCCACCGCTGTCTCTTCCAGCGACAGGAAGAACTGCAGGGGGCCAAGAAGCTCTTCGGCGCGCAGGCTGGACACGTAAATGCCCCCGCCGTGGCGTGTTTTCAGCACGCCCAGCACCGCCAGGGCACGGACGGCTTCGCGGATGGTGGGCCGGCTGACGCCGAAGGACAGGGCCAGCTCGCGCTCGGAGGGGAGCCGGTCCTCGGGCTTGAGATTGCCCGCGCGGACCATGCCGAGCAGTTGAGCAACCACCTGCTCGGAAACCGGATCGCGTTCGACGCTGGTGATTTGGAAGGAGGGATCTGTCATTGCGATGCGTCCTGCAGGAAGGGAAGGCTCGTTGCGCCGACCGCGCTGGAAAAACCGGTGGTCAGCAATCAGCAAAGTGGTCAGGCCACTTGGTCACTTGACGACTTGGCCGCCAGAATATAAGCTCCCTCCCACCCCGTCAAGGCATCTTTGATGCAAGCGCCCCATGAAGCTCGCCCACGTCCAGCCCTACATCCTTCGCTACCCCGACCCCAATGATCTGGACCGGGCGCGCATGACGGTCCTCGTGCGCTTGGTATCGGCCGAAGGCGTGGTCGGCTGGGGCGAGGCGATCGCCATGTGGCCGGAGGCTTGCCGCGCGACCGTGGTCCTGATCGAGCAGGGACTGGCGCCCGTGCTCATGCAAGCGGGCGAACTCACGGTCGCGCAGTGCTGGCGGAAGATGCGAGAGCACACCTGGTGGTACGGCGAAGGCGGCATCGCCTCGTTTGCCTTGAGCGCGATCGACATGGCCTTGTGGGACATCCACGGCAAGCAAGAGGGCAAGCCCTTGTCGATCCTGTGGGGACGGGCGCGCGAGCAATTGCCGGCCAACGCCAGTTGCCACGTCAACAAGCAGAGCCTCGCGGCGTGCATCGACGAAGCGCTTGGCTTCCATGCCGAGGGCTTTCGCAGCGTGAAGCTGGGGCTGGGCAAGAAGTCGCTTTCGACGGTCGGACACGATCCCGAAAGCAGCATTGCCCTCGTGGCGGGCCTGCGGCGCGAAGCCGGCCCCGGGCTCGAGATCCTGGTGGACGTCGGCAACGGCTTGCGGTGGGACGCCGATACCGCCATCGACACCGTGCGACGCATGGCCGAACACGAGATCGGCTGGATCGAGGAGCCGTTCTATCCGACCTTCCTGGACGACTACCGCGCCCTGCGCGCCGCCGTGAACGTGCCGATTGCAAGCGGCGAGCGCGAGTGGACGGTGAGCGGCTACCAGCGGCTGATCGACAGCGGCACGGTCGACGTCCTGGGCGTGGATCCGGCCCGCGCCGAGGGGATCACCGGCTTTCGCGAAATCGACCGACGCGCCGGCGCGGCGGGCATGACCGTGAACGCGCACGCATGGAGCACCGCCATCACTACGGCGGCCAGCCTGCACCTGTCGCTCTCTTCTCCCAACACCCGCTTGTTCGAGCTCAAGCCCTTCCCGGTGGCCGTTCAGCAGGAACTCGTCGCGCTGCCGCTGGCACAGGTCGATGGTTTCGTCCGTGCGCCCGATGGCCCCGGCCTGGGCATCGATGTGGACGAGGCCGTCGTGCAGCGCCTGCGTTGCGACGCCTGAAGCTCACCTGCTGCCTGGCCCCTGCTCGCATTCCCTCTTCCTATCCACACATCCAAAGGATGCCTTGATGAAACTCGTTCGCTACGGCCTCGCGGGCCATGAAAAACCCGGCCTGCTCGATGCGCGGGGCCACCTGCGCGACCTCTCGGCCCATGTCGCCGACATCGCGGGCGACGTGCTGACGCCCGCCGGCGTACAGGCGCTTGCCACGCTCGACCTCGAGCAGCTACCTCGGGTGGAAGGACAGCCGCGCCTTGGTCCCTGTGTCGGCGGCACCGGCAAGTTCATCTGTATCGGCCTGAACTATTCCGACCACGCCGCGGAAACCGGCGCGACGGTGCCGTCCGAACCCATCATTTTCATGAAGGCGACGTCCGCCATCGCCGGCCCGAATGACGCGATCGAGATTCCGCGCGGATCGACCAAGACTGACTGGGAGGTGGAACTGGGTGTCGTGATCGGCAAGCCCGCCAAGTACGTGAGCGAAGCGGACGCGATGGACCATGTCGCCGGTTATTGCCTCGTCAACGACGTGTCGGAACGCGCGTTCCAGATCGAGCGCCAAGGCCAATGGACCAAGGGCAAGTCGGCCGACACCTTTGGACCCATCGGCCCATGGCTCGCGACGCGCGATGAAGTGGCGGATCCGCAGCGGCTGGGAATGTGGCTGGAGGTCAACGGCGTGCGCCGCCAGCACGGCTCAACCGAGACCATGGTCTTCAACGTGCGCCAGTTGGTGGCGTACCTGTCCCGGTTCATGAGCCTGCAGCCTGGCGACATCATTTCCACCGGCACGCCTCCCGGCGTCGGAATGGGCCTGAAGCCGCCCATATACCTGAAGGCGGGAGATGTCGTGACGCTAGGTATCGATGGATTGGGCACCCAGCGCCAAGAGGTCGTGCAAGGGTAAGGGACGATCGCCCCCGGACGGCGTTACCCCTTACTCCAGCAAGCTACGCAGCATCCAGGCGTTCTTCTCGTGCACGTCCAGGCGCTGGGTCAGCAGGTCGGCGCTGGGCTGGTCGTTGGCGCCGTCGGCCTTTTCGAAAGCGGCGCGCGCCGTCTTGGCGACCGATTCATTGCCCTTCACCAGCAGGCGCACCATTTCCATCGCCTCGGGCACCGAGTCCGGCTCGGCGATGGAGGACAGCTTGCCGTATTCGCGATACGTGCCCGGCGCGTGGTGGCCCAGCGCGCGGATGCGTTCGGCGATGCTGTCCAGCGCGTTCCACTCTTCCGTGTACTGGGTCATGAACATCGTGTGCAGCGTGTTGAACAGCGGCCCGGTGACGTTCCAGTGGAAGTTGTGCGTCATCAGGTACAGCGTGTACGAGTCAGCCAACAACTTGGACAGTTCGGCGGCAATGGCCGCGCGGTCCTTGTCGGAGATGCCGATGTTGATCCGCGGTGCGCCAGCGTTGTTCTTGGAAACTTTAGCCATGGATGAGCCTCGTTTAATTGGATGAAATGCTCAACAAGAATACCACTAGCAAATAAACAGCTTTTGACACTCAACAAGAATCCGCCGATAAGACCAGGCCGCCAATTCCGCGGCAACGTCCCTCGCGTTCCGACCCGCCGCGGCCGCCGTCAATCCATCAATCCTGATGCGAGGCCACCTCGTTCTCCAGCATCCGCACGCCCGGCAACTGCGTGGCGTAGATGGACTGCGCCAGCGCCTCGATGGCCGCCAGGCGCGGAAAGCTGCGCCGCCAGGCCAGCACCACGCGCCGGTCGGGCGTCGGCGGCTCCAGCGGAACATAGGTCAGGAGGCTGTCGGCGGGCGGATGTTCGGGCACCGCCGTGATCGGCAGCACCGTGATGCCGATGCCGGCGGCGACCATGTGACGTATGGTTTCCAGCGACGACCCCTCGAAGGTGCGCTGGATGCCGTCGCTGGCCGCGGAAAACCGCGACAGTTCAGGACAGACTTCCAGCACCTGGTCGCGGAAGCAGTGCCCGCTGCCCAGTAGCAGCATGGTCTGCTGCTTCAGGTCCTCGGCGTGGATGCTCTTGCGCTTGGCCCAGGGATGGTCGCGCGGCACCGCCACCAGGAAAGGTTCGTCGTACAAGGGCTGCACCACCAGTCCGGCCTCGGGCAGCGGCAAGGCCATGATGGCGCAATCGATCTCGCCTTGGCGCAGCAGTTCCACCAGGCGCACCGTGAAGTTCTCCTGCAGCAGCAGCGGCATCTGCGGCGTGCGCGCGATCTGCACCGGCACCAGGCGCGGCAACAGATAGGGACCGATGGTGTGGATCACGCCCACGCGCAGCGGCCCCGCCAGCGGATCGTGCCCATGGCGGGCGATTTCCTTGATGCCCGCGCTTTCCTCCAGCACCTTCTGCGCCTGCGCGACGATGCGCTGGCCGATCGCCGTCACGCCGACCTCGGCGCCGCCGCGCTCGAAGATGGTCACGCCCAGCTCGTCCTCCAGCTTGCGGATGGCCACCGACAAGGTCGGCTGGCTGACGAAACACGCCTCGGCCGCACGGCCGAAATGGCGCTCGCGCGCAACGGCGACGATATATTTGAGTTCGGTGAGCGTCATATTCGCGGTTCCAGTAATGTGGCCCGGACGGCGGCCAGGATCTCAGGTCCGTAGAAAATCTTCGCGGCCGCGCATCCAGCGCGCCAGATGCGCCTCGGCGGCCGCCGGATGCTCGGCGCGCAGCCAGGCCGCGGCTTCGCGGGCCTGCTCGGCGATTCGGGCATCGATTTCGATATCGGCGAAGCGCAACAGCGCGGTGCCCGACTGGCGCGTGCCGAGAAACTCGCCGGGGCCGCGCTGCGCCAGGTCGCGGCGCGCGATCTCGAAGCCATCCGAGGTTTCGAACATGGCGCGCAGGCGTTCGCGGGCGACGCCGGACAAGGGCCTCGCGTACAGCAGCACGCACACGGACTCCGCCGTGCCCCGCCCTACCCGCCCGCGCAGTTGATGCAACTGGGCCAGGCCGAAACGCTCGGCATGCTCGATCACCATCAGCGAGGCATTGGGCACGTCGACGCCGACCTCGATGACCGTGGTCGCCACCAGCACGTCGACCTCGCCCGCGCGGAACGCCTGCATGACCTCGGCCTTCTCGGACTGCGACAAGCGCCCGTGCACCAGCCCGACCCGCAGATCGGGCAAGGCCTCGCACAAGGCCTGGTGCGTGTCGACGGCCGTCTGCAATTCCAGCGCCTCGCTTTCCTCGACCAGCGGGCAGACCCAATAGACCTGGCGGCCCTGCCGCGCCGCCTGCGCGATATGGGCGATGACTTCCTCCCGGCGCGCGTCGCTGACCAGCTTGGTCACCACCGGGGTGCGGCCGGGCGGCAGCTCGTCGATCACCGAGACGTCCAGGTCGGCGAAAAACGTCATCGCCAGCGTGCGCGGAATGGGCGTGGCGCTCATGTTCAGTTGATGCGGAATCAGCCGCGCCCGCGGCGCTTCGCCCTTGCGCGCCAGCGCCAGCCGCTGGCCGACGCCGAAGCGATGCTGTTCGTCCACGATGGACAGGCCCAGGCGCGCGAACTCCACGTGGTCCTGGATCAGGGCCTGCGTGCCCACCACCAGGTCGACGTCGCCCGCGGCCACCGCGGCGACGGCCTCGCGGCGCGCCTTCGCCCCCAGGCTGCCACTGAGCCATGCGATGCGCACGCCCAGCGGCCGCAGCCAATCCACCAACTTGCCGAAATGCTGTTCGGCCAGGATTTCCGTCGGCGCCATCAGCCCCACCTGCGCGCCGGCCTCGATGGCCTGCGCCGCGGCGATGGCCGCCACCACCGTCTTGCCGCTGCCGACGTCGCCTTGCAGCAGGCGGTGCATGGGATAAGGCTGGCCCAGGTCGGCGCGGATTTCCGCCACCACGCGCATCTGCGCGGCCGTCAGCGTGAACGGCAGCACGCCGTACAGGCGCGCCACCAGGCCGTCCGGGGCGTCCGTCGCGCGCAGCGGCATGGCGCGGTTGGCGCGCCGCGCCGCGCGCGCCGCCGCCAGCGACAACTGCTGCGCCAGCAACTCGTCGAACTTGACGCGCAGCCAGGCCGGATGCGCGCGCTCGATCAAGGCGTCCTCGCTGACGCCCGGCGGCGGCGCGTGCAGCAAACGGATGGAAGCGTCGAAAGGCTGCAGGTCGTAGCGTTCACGCACCGCGTCCGGCAAGGTGTCGCCCAGGTCGGTCTCGGCCAGCGCCTGCGCGATGGCCTTGCGCAGCACCGGCTGCTGCAGGCCTTCCGTGGTCGGATAGACCGGCGTGAGCGACGTCGCCAGGGGCGCGTCGGCGGACGCCATGCGCGGATGCACCATTTCGCGCCCGAAGATGCCGCCGCGCACCTCGCCGCGCGCCCGCAGGCGCCGGCCCACCGTCAATTGCTTCTGCTGGCTGGGATAGAAGTTCAGCCAGCGCAATTGCAGCTCGCCGGATTCGTCGGCGATGGCGGCGGTCAGTTGCCGGCGCGGCCGGTACGTGACCTCGCAGCGCGTGATCTCGCCTTCGACCTGGGCCGGATAGCCCGGCCGCAGCGCCGAGATGGGGATGACCCGCGTTTCGTCCTCATAGCGCAGCGGCAGGTGCAGCACCAGGTCCATGGACGTGGTCAGCCCGAGCGTGCGCAGCCGCCGTTCCAGGTCGGAACGGGGCGCGGCGCCGTCGGCCTTGTCCGCCTTCGCGCCGGCGGTCTTGCCGCGCCGGGAGGCGGGTTTGCCGTCGGCCGCGGGAGCGGGTTTGCGGGAAGCCGCTGAAACAGGCATGTCGCGCGTGGGTCCTGCAAGCGGCGCGGCCGCTCGCGTGGAACGATCGATGGGGTCTAGATGACCAGAATCGCTTCGACCTCGAACTGGGCGCCCTTGGGCAGGCTCGCCACGCCCACCGTCGAACGCGCCGGGAACGGCTGCGGAATGATCTCGGCCATGATGGCGTTGGCGGCGGCGAACTTGCCCAGGTCCGTCAGGAACAGGGTGAGCTTGACGATGTTCTCCAGCGTGCCGCCTGCTTCCTTGATGACGGCCTGCATGTTCTCGAAGGCCTGGCGCACCTGGGCCTCGAAATTCTCGGAAACCATATCCCCGGTGTGCGGCTCCAGGCCGATCTGGCCCGACAGGTAGACCGTCTTGCCGCCATTCACGGCCACCGCCTGGGAGTAAGGTCCCACGGCGGCGGGCGCGGCCTGGGTGTGGATGATCTGCTTGCTCATGAGGGGATCCTTGAAAGGCGTTGTCTGACTTAATCCTTAGTCTATCGAAGTTTAATCATCAATAGTTGCATGCGAAAGACCTGGACGGGACGGCGGGTGAATGCGGTAGTTGTAACGGACGGGCGGAAAAGGTTTGGCTCCAGCGGCGATTTCGGCCTCAGGACTATCCGATTCCGGGCTATCCCTCAGGGGGCCTGCTTTCCTCGGGACACGCAAATCGACGGCTTCCGCATCCTCGCAAGCGGGCGAAACCTCCCTGTGCATGGCGGCATCGGGTTTATCTATGAATTCATCCTGTTTTTCGATTTCACGAATCGGCCTCTACCTGCCTATAGTGCAGCCACAAATCACAATCACAACCGGAGACACTCATGCGATTCACCGCGTCCCGCGTATTTGCGCTGCTGCTGGCCGGCGCCGCCCTGGCCCCGGCGGCACAGGCCGCCGATTTTCCCAACCACCCCATTACCTTCGTGGTGCCGTTCGCGCCGGGCAGCGCCACCGACCAGATCGGCCGCGCCATCGGCCAGGGCGTGACGCAGGAAAGCGGCCAGGCCGTGATCATCGAGAACAAGCCGGGCGCCAGCGCCATGATAGGCGCGCAAACGGTGGCGCGGGCCGCGCCCGACGGCTACACCGTGCTGATCACCACCAATACCACGCACGCCGCCAACGAGCATTTGTACAAGCACTTGCAGTACGACCCCGTGAAGGACTACGCGCCCTTGACGCTGTTGGGCAAGGGGGCCCAGATCATGGTGGTGCGGCCGGACTCGCCTTATAAGAACGTCCAGGACCTGCTGGACGCCGCGCGCAAGAATCCGGGCAAGCTCAGCTTCGGCAGCGGCAGCTCCAGCAGCCGCATCGCGGGCGAATTGCTGCAGCAGATGACCGGCGTCAAGCTGCTGCACGTGCCTTACAAGAGCAATCCGCTGGCGGTCACGGACCTGCTGGGCGGCCAGATCACCCTGATGATCACCGACACCGCCACCGGCCTGCCGCAGGTGCAATCCGGCAAGTTGCGCGCATTGGGCGTGACGACGTTGAAGCGCTCGCCGCTGGCGCCGGACGTGCCGACCATCGCCGAGGCCGGCGTGCCGGGCTACGAGATGGGTTACTGGTTCGCCGCCTATGCCCCGGCCAACACGCCGCCGGCCGTCGTCCAGAAGCTGCATGACCTGCTGGCCGAGGCCACCAAGGGACCGGCGGCCCAGCAGTTCTACAAGCTGACGGGCACCGTGCCGGAAACCTCCACGCCCGCGGAACTGGCAACCTTCCAGCAGAGCGAATCGAAGAAGTGGGCGAATATCATCAAGCAGGCCGGGATCGAGCCTGAGTGATTGCTTGATGTGGGTCCGCCGGGGCGGTTCTCCTGTCTTGCGAGGGCCGTCCGCCAGTCCCGATTCAAAAGAATCGTGCCGAATCGCAGAGGCGCCGCGGCGGTGGCCCGGGTATACAAACAAGCTCCCCCTGACCGCTTCCGGCGACGCGAGCGATGGCGAACCTTTGCGCTGGCACCCCGACGATCACGGTCCGCGACAACCGTGGACTGGGCGTGCGCACGCTGCGCTACAACCGCGGCGCCGAAGGGGCGGTGGCGGCGCAATACGTCGACGCTTACACGCATAACGCTCTGGGGCAGTTGCTTTCGTCGCAGGACCCGCGATTCTTCGGCGGTTCGACGCTGAACTTTCGCCACGTGCCGGCCTTGTCCGGGCAGGTGCTGGAAACCGTGAGCGCGGACGCGGGCACGTCCAGGGCGTGCGCTGATATCGTGGGCCGGCCTTTCTGGCACTACAGCCAAGGGCGCGACAGCCAGTTGCGGTCGGATAACGCCCTCACCGTTCGCTGGTATTACGATGCCTTGGGCCGTCCCGTACAAAGGGTCCGCGCCACCTCGCCGCTTGCGTCCGCTGCGCCCATCACGCTTGCTACGCCTGCCACGTCCACCGTATTCGCTACCTCCACTTCGTCCACAACGCCAGGCGGAATGGCCAGCATGCGGAACGTCGGCGCCTGCGATCTTTGGTTCTATGGCGAGGCAAGCGGGCAGCCGGGCGACACCTACGATCCGCTCAATGCCGGCGACCCGCGCAACGCCAACCAACGCGGGCAACTCCTCCAGCACTTCGATACCGCCGGCCTGCTCGACATGAGTGTGTTGGGCTATAGCGTACAGGGGCATGCCCTGCGGCAAGATCGCAGCTTCCTGGCGCTTGCCTGCGACCCCGACAACAACTGGATGGTCAGCGACAACAAGCCGCCTTTCATCGCCAACAAGTCGCTTCTGGAGGGGCGTGATCCGTACGCCACGTGCTGGACCTACAACGCCCTGGCCCAGGTGTTGACCCAGACCGATGCCCAAGGCCATCAGCAGCACACGGGCTACGACTGCGCCGGACGCAAGTATTCAACCGCGGTCACACCCAAGGGCGGCAATCGCATGCCGGTCACCACCGCCATCGTTTATACCGCCGCCGACGAGATCGACACCCGCAGCGACGCTAACGGAATCCAGGTGGCGTACACCTACGAACCGCAGATTACCGGGCGCTTGGTTTCAATCACGGCATCACGCATATCGGAAACCAAGAGACTTACCGACACGCGCACCGAAGGAAATATCCGCAGCAGCATGACTCGCCTCCAGGCCCTAGCCTATACCTACGATGGCGTAGGCAACGTCACCGCGCTATCCGACGACAGCCCCGGCGCGCAGGTCACTTTCTTCCGTAACCGCGTCGCCACGCCCGACCGCGTCTATGCCTACGATGCCCTGTATCAACTCACCAATGCCAGCGGCCGCGAGAACTACGTCGATAGCAGCCCCAAGGGCACCGACTGGCCCGGCGGCGCATTCAAGCCATCGACCACGCCCGACTATCGTCCTTACACACGCGCCTACACCTACGACCTCGGCGGCAATCTCACCTCGACAGGCAGCGCCGACTGGACCGGCGCCATGCCCCCGACCCGCAAGCTGGTCGTGGGCCGCGCCAGCAACCGCGCCGTCTGCACGGCCAACTACCCGGGACCGACTCCGGACAACATCGACAACTATTTCGACAGCGCCGGCAAGAGCATCTGCGTGGACGGCAACCCCAACCAGCCCATGTACTGGACGCCGCTGCATCGGCTTTATTGCGTGGTGACCGCCTATCGTGCCCCCGGAGAGGCGGAACCGGATTGGAACAATAGCGACCGCGAACAATATGCCTACGACGGCGACGGCCAACGGATACGCAAATACGGCAGCAGCAAGGCCGGCAGCATCTGGAACCATACCGACACGCGCTATCTCCCCGGCCTGGAGCTGCGCAGCGACACCGGCACAGGAGAACAACTGGAAGTGATCGTGCTGGACGACGGCGCGCGGATATTGAACTGGCCCGCCGGCACGGCCAAGCCTTCAGACATCCCCAACCTGCAACTGCGCTACCAATACAGCGACCGCCAACAATCCTGCATGGTCGAAACCGACCAGGACGGCAACCTCATCACCCGCGAGGAGTACTACCCCTACGGCGGCACGGCGGTGCTGACATCGCGCACCGACAGCGAGGTCAAATACAAATTCATCCGCTATTCCGGCAAGGAGCGCGACGCCACCGGGTTCTACTACTACGGCTTGCGCTATTACCAGCCGTGGACAGGACGATGGATAAGCCCGGACCCCGCCGGCGCCACGGATGGCCTCAACCTGTATCGCGCCATGGGCAACAACCCGGCGACCATGACAGACGCGTTCGGGACCGTTCACGACGACCCGGAAGACGGCGGCCCAGCAGCCCACGCCAGCGTGTTACGCACATTCCGCCCGGCCCCGTCGACATTCGACTATAGAGCGCTCCAGGCCCCGGATGCCCTGATCATCTTCGAAAGCGTCATCAGGATCGTGGAGGAAGTCGCACAGGCCGAGGGCCCTTCTGCCGCACTGGTAAACCAGGATGACTCAAGAGACATGCATGGACGCTCAACCACGGCGCAAGCATCCCAGGCGGCCAGGAGCGACGACGAAAGAAGGGAATTCGTGGCGAAGGCATTTGACCATCGAATAAGCTCGGGAACCGATGATGGCTTCAGCGGATACACAACCACGGTCCTCTCACGACCTAACGGCACCTATCCCTCGCCTCCGGAATCGAGCAGGGTGTACGGGGAACCGAAAAGCGTGTTCCGAACTGCGTTTGCCGACGATAAGGTCACCATCGAGCTGGCGTTCCGGCAAGAGAAAACATCGGATTACTTCGGAAGCGATGTGTTCGCCTATCAGGCCTCTCGCGTCGCGGGATTCGATGCGAAACGCATACGCATCATCGAATACTCGCACGTCGTAAACTTCCACACACGCAGCGAGACAGAACAATACCTGGGCGCGTTCTCCACCGGTTTCCACGATCATCGCACCACCGAGGATATGGGGAGGGCATTCCTGGAAAAAACGGATAACGGAAGGTTTACCCAGAGAATGCTTCAACACCTCGGCAAGGAAGCAATCAGCGTATGGCGTTTCGATTACGCGGCCGCGCACCGCGCCGCGCGCACCGTCAAGAGACAGGCCATGAGCCGCAATCTGGAAGCCAATTTCTACGTCTTCCTGCAAGACGCCACTCGCCCCCGTCGCCAAACGCCCCGGCAAGCGCCGGCATAAAAGCCGATGCCCTGCCCGGGCCGGCCGGATTACTTCTCGACGAAGGCCCGTTCCACGACGTAGTCGCCCGGCTGGCCGACGCCCGGCGACACGACGAAGCCGCGCTTGTCCAGCATGGCGCTGATGTCGGCCAGCATGTGCGGGCTGCCGCAGATCATGGCGCGGTCGTTTTCGGGGCTCAGGGGTGGCAGGCCGATGTCCTCGAACAGCTTGCCGTTCTCGACCAGTTCCGTAATGCGGCCCTGGTTGCGGAAGGGCTCGCGCGTGACGGTCGGGTAATAGACCAGCTTGCCGTTGACCATGTCGCCGAAGAACTCGTTGGCCGGCAGCTCGTTCTGGATGTAGTCGGCGTAGGCCAGTTCGCTGACCCAGCGCACGCCATGCACCAGCACGACCTTTTCGAAGCGTTCGTAGACGTCCGGGTCCTTGATGATGCTCATGAACGGCGCCAGGCCGGTGCCGGTGCCGAACAGGTACAGGTGCTTGCCGGGCTTCAGGTCGTCCACCACCAGCGTGCCCACCGGCTTGCGGCTGACCAGGATGGTGTCGCCTTCCTTCAGGTGCTGCAGGCGCGAGGTCAGCGGGCCGTCGGGCACCTTGATGCTGAGGAATTCGAGGTTCTCTTCGTAGTTCGCGCTGGCGATGCTATACGCGCGCAGCAGGGGCTTGCCCTCCACTTCCAGGCCGATCATGACGAAATGGCCGTTGTGGAAGCGCAGCGCCGCGTCGCGGGTGGTCTTGAAGGAGAAAAGGGTGTCGTTCCAGTGGTGCACGCTCAAGACGCGCTCGGTGTTGAAGGCTGCCATATCGGATAGGAAGATGCGCGGATAAGGAGATGCGTCGCGGCAACTCCTTGGAGCCGTCGCCGCCGGCCCGCGCAAAAAGGACGCGCCGAGCCATTAAAGGAATTTCCGATTTTAGCGCTTTTTGATGATAAACGTTCTCATTGGCGGCTTTGGTTTAGACGCATTCGGCATGTGCTTATGCCAAATGTGACCGGCGGCAAGGCAGTGACGGGCCCCGAACGGCCGATGCCGTGTCGCCGGCGCGGCCGCCCTCACCCTTGCGCCGGTTCCACCGTCCAGTTTTCCAGCCGCAGCCCCGGCACCCGCTGAAACTCGCGCTCGTTAATCAGCTCCATCGCGGTGACGGCGTAAAAAGACACGCTCTTCTTTTTCGCGGGTTGGTCCCGCGCCACGCCAGATTCCTTACATTAAGTTGAACGAACGGGAACTTCCTGCTATCTTGCGGCTTCCGCGTTTTGAGAATCATTTTCGTTACTGGATTCTCAGCCCTGCCGCCGCCGCGCGGCGCGATTGCCAGGAGATCCCCCATGTCCCCCACCCTGCCCCGTCTCGTCCCGCTGCTCGCGCTCCTGGCGCTGGCCGCCGCCACGCCCGCGCACGCCGCCGAGGAAGTCACCCTTTACACCACCCGCGAACCCAAGCTGATCCAGCCGCTGCTGGACGCCTATGCCAAGGAAAGCGGCGTCAAGGTCAACACCGTGTTCGTCAAGGACGGCCTGCTGGAGCGCGTCAAGGCCGAGGGTGAAAAGTCCCCCGCCGACGTGCTGATGACGGTGGACATCGGCAACCTGATGGACCTCGTCGACGGCGGCGTCACGCAGCCCGCGCCGTCGCCCGAGATCGAGGCCGCCGTGCCGGCCAACCTGCGCGGCGCCGGCGGCGCCTGGTACGCCCTGTCGCTGCGCGACCGCGTGCTCTATGCCGAGAAAGACCTGCCCCTGGACAGCTTCCGCTACGAAGACCTGGCCGATCCGAAATGGAAGGGCAAGGTCTGCATCCGCTCGGGCCAGCACCCCTACAACACCGGCCTGGTGGCGGCGATGATCGCCCACGACGGCGCCGAGGCCACGGAAAAATGGCTGCGCGGCGTCAAGGCCAACCTGGCGCGCAAGGCGACCGGCGGCGACCGCGACGTGGCGCGCGACATACTCGGGGGCATCTGCGACATCGGCCTGGCCAACGCCTACTACGCGGGCCACATGAAGAACGCCGAAGCCGGCAGCGACGCGCGCAAGTGGGGCGACGCCATCAAGGTCATCCGTCCCACCTTCATCGAGGGCGACGGCACCCACGTCAATATCAGCGGCGCGGCCGTGGCGCGCCACGCGCCGCACAAGGAAGGCGCGGTCAAGCTGCTGACCTACCTGGTGTCGGCGCCGGCCCAGGCCCTCTATGCCCAGGCCAACTATGAATACCCGGTGCGCGCCGGCGTGCAGCTCGACCCGGTGGTCGCGTCCTTCGGCCCGCTGAAGGTCGATACGCTGCCGGTGGCCGACATCGCCCGCTATCGCAAGCAGGCCAGCGAACTGGTCGACAAGGTCGGCTTCGACCAGTAAGCCGCGCGGCCCGCATGACGCCATCCACGCCCTGGTCCTGGGCGGCGGCGCTGATCGCCCTGCTGGTCTGCGCGCCGCTCGCGGCCCTGGCCGGCTGGGCCCTGAGCGGCGACACCGCGCATTGGGCCCACCTGGGCCGCCACGTGCTGCCGCAGGCCGCGCTGAATACCGGCGCGCTGCTGGCGGGCGTGGGCGCGCTCACCACGCTCCTGGGCGTGGGCGGCGCCTGGCTGGTCAGCGCCTACGATTTCCGCGGCCGGCGGCTGCTGTCCTGGGCGCTGCTGCTGCCGCTGGCGATGCCCACCTACATCCTGGCCTACGCCTATCTCGACCTGCTGCATCCGATCGGCCCGGTGCAGAGCGCGCTGCGCGCCCTGCTCGGCTACGACAATCCGCGCCAGTTCCGCCTGCCCGACCTGCGTTCGCTGCCGGGCGCGATCTTCGTGCTGGGCTTCGCGCTTTATCCCTACGTCTACCTGAGCATGCGGGCGCTGTTCGCGACCCAGGCCGCCAATGTGCTGGAAGCCGCGCGCACGCTGGGCGCCGGCCGCTGGGGCGTGTTCTGGCGCGTGGCGCTGCCGATGGCGCGGCCGGCGCTGGCCGTCGGCGTCAGCCTGGCGTTGCTGGAGACGCTCAACGATATCGGCGCGTCGGAATTCCTCGGCGTCCAGACGCTGACCGTATCGGTCTACACGACATGGGTGACGCGGTCGGACCTGGCCGGCGCGGCGCAGATCGCCCTGGCCATGCTGGCCTGCGTGCTGGCCCTGATCCTGCTGGAACGGCGCGGCCGGCGCCGCCAACGCTACGCCGCCACGCAACGGCCCCGCCCCATGCAACCGCGGCGCCTGCATGGGCTGCGCGCCTGCTTCGCCTGCGGGCTGGGCGCCCTGCCCGTCCTGCTGGGCTTCGTCGCGCCGGCGCTGTATCTGTTGTGGGAAACGCAGAAACGCCTGCATCTGGTGGGCGGCGTCTCCAGCCAGTTGTGGGCCGCCGCCCGCAACACCGCCGGCGTCGCGGCCGCGGCGACCTTGGCGACCCTGGCCTGTGGGCTGGCCGTGGCCTGGGCCGCGCGCCGGGTCCGCGAAAGCGCGCGCGGCGGCGCGCTCGCATGGGGCCCGCGCGTCGCCAGCCTGGGCTACGCCATACCCGGCACGGTGCTGGCCATCGGCCTGCTGACGCCCTTGGCAATTTTCGACGACGTCCTCGCCTGGCTGGGACTGGGCGCCGGACAGATACTCATGGGCTCGATGAGCGCGCTGGTCATCGCCTACGTCATCCGCTTCCTGGCAATCGCCGCCGGCAGCATCGAAGCGGGCCTGGCGCGCATTCCGCCTTCGCTGGAACAGGCCGCGCGGCTGCTGGGCGAAAACGCCGGCGGCGTCCTCAGGCGCGTGCACCTGCCGCTGCTGCGCCCGGCGCTGGCGAGCGCGGCGCTGCTGGTCTTCGTCGACACGATGAAGGAACTGCCGGCCACGCTGCTGTTGCGGCCCATGAATTTCGATACGCTGGCGACCTGGCTGTATGCCGAGGCGGCGCGCGGCGCCTATGAGGAGGGCGCGGTCGCGGCCCTGGGCATCGTCGCCGCCGGACTGCTGCCGGTCATCCTGCTGGCCCGGGCGCAGGCCGCGCCGCGTTTTTCCGGACGCACGCCGGCGCCGGCCGGGCCGCCCTTGCCTTCCCGATCCGGGTCCCCGCCATGACCGTCCTGCTCGAACTCGACCAACTGCAACTGGCCTACGACACCGGCCAGGGCCCGCGCGTCGTCGTCGACGCGCTGAGCCTGGCGCTGGAGCGCGGCCACATCGGCTGCCTGCTGGGGCCGTCCGGCTGCGGCAAGACCTCGGTGCTGCGCGCCATTGCCGGCTTCGAACCCCTGCGCCGCGGCCGCATCCGCCTGGACGGCGCCGAGATAGCGAGCCCGGCGTCCGCCGTGGCGCCGCAGGCGCGCCGCGTCGGCATGATGTTCCAGGACTATGCGCTTTTCCCGCACTTGGACGTCGCGGGCAATGTCGGCTTCGGCCTGCGCCGGCAGCCGAAACCGCGGCAGCGGGAACGCGTGCGCGACATGCTGGCGCTGGTCGGCCTGGAAGCGATGGCCGGCAGCTATCCGCACGAATTGTCCGGCGGACAGCAGCAGCGCGTGGCGCTGGCGCGCGCCCTGGCGCCGGCGCCCGAACTGCTGTTGCTGGACGAGCCCTTCTCCAACCTGGACGCGGACTCGCGCGAGCGGCTGGCCTTCGAACTGCGCGACATTCTGCGGGCCAGCGGCAACACCGCGTTGCTGGTCACGCACGACCAGGACGAGGCCTTCGCCATCGCGGACCGTATCGGTGTGATGCGAGATGGCCGGCTGGCGCAGTGGGACACGCCCTACGCCCTGCGCCATCATCCGGCCGACGCCGGGGTCGCGGATTTCATACGCCGAACGGCGCTGGCCGAGCGGCGCGCGGCGGCGTATGCGCGCGGCAGCCAGGAGGCAGGCGCCGGCGCGTAGCCAGGCCGGCGCGACTGGACACCAAGGCCCGCGCGGCTATTCCGCCTTCAAGGACACCTTGGCCGAAAGCGCCTTGAAGCGCTCGTATTCCGAACGGCTCAGCGTATCGACTTCGCGCGGCGTCGATCCGTAGGGATTGAAGCCCGCCAGGCGCAGCTTCTCCTTGACGTCGGGCAGCGCCAGCGCCCAGCGGAAAGCCTCGCTCAAGGCCTGGGTGACGTCGTCCGGCATGCCCGCCGGGCCATAGACGGCGAACCAAGGGTCCACCACCGCGCCGGCATAGCCCAGCTCCTTGAGCGTCGGCACGTCCGGCAGCACGCTGGAGCGCTCGCTGCCGGTGACCGCCAGCGCGTGGATCTTCCCCGCCTTGATATGCGGCAGCGATGCCGGCAGGTTGTCGAACAGGATGTCGATGTGCCCGCCCAGCAGGTCGTTGATGGCCTGCGAACTGCCCTTGTACGGCACGTGCTGCAGTCCCGCGCCGGTCGCCTGGTCGAACAGGACGCCGGCCAGGTGCATGGACGTGCCGGTGCCCGGCGTGCCGAAGCCCAGGCCCGGGTGCTTCCTGGCATAGTCGACGAGGCCCGCGACGTCCTTGACCGGCACTTGCGGGCCGACATCGATCACGACGGCCGACGTGCCCAGCATGCTGATGCCGGTGAACGCCTTGGTGGGATCGAAAGGCATGGACGGATAGACGAAGGGATTGAGCGCGTTGGTCGAGATGGCGCCGAAGCCGATGGTGTAGCCGTCCGGCGCGGCCTTGGCGACCGCCTCCATGCCGATGTTGCCGCCGGCGCCCGGACGGTTTTCCACGATGACCGTCTGGCCGAATCTTTCCCCCAGCTTCTGGCTGACGGTGCGCGCCACGATGTCGGTGGTGCCGCCCGGCGTATAGGGAACGATAAAGGTGATCGGCCGCGCGGGAAAGCCGGCCGCCCGGGCCGCACCGGCGGTGGCGACGCCGGCGGCGAGCGCGACGGCCGCCGCGCAGAAAACCGCGGCGCGCGCCAGCCGCCCCCTCATGGCGGGGACGGGCGCGATGGCATGGGATGCCGCGCGAACGCGGATGGCGGCGAACGGACGCCGGACCGGCAGGGTCATGGTTGTCTCCTCGATATTCTGCGATGCCGGGCCTCATCCGGGCCCGGGCTGTTCGCATGATATCGGGAAGCGGTCGGCGCGCGCGGAAAAATCCGCGGCGTGGCTGCCGGACATACCGTCTATACCGCATATGTCGCCTATGCCGTATACGCGGCACAAGCCACATAGGTCGCGGGAGCGGAACCCCGAATCAGCTCCGCTTCAGTTCCGGGGCCGGGATGAATTCCGTTTCGTCTCCGGGCACGGTCTGGGCGAAGCGATCGCGCATCCAATCCTCGCGGGCCTGCGCGATGCGGTCCGCGCTGCTCGACACGAAGTTCCACCATACGTGGCGCGGGCCGTCCAGCGGCTCGCCGCCCAGCAGGGCGATGCGCGCCTCGTCGCGCGCCCGCAGCGCCACCGGACAACCCGGCGCGAATACGACCAGGCGGCCGGCCTCGTGCACCTGCCCTTCGATCTCCACCGCGCCGCTGGCGATGTAGGCCGCGCGTTCCTCGTATTCCGCCGGCAGGAGCACCCGCACCCCGGCCTGCAGGCGCACGTCGCCGAAGAACAGCGGCGACAGGGTGGGCACCGACGAGGTCTGGCCGAACAGCGATCCGGCAATGATCCGCGCGCGCACGCCCTCGCCTTCGGCCTCGGCCAGGGACTCTGATCCATAGTGGACGAAGCCGGGATCGGTTTCCTCCCGTTCTCGCGGCAAGGCCACCCACGCCTGCAGGCCGGCGATGCGCTGCTCGCGCGCGCGGCTCTCCACCGGCGAGCGCTCGGAGTGCACGATGCCGCGCCCGGCGGTCATCCAGTTCACTTCTCCCGGCAATATGGTCTGCACATGGCCCGCGCCGTCGCGATGCACGATGGCGCCTTCATACAGGTAGGTGACCGTGGACAGGCCGATATGGGGATGCGGACGCACGTCCAGGCCCTGCCCCGCCGCCAGCAGCGCCGGCCCCATCTGGTCCAGGAAGACGAAAGGACCGACCGTGCGCTTGCGGACGGACGGCAGCGCGCGCCGGACCTCGAAGCCGCCCAGGTCGCTGGTGCGCGGCACGACGATGGTTTCGATGGCGGACGAGGGATCTTGGGTCGGTGTGGACATGGAGGGCTCCAAGGATAATCGGCAAGAAAGTATCGCCGGACAGGTAATGCTGGAAAGGCAACGCTGGACAGGAATCTCCGGATCACGGAATCGCCGGATCACGCGGGATCGCCGGATCACGGGATCGTAGAATCGCCGGTCGTCGGACGAGCCCCGGAGCCGAAACCCCGAAGCCCGCCTCCCGCCGCGACCGCGGCGATCCACGGCATCACGGCATTACGGCAGATCGAACACCAGCACTTCGGCCCCGTCGCCCTGGCTGACTTCGAGCCGGCTTTCGTCCCGCGCCGCCAGCGCGTCGCCCGCCTTCAGCGCTTGGCCGTTGACCACCACGCTGCCGCGCGCCACGTGCACCCAGGCGCGGCGGCCCTCGGCCAGGGCCAGTTCGGCCCGCTCGGCCCCGTCGAACAAGCCGACGTACAGGCGCGCGTCCTGGTGGATGCGGACCGAGCCGTCGGCGCCGTCCGGCGACGCCACCAGGCGCAGACGGCCGCGCTTCTCGGCCTCGTCGAAGCGCTTCTCCTCGTATTCCGGCACGATGCCCGCGACGTCGGGCTCGATCCAGATCTGCAGCAGGTGCGTGCCCTGGTCGGCTTGCGGATTGAATTCCGAGTGCAGCACGCCGCGGCCGGCGCTCATCCGCTGCACGTCGCCCGGGCGGATGGTCGAACCGTTGCCCATGCTGTCCTTGTGGGCGATGGCGCCTTCCAGCACATAGGTCAGGATTTCCATGTCGCGGTGGCCGTGCGTGCCGAAGCCGCGGCCCGCCGCGATGCGGTCGTCGTTGATCACGCGCAGCGGGCCGAAACCCATGTGGTTGCGATCGTAGTAATCGGCGAAGGAAAAGGTGTGGTGGCTCTTCAGCCAGCCGTGGTCGGCGTAACCGCGTTCTTCACTGCGACGGAGGGTAAGCATGTCGATGACTCCCGGTCGTTCGGACCGTTGAACTCGCAGGTCCGTTGACTCGTATGTTGTTGAACTGCCATGGAAGGTATTGTGGGGGCGACTCCAGGGCTTGCAGCCGCATGGTTTTGACGACATCATTCAATAAATTTGAATGAAAATCCGGACCGCCTGCCCCGCCTGCCGGCCGCGCGGACCGCCACCTTCCGGTTATCCCCCTGCCCATGGCCCGTCCTCCCCCCTCCGCCGCGTCTCCCGATACGCCCACCGGGCCGCCCATCACCCCGGAATTGCTGGTGATGCTGGACGCCATCGCCCGCACCGGCAGCTTCGCCCGCGCCGCGCGCGAGCTGGACAAGGTGCCCTCGGCCATCACCTACGCGGTGCGCCGCCTGGAGGACAAGCTGGACGTGCTGCTGTTCGACCGCAGCGGGCACCGCGCCGTCCTGACGCCGGCGGGCACTGCCCTGCTGGAGGACGGCCGGGTGGTCCTGCAATCGCTGGAGGACCTGGCGCGGCGCGTGCGCCGCATCGCCACGGGCTGGGAGCTGGAACTGCGTATCGCCGTGGGCGCGGTCGTCGCGTGGAAGCCGATCTACGACCTGATCGAGGAATTCCAGGCCCTGGGCAGCGCCACCAAGCTGCGCTTTTCCAGCGAGGTGCTGAGCGGTTCGTGGGACGCCCTGGCCGCCGGCCGCGCCGACCTGGCGATCGGCGCCGACGCCTCCACGGCGCCCCCGGGACGCTACGAATCCCGTCCCCTCGGCGAAGCCCGCTTCACTTTCTGCGTGGCGCCGCATCACCCGCTGGCGCGGGTGGAGCATCCGCTGACGCCGGCCGAGATCACCCGCCATTGCGCCATCGTGGTGGCCGACACCGCGCGCGCCCTGCCGCCGGCGACGCGCAACCTGCTGGATCAGCAGCAGCGCATCGTCATGCCCACCATGCAGGCCAAGGTCGACGCGCAGATCCGCGGCCTCGGCTGCGGCTACCTGCCGCGCGCCCTCGCCGGCGTCTACCTGGCGCAAGGCCTATTGGTGGAGAAAGCCACGCAGGAACGGAAGTTCGGCAGCGAGCGACTGCTCTATGCCTGGCGCACGCCGGTGCAGGGCCAGGCGCTCAAGTGGTGGCTCAAGAAATTGGAATCGGAACGGTTGTGCGCGAGCCTGACCGAAGGCACGCCGGCGCCCGCCTGAAAGCGGCTGGAGTCGCTTGGAACCGGCTGGAACCAGGCCGGGCAGGTCACGAAGGACAGGCCACGAAGGGCCACGAAGCGGTCCGAGACCCGGCAAAGACCACTGAAACCGGCCGAGGATCGCCGCCAAACCGACGGCCGCGGCAAGGCGGAATCCTTGCCGCCCGCCGCCTCGGCCTTCTACTCGTCCTCGATGCCCAGATCGCGCAGCTTGCGCGTGATGGTATTGCGGCCGATGCCCAGCCGCGAGGCCGCCTCGACCCGCCGTCCGCGGCTGGCGTCCAGCGCGGTCTGCAGCAGGATGCGTTCGAACTGGCGCGTCAGCGTCGCCATGATGGCGGGCTCGCCCCGGTCCAGGCGGCTTTGCGCGTCGCGCAGCAGCGAATCCTGCCAGCTCTGCGGTTCGGCGCCGGTCCCGGCGCCAGTGCCGGCACCCGCCCCCGCGGCCACCGCCGCGACGGATCGCGCGGACGATTCGCCGGCGCCCTGGTGTTCCATGGCGCGGATTTCCGGCGGCAAGTCCTGCCGGTCTATGGTCTGGCCCGGCGCCATGACGGTCAGCCAATGGCAGAAGTTCTCCAATTGGCGCACGTTGCCCGGGAAGTCGAAGCGCGTGAGGACGGCCAGCGCCTCGGCCGTGAGCCGCTTGGCCGGCACGCCCAGCGCGCGCGCGCTGACCGTGAGGAAATGCTGCGCCAGCGCCGGAATGTCCTCGACGCGCTCCCGCAGGGGCGGCAGGCGCAGGCGGATGACGTTCAGGCGGTGAAACAGGTCTTCGCGGAACAGGCCCTGCTCCACCCGCTGCTCCAGCGGCTGGTGGGTGGCGGCCACGATGCGCACGTCCACCCGCACCGGCTGGGCCCCGCCCACCCGGTAGAAACTGCCTTCGGCCAGCACCCGCAGCAGGCGCGTCTGCAGCTCGATCGGCATGTCGCCGATCTCGTCCAGGAACAGCGTGCCGCCGTTGGCTTCCTCGAAGCGCCCCCGGCGCAGATTGTTGGCGCCCGTGAAGGCCCCGCGCTCGTGGCCGAAGAGCTCGGCCTCCAGCAGATCGCGCGGAATGGCCGCGGCGTTCAGCGCCACGAAGGGGCCGTTGGCGCGCACGCCATGCCCATGCAGGGCGCGCGCCACCAATTCCTTGCCGGTGCCCGATTCGCCGGTGATCAGCACCGTCACCTTGGACTGCGCCAGGCGGCCGATGGCGCGAAAGATCTCCTGCATGGCGGTGGACGAGGACTGCGTCATCATCCAGCGTTCCGCGCCCGGTTCGCTGGGCGCCGCGGCCTGGGCCACGTTCGCGTCGGCATTTTCCTGGACCGCGCGCTGGATCAGCGCGACGGCTTCGTTGACGTCGAAAGGCTTGGCCAGGTAATCGAACGCGCCGCCCTGGAAGGCGGAGACCGTGCTGTCCAGGTCGGCATAGGCGGTCATCACGATGACCGGCAGCGACGGGTGCCCATCCTTGATCTTGCGCAGTAAGTCCAGGCCATTGCCGCCCGGCATGCGGATGTCCGATACCAGCGTGGCGGGGGTGTCGTTCTCCAATGCGGCAAGCACGTCGGCCGCCTGCGAAAAACTGCGCGTGGTCACGCCAGCCCGCGCCAGCGCTTTTTCAAGCACCCAGCGGATGGCCTGGTCGTCGTCTACGATCCAAACGGGTTTCATGCGGGTTCCATCGGCAACACCAGGCGGAATTCCGTATGCCTGGGACGTGATTCGAATTCGATTATGCCCCCGTGTTGCTGCACGAAGTCCTGCGCCAGGCTCAGGCCCAGGCCCGTGCCGCCGGGACGGGCGGTAACGAGCGGATGGAAAATACGGTCGCGGATCTGTTCCGGTACGCCGGGACCGTTGTCGATAATGGACAGCACCAGGGCCATCCGGTGCTGCCGGTGGGCCAGCATGACGCGCCGCGCCACGCGCGTGCGCAAGGTGATCTGCGGCGGCGGCACGTCGTCGCCCGGCGCCTGGATGACCAGTTCCTGGGCGGCGTTGCGCGCCACGTTGAGCACGGCCTGCATCAGGCGCGCCGCGTCGCCGGGCACGTCGGGCATGGAGGCATCGTAGTCCCGGACGATGAGCACGCCATCGCGGAACTCGGCCTGGATGAGCGCGCTCACGCGCTCGCAGACCTCGTGGATATTGACCGGCTTGGCGTTCAGCGGCACGCGCTGCGGCCCGATCAGGCGATCGACCAGCGCCTGCAGGCGATCGGCCTCGGAAATGATGACTTGCGTGTATTCGGCCAGCGAAGGATCGGGCAGCTCCCCTTCCAGCAACTGCGCCGCGCCGCGCAGGCCGCCCAGGGGATTCTTCACCTCGTGGGCCAGGTTGCGCAGCAATTCCCGATGGGTTTCGATTTCGTCGATGAGACGATGATTGCGGTCGGCCAGCACGCGCTGCTCGATCTCGCGCACTTCGACCAGCACCGGCCACGGCTGCCCGGACAGCGACACCGTGGTGACCACCACCGTGACCGATTCGCCGCCGCGACGCAGGGAGGACAACTGGCGCGCGTCGGCGAAGATGCCCTTCAGGCCCTGGTCGATGGACGATTGCACCTGCTCGCGATCGTCGAACAGGGATGCCGCGGCCTGCCCCGTCAATTGCCGGCGCGAACGGCTGAACAAGTCTTCCGCCGCGGTGTTGGCATATACGACGTGGCCTTGCGGATCCACCAGCAGGATGGCGGTGGCGAGGAGTTCGAAGGCGTCTACGTTCATCGTTTTTTGCGCCCGGCAGGGCGCGGGCGGGCGTACCGGCTCGCGGTCCGCCGCCCTTTGCCTTACCGGGGAAGCAAGGAGATTACAGGCTGTAGTACATGTCGAATTCGACCGGGTGCGTCGTCATGCGCAGACGCTGCACTTCCTGCTCCTTCAAGGCCAGGTAGGCGTCGATCATTTCGTTGCTGAACACGCCGCCGCGTGTCAGGAACTCGCGGTCCTTGTCCAGGGCTTCCAGCGCCTGATCCAGCGACGCGCAGACGGTCGGGATCTTGGCATCTTCTTCCGGCGGCAGGTCGTACAGGTTCTTGTCGGCCGGATCGCCGGGGTGGATCTTGTTCTGCACGCCGTCCAGGCCGGCCATCATCAGCGCCGAGAAGGCCAGGTAGGGGTTGGCCAGGGGATCCGGGAAGCGGGTTTCGATACGACGGCCCTTCGGGTTGCCCACGTAGGGGATGCGGATCGAGGCCGAACGGTTGCGGGCCGAATAGGCCAGCTTGACCGGGGCTTCGAAATGCGGAACCAGGCGCTTGTACGAGTTCGTGCCGGGGTTGGTGATCGCGTTCAGCGCACGGGCGTGCTTGATGATGCCGCCGATGTAGTACAGCGCGAATTCCGACAGGCCGGCGTAGCCGTTGCCCGCGAACAGGTTCTGGCCGTCCTTCCAGATCGACTGGTGCACGTGCATGCCGGAGCCGTTGTCGCCGACGACGGGCTTGGGCATGAAGGTGGCGGTCTTGCCGTAGGCGTGGGCCACGTTGTGGATCACGTACTTCATGATCTGGTTCCAGTCGGCGCGCTGGACCAGCGTGCTGAACTTGGTGCCGATTTCCAACTGGCCCGGAGCGGCCACTTCATGGTGGTGCACTTCGACGGGCACGCCCAGTTGCTCCAGCAGCAGGCACATTTCCGAGCGCATGTCCTGGAAGGAATCGACCGGGGGCACGGGGAAGTAGCCGCCCTTGACCAGCGGACGATGGCCCAGGTTGCCGCCTTCGAATTCCAGGCCGGTCGACCAGGGGGCTTCCTCGGACTTGATCTTGACGAAGGTGCCCGACATGTCGGTGTTCCAGGTCACGCCGTCGAACACGAAGAATTCGGGTTCCGGACCGAAGAAGGCGGTGTCGCCCAGGCCGGAGGACTTCAGGTAGGCTTCGGCGCGCTTGGCCAGCGAGCGGGGGTCGCGGTCGTAGCCCTTCATGTCCGAGGGTTCGACGACGTCGCAGGTCAGCACCAGCGTGGTCTCTTCCATGAACGGATCGATACGGGCCGACGAGGCGTCCGGGATCAGCAGCATGTCCGAAGCCTCGATGCCCTTCCAGCCCGGGATCGAGGAACCGTCGAACGCGTGGCCGCCTTCGAACTTGTCTTCGTCGACCTGATGGGCCGGCACCGACACGTGGTGCTCACGGCCCATGGTGTCGGTGAACCGGAAGTCCACGAACTTGACTTCCAGGTCTTTAATCTGTTTCAGGACTTCTTTCTCGCTTGCCATGTCATCTCCGTTTGATAAAGGGTCGAGTGCTGCAACTCGACTGGCATAAGGGGAAAAGCAATATGCATGCCAAGTAACCGTGTAGCGGCCTCCTGGCTATCCCGCAGGTGCTGTTTTGGCCATGCACCAAGATGGTGTCCAAAATGGTGCATTAAATGATCCATTATGGTGCATCAGCCCAGGAATAGTTCCTGCAAGTCGTTGAGGAAGGCCCAACCCCGGGGCGTGGCGCGCAGGCGGGTGGGGTCGGGATCGAGCAGGCCGCGCTCGGTGGCTGCCTCCAATTGGTGCGCGATGACGGCCAGGGACAGCCCGGTCCGCTCGGAAAAATACGAAGCAGGGACGCCCTCCTTCAGCCGCAAGGCATTGAGCATGAATTCGAAAGGCAGGTCGTCCGGCCCCACCTCCGTCGATTCCGCCACGTGGCTGCCGTCGCGCGCCAGGGCGCGCGTCATCCAGGATTCGGGCCCGCGCACGCGGGCCTGGCGCAGGATACGGTCGGGAAACGACAGTTTGCCGTGCGCGCCGGGGCCGATGCCGAGGTAGTCGCCGAACTCCCAGTAATTGAGGTTGTGGCGGCAGCGCGCGCCCTGGCGGGCATAGGCCGACACTTCGTAGCGCTGCAGTCCCGCGGCGGCGGCCAGGGCCTCGACCTCGTCCTGCATCGCGGCCGACGTGTCGTCGTCCGGCAGCGGCGGCGGGAACTTGGCGAAGACCGTATTCGGCTCCATCGTCAGGTGGTACAGCGACAGGTGCTCGGTGCCGAAGGCGATGGCCTCGCGCACGTCCTGCCTACAGGCCGCCAGCGTCTGGCCGGGCAGCGCGAACATCAGGTCCAGGTTGACGCGGGCGAAGGCCTGCTGGGCCATGCCGATGGCGGCGCGGGCCTGGGCGGCGTCGTGGATGCGGCCCAGCGCGCGCAATTGCGCGTCGTCGAAGCTCTGCACGCCCAGCGACAGGCGGTTGACGCCGCTGGCGGCGTAATCCTTGAAGCGCCCCGCCTCGGCCGTGCCGGGGTTCGCCTCCATGGTGATCTCGGCGTCCGGCCACAGATTCAGGCAGGCGCGCAGCATGGCCAGCATCTCGTCCAGGCCCGCCGCCGACAGCAGGCTGGGCGTGCCGCCGCCGATGAAGACCGTATTGACCTGGCGGCCCCAGATCAGCGGTAGGGACTGCTCCAGGTCGCTGCGCAAGGCATCCAGGTAGGCGCGCTCGGGGATGTCGCCCCCCGGCGCGGCGTGCGAATTGAAATCGCAATAGGGGCACTTGCGCACGCACCAGGGCACGTGCACATAGACGGAAAGCGGCGGCAGGCTGGCGAGGCCGGAAGACTTGCCCGCGGACAGGCCCGGAATACGGGCCGGCGCGGGCGCGCCGGCGCTGCGGATGGGGATGGAAATGGGCATGAACGAATCGGTCCGGCATGGGAGCGCCGGGGCGCGCCCGGGATGGCGGCGGGGTCAGGCCGCGCCGGGCCGCAGTTTCTCCAACAGTTGACGCAGGGCCTGGGCGCGATGGCTCAGGCGGTTCTTCTCGGCCGGATCGAGCTCGGCCGCGGTCTGCCCTTGCGGCGGCAGATAGAAATAGGGATCGTAGCCGAATCCGTGGCCGCCGCGCGGCGCGTCCAGGATCTCGCCCCACCACACGCCCTCGCCCACCAGCGGGCGCGGATCCTGTTCCGATCGCACCATCACCAGCAAGGCGACGTAGCAGGCGCGCCGGTTGGCCTGGCCGGCCAGGTTGCGAACCAGCAAGGCGTTGTTGGCGGCGTCGGATTTCTCACCGCCCTGCAGGCTGGCGTAGCGCGCGGAATACACGCCCGGCGCGCCGCCCAGCGCATCGACGCAAAGGCCGGAGTCGTCGGCGATGGCCGGCAGCCCCGTCAGGCGGCTGGCGTGGCGGGCCTTCGCCAGCGCGTTCTCGAGGAAAGTGCCGTAGGGCTCTTCGGCGTCCGGCACGCCCAGCTCCCCCTGCGGGACCAGGGTCATGCCCAGGGGCGCGAACAGGGCGGAAAATTCCCGCAGCTTGCCGGGGTTGCCGGAGGCCAGGACGACGCGGGCAGGCATGCCGCCGGCGGATGAAATCGCTGTCATGAATGCAAACAAGGGACGGTTGCCGCCGCCCACGCAAATGTAAAGAGCGGGCGGCGCGTTCAAGGTGGTGGTAGTGTATCGCCCACCTGCCCTGTTCACACTTTGAAACGTTCGCGAAACATTCTCCACCCACCATAGCGCCATTGCGCAACGAAGCATCGTCCGAATGTTTGTCTCCGATTCTTCCTCTCCCGACGGTCGCGGCCCCGAGCCGGCCGGGGGCCCGCCTTCCGCGGCGCCCCGCTCCGGCCCCCACTCCCTGGGCGATATCCTGCGCAACCGGCGCCTGACGGCGCACTTCCAGCCCGTGGTCGACATCGCCCATGGCCGCATCTACGGCCACGAAAGCCTGATCCGGGGCCCCGCCGACACCGCTTTCCACATGCCCGAGCACCTGTTTTCGGAAGCGCGGCGCCAGGGCGTGCATCCGCAGATGGAACTGGCCAGCGCCCATGCCGGGCTGCGCACCTTCCAGGGCCAGGCGTCGGATACGGCGGGCTACGTCTTCGTCAACATGTCGGGTTCCGCCCTGATCCATTTCTGGACCACCTGGGGCGACGAGATGGGATCGCGCATCCTGGACGGCCTGGCGTTGGCGCCGGACCGCATCATCATCGAATTGACGGAACACGATCCGGTCGCCTCGAACATCGCCGTGCTGTCCGAAGCCTTCGCCAGCCTGCGCGCCCGGGGCTTGCGCCTGGCGCTGGACGACTATGGCGTGGGGCATTCGAGCCTGCAGTTGTGGGCCGAGGCCCAGCCCGACCTGGTCAAGATCGACCGCTACTTCTTCGACGGCATCAGCGGCGACGAACGCAAGCAGAAGCTGGTGCGCGCCGTCCTGGCGGTGGCGCAGTGCTACGGCACGCCCACCGTCGCCGAAGGCATCGAAAGCGCCGAGGACCTGGCCGTCGTGCGCGATCTCGGCGTGCGCTACGCCCAGGGCTGGTTCCTCGGCCGGCCCCACCCGGCGCCCTTGCAGGACATCCCCGACGACGCGCGGCAGATGCTGGCGCGGCGCGCCTCGCACCGGGCCAGCCCGGCGCGCGACGCCAGTTCGACCGTCGCCGCGCTGCGCGTGGAGGCGCCCGCCGTCTCGCACGGGCGCCATACCAATGACGACGTGCACCGCCTGTTCGCGGAACACAAATCGCTGCATGCCGTGGCCGTGGTCGACGACGCCCAGCGGCCGGTGGGCATCATCAACCGGCGCGACTTCACCGACCGCTATGCCCAGCGCTATACGCGCGAGCTGTTCGGCCGCGACCCCTGCTCCACCTTCATGAACGGCGAACCCGTGCTGGTGGACGCGCAGTCCTCCATCGATCAATTGAGCCACGTGCTGATCTCGCAAGACCAGCGTTACCTGGTCGACGGCTTCATCGTCACGCGCGACGGCGTCTACGATGGCCTGGGCACCGGCGAGGCGCTGGTGCGCTCGGTCACGGAAATGCGCATCGAAGCCGCGCGCTACGCCAATCCGCTGACCTCGCTGCCGGGCAACATCCCCATCAGCCGGCACATCGGCGCGCTGCTGGAAAGCGGCGCCGGCTTCGTCACCGGCTATTGCGACCTGAACAACTTCAAGCCGTTCAACGACGTCTACGGCTACTGGCGCGGCGACGACATGATCCTGCTGTGCGCGGACATCATCCGCGAGCACTGCGATCCCCAGCGGGATTTCGTCGGCCACGTCGGCGGCGACGATTTCGTGGTGCTGATGCGCAGCCCGGACTGGCATCGCCGGCTGGAAAGCATCATCGCGCAGTTCGACTTGCGCGCGCGCGATCTCTACGACGACGCGGGCCGCGCTTCGGGCGGCATCGAGGCGGAAGACCGCCATGGCGTGATGCGCTTCTTTCCCTGCGTCACGCTGGGGATCGGCGCCCTGCGCGTCGAGCCGGCGTCATACGACCGGATCCGGCCGGAGGACATCGCCTCGGCGGCCGCCCAGGTCAAGCACAAGGTCAAGCACGGCAACGCGGCGCTGGTGGTCGAGCGCTACGGCGGCGTCGGCGAGGATTGAGGGGGCGGGAGCCGGCATCGCGGCTACTGCCCGCCCGCCACTTCCTCCTTGGCCCGGTCGCGCAGGATCACGCGCTGCACCTTCCCAGACGCCGTCATCGGCAGCGTGTCGACCGAAATGACGTAGCGCGGGATCTTGAAGCGAGACGTTCTCGTTGGGCTCACCCTGAGCATCCCCTTGCGTTCGTTTTCGACCAGGCGCAGCGCTTCGACCTGTGATCGTGGGTAACGTCCTCGAGGCTGCCTGTCGTGCCCGAGGTAAAGACGATCAACGCAAGCTAGGGAGACCCTTAAGTTGCTGACCAGCGGGGACGCGGACACCTTGGGCGGACAGCTCACCAGCAGATGCACATGGTCGTCCTCGCCGTCGAACTCCACCAACTGCGCCTCAAAGTCGGCGCAAATCTTGGCGAAAATGGGTCGCAGATCGTCCAATATCGCTACAGTGAACACAGTGCGACGGTATCTGGTCACAAAGGCACAAATGAACGTGCATCAGGAGTGCGCAATGCCTGCCGTGACGAATGCCGTTGTCGCTACTCATGAACCAAACTAAACTGTGCCTGTGCAACGCCTCCAAGCCTTCAAATACGAACTGCGCCCCAACGGCCAGCAAACACGCCAGATGCACCGCTTCGCTGGCTCGTGCCGATTCGTGTTCAACAAGGCGCTGGCGCTGCAAAAGACCAATTACGAAGCGGGTGGAAAATTCATCGGCTATGTGGCGATGGCAAGGCACCTGACGGCTTGGCGTAATGGAACCGAAACCCCGTGGCTCAAGGATGCGCCTGTGCATCCGTTGCAACATGCGCTCAGGGACCTGGAGCGGGCGCACAAGAATTTCTTTGCCCGGCGGGCAGCCTTTCCACGTTTCAAGAAGAAAGGCCTCAGGGAGAGCTTTCGCTATCCCGACGCCAAGCAATTCAAACTCGACGAGACCAATCACCGAATCTTCCTGCCCAAGCTGGGCTGGATGCGCTTGCGTTTGTCCCGGGCGGTTCTGGGCAAGCCCTGCAATGCTACGGTGAGCCGATCGGGCGGCAAATGGTTTGTGAGCATTCAGACAGAGCGCGAAATGGTGCAAGCTGTGCCGCGGGCCACATCGGCCATCGGCATCGATATGGGTGTTACTCGCTTAGCTACGTTCTCGGACGGTACGTTTCTGGAACCGCTGGCGAGCTTCAAACAGCACGAAATCCGCCTGCGCCGCTACCAGCGAGCCATGAGCCGAAAACAGAAGTTCAGCAAGAACTGGCACAAAGCCAAAAGGAAGGTTCGAGCTATACACACGCGGATTGCCAACTGCCGCAAAGATTACCTGCACAAGGCCACGACCACGATCAGCCAAAACCACGCGATGGTGTGCATCGAGGACTTGCAGGTTAAGAATATGTCCAGATCGGCCGCCGGCACGGCAGAGGCTCCGGGCAGGAACGTCAAGGCCAAATCGGGACTGAACAAAGCCATCCTGGCTCGGGGCTGGTTCGAGTTCAGGCGGCAACTGGAATACAAGCTGGCCTGGAATGGCGGGATGCTCATTGCCGTACCGCCGCAAAACACCAGCCGCACCTGCCCATGTTGCGGCCATGTATCGGCGGACAACCGCAAGACGCAAGCGCAGTTCAAGTGCGTGCAATGCGGTCACGAAGCCAACGCCGATGAGGTCGGCGCCATCAATGTTTTAAGGGCGGGACACGCCCGGCTAGCCTGTGGAGAGGATGTCAGCCATGCAAAGCCTGCAAAGGCCATGCGTGCAGCCTCGGTAAAGCAGGAACCCACCGAAGCGGCTTGTTCGGGCGCGATGCCTGCAATGAGCGCCGTAGGGATCCTCTGCCTTTAGGCGGGGGAGGATGTCAACTACAATCCGCGTAACCTTAGTGAGGATTCCAGTGCTTCAAGAGCGTGAAGGACGAGCAGGCAACTCGGCGCGGTTGGAAACGGTCGAGATCGACGCCAAGGCGCAGATCAAGGAATACAAAGAATCCCTGATCATCGATGCCGCTGCCAGGCTGTTCTACGAAAAGGGGTTCCAGCGCACGACGATCGACGACATCGCCGCGGCGTTGGGCTTCACCAAGCCTTTTGTCTATACGTATTTCACTTCCAAGCACAGCATCCTGGTGCGGCTGTTCGATCGCATCTACGACCAGGTCATTCAATCCGCCACCCATTTCGACGATCTCGCGGACGCTCCGCCCGCGCAACGGCTGCGGCACTTCCTCTCGGAATACATCCGGAAGAATCTGGAGCAGCCCCAGTTTTCCGCGGTCCTGCTGGAAGAAGAGAAGAATCTCAGCCCGGAAAAGCTGGAGGACATGCGCGTGAAGCTGCGCGCGTTCGACGATCAGTTGATGGGCCTCATCAAGGAAAGCGCGCAGGCGGCGGGCGTGGAAGTGGCGGAACCCAAGCTGGTCGCCCTCTCGATCAGCGGCATGGTTCGCAGCGTGCACCGCTGGTACTCCCCCAAAGGGCGCTTGTCCATCGAAGAAGTGTGCGACGAGCTCACCAACATCGCCATGCGCGCGGTGGGCCTGCCTGCCGAATCGCTTGCGGCCCCCCCGCCCAAGGCGGCCAGAAGCCGGCCGCAGAAGTAGCGCGCCGAACGCTACGTCATCAGGAGGCGAGGCGCGGCGGGCACGCCAACCGGCGTCACGTCTTCCTCGCGCCGCTGCCCTTCATTGATACGAAACACGGCCACGGCCTCGCGCAGTTGCCCGGCCTGCGCACGCAGCGCGGCGGCGGCGGTGGCGGTGTCCTGCACCAGCGCGGCGGTTTCCTGGGTCGTCAGCTCTATCCTGCCCACCGCTTCGTTGACGACCTGCACGCCCTGCGCCTGCGCGGCGGCGGCGCCCGAAATCTCGCTCACGATGCCGGACACGCGATGGGCGGCGCTCTGCATATCCCGCACGGTCTGGCCGGCCACGCCGACCTGGCTGACGCCGGCATCCACCCGCGCCGACGACTCCTCGATCAGGTCGCGGATCTCGCGCGCCGCCACGCTGCTGCGCTGCGCCAGGCCGCGCACCTCGCCGGCGACCACGGCGAAGCCGCGTCCCTGCTCGCCCGCGCGGGCAGCCTCGACGGCGGCGTTCAAGGCCAGGATATTGGTCTGGAAGGCAATGCCGTCGACCACCCCGACGATTTCCGCGATCCGCCGCGCGCTGGCGGAAATGTCGCGCATCGCGGCGACCACGGCCTCGACCGCGGCGCCGCCGCGCTGCGCGAGGTCGGCGGCCTGCTCGGACTGCCGGCTCGCTTCCATCGCGTTGTCCGAGGTCGCCTGCACGGCATCCGCCAGTTCGGACATGCTGGCCACGGCTTCCTGCAAGGCGGCGGCCTGTCCGGCGCTGCGGTCGGACATATCGGAACACGCCTGGGCGATGTCGTGCACGCCGGCGTGCATGGCCTCCACGCCGCCGCGCACCCCGGACACCGCGCCCGTCAGGCCGTCCTGCATGCGGCGCATGGCCGTGTAAAGCACGCCGATTTCGTTATTGCCGCCCGCGCGCACGGACTGCGTCAGGTCGCCATTGGCGATGCGGTCGAAATGCGCGCCGGCCCGGCCCAGCGGCTGGAGCATGGCGCGGTGGAAGAAGATGCGGATGCCGATGGCCAGCGCGGCGGTGACCAGCGCCAAGGCAAGCGCGGTGTAGATCGCTGTATCCTGCGACCGGGCGACCGCGGCGACGGCTTCGACGCCGCGTTGGCGCGCATAGGCCTGGAAGGTGCTCTGGGCCTTGACGAAGGCATCGGACGCGGGCCCCAGCACCTGCTCGCTCAGGCGATTGACCTCGATGCCGTTCCAGCCCCGGATCGCCTTGATCATGGGCTTGAGGCAACCGTCCGCCAGGTCGGTGTAGGACTTGAGCACGGCCGTGTAGCGCGAGGCGCCGTCCGCGTCGGTATAGGGGACCTCGCGCAGGCGGGCAAAGGCCTGCTGTGCCTGGGCCAGGAGGTTTTCGGCGTGCGCGACTTCGTGGTCGCGGTCCTCCATGCGGCCGCCTTCCATATAGGTCTTGGCGTCGGTCAACGCCGCGCGGGCCTGGAACACGGCCGTGCCCAGCATGCTCAGGTCGCCCGAGCGTTCGATGTGGTCGCGGCCCAGCGTTTCGACCCAGGCGCGGGTGTCGCGCAGCATGAGGATGGCGCCCGCGCCGGCCAGCGCGAAGAGGAGGACGAACAGGACCAGGACCGCGGAGAGGGCCGTGTCGATGCGCAAGCGATTCTGCATGGGGAAGCTGCCACGTCTCCCGGAGGGGAGACTCCTGAGGCATTATCCCGGCAATATTTGGCAATTCCTTGACACACCCTCATCGGCTGGCGCGTGGCGGTGCCCGTTTACGCCAAGGCGGCCTTCTGCGCCTTCACCAGGCCCGCGATCCCCTTCTCGGCCAGCGTCAGCAGGCTGTCCAGCTCGGCGCGGTCGAAGGTGACGCCTTCGGCGGTGCCCTGCACTTCGACGAAACGGCCGGCGCCAGTCATGACGACGTTGACGTCGGCGTCGCAGGCGGAGTCTTCGGCATAGTCCAGGTCCAGCACCGGGCGGCCGTCGACCATGCCGACGGATACCGCGGCCACGTGGTCGCGCAAGGGATTGACGGCCAGGTCGCCGCGTTTCATGAGCAAGGCGATGGCGTCGGCCGTGGCGACCCATGCGCCGGTAATGCTGGCGCAGCGGGTGCCGCCGTCGGCCTGCAGGACGTCGCAGTCGATGTGCAGGGTGCGCTCGCCGAGCAAGGCCATGTCGACCACGGCGCGCAGGCTGCGGCCGATCAGGCGCTGGATCTCCTGGGTGCGGCCGCTCTGCTTGCCGCGCGCGGCCTCGCGGTCGCCCCGGGTATGCGTGGCGCGCGGCAGCATGCCGTATTCGGCGGTCACCCAGCCCTGCCCCTGGCCCTTGAGAAACGACGGCACTTTCTCAAGCACGCTGGCGGTGCACAGCACGTGCGTATTGCCGGCCTTCACCAGCACGGAGCCTTCGGCATACCGCGTGAAACCGCGCTCCAGCGAAAAAGGACGCAGTTCGTCGACGGCGCGGCCCGAGGGACGTGCGCCCGGCGTAACGGTAGTGGTCATGGTCGGCTCCAATGGCTAAAGTCAGTGTGTCGTCAAAATCGAGACGTCGATAGGCCGGCATTGTAAATGGGCCGGCTTTGCGCTCTGTTATCCTCAGGCCATGCGCCCGCCCGCGCCGCGGCGGGCGCCGGCAACCATCCCCTGGACACCCGACATGATACGTAGCATGACCGCATTCGGCAGCGCCCGCGCCGATCTCGAACAAGGTTCGGTGGCGCTGGAATTCCGCAGCGTCAACAGCCGTTTTCTCGACCTGCATTTCCGCCTGCCTGACGACCTGCGCCATCTGGAATCGCCCTTGCGCGAACTGCTCACCGCCAATCTGGGCCGCGGCAAGGTGGAGGTGCGGGTCAGCTACACGCGCAACGCCGACGCCGACGTGCCGCGCCTGGACCCGGCCTGGCTGCACGCGCTGACCGAACAACTCGACGCCGCGCGCAAGGTGCTGCCCGAAATCGAGCCGCCGCGCCTGGCCGAACTCTTCAACTGGCCCGGCCAGCGCAACAACGACGCCATGGATCCCCAGGCCTGGGGCGCGGCGGGCATGGAGGCGGCGCGCCAGGCTTTGGCTCAATTGCAGGAAACGCGTACGCGCGAAGGCCAGCGCCTGGCCGAGGTCATGCGCGAATGCGCCGCCGGCATGGAAAAGGTCGTCGCCGACGTCGAGCAGTTGCTGCCGCAATTGCTGGCCGATCATCGCGAGAAACTGGCGACCAAGCTGCGCGAAAGCGTGGAAACGGCCTTCCCCGGCGGCTTTACCCACATCAGCGGCGCCGAACTGAGCGAGCGCCTGGCCCAGGAAGCCACCCTTTTCGCCCTGCGCATCGACGTCGCCGAAGAACTCGCACGCCTGCGCTCGCACCTGGCCGAGCTGACGCACATCCTCAGCGCCGGCGACGACGCCAAGGCCGACAAGGACAAGACCGGCAAACGCGCCAGCGGCAGCGCCGGCAAGCGCCTGGACTTCCTGTTCCAGGAAATGAACCGCGAAGCCAACACCCTGGGCTCCAAAGCCGGCAACGTCGAAGTCACGCGCGCGGCGATGAATCTGAAATTGTTGATTGAGCAGATGCGGGAGCAGGCGGCGAATTTGGAGTAAAGCTCAGCGGGGTGCCACGCCACCCCGAAATGACTATGTCGACCGGACCGCGCACAGCAAGGTTGCTTCTGCGACCATCTCCTGGCCGACATAGGCCTGCCCTCTGTATTTGCAGATCGAGCGACTCAATCGAAGAGCGCGAACATCCAGCCGAAGGCAGTCGCCGGCCAGCACGGGCCGCAGGAACTTGGCATCGTCCACGCCAAGAAAGTAATACACGGCCGCGGCCTCTTCAGGCCGCTCGTGCGTGCTCTTTCCCGCCCCCTTTTCGGCAAACGAGAATAGCGCCGCGGCTTGCGCCATCGCTTCCAGGATCAGTGGCCCCGGCATGGGCAGGTTGCCTCCGTCCGTACCGCGGGAAAAGCTATCCCCCGCCGATACATTCTTGACGGCCAGGATCCGTTCTTGCGGGACAAGCTCCAGGACCCTGTCGATCAACAGCATGGGATAACGATGCGGTAGCCTCGCCGTGATCTCGTGAATATCCAATTCCAACGCAACTCTCCAGCAATGTCGGCTCCGCTGGCGCGTGGTGGGCGATCTCGCCACCGGGCCGATTCGAAAAGGGCGAGTCTGCCACGAAAAATCGTCCGTCCTCGGAAACCTCTTCGCGAGTGCGCTACGCTTTGTTTCCAGCGTCTTTATGGCAAAGCAAGGTCGAAAGGCAAGGCGGGGAAAGCATATTTTTCTGTTCGGCATGGCCGATATCGCCGCTGTCCCCGCCGCGAGCACCCTAGTAGGTCAAGGGGTGCGGCACGCCGTTTTCATCGATCGACTCGATGCGGTCAACAACGACATCCGAGGCGAGCTTGGCATCCTCCAACTGCGAGAACGAGCAATCCGTTACCACTCGGAAAAAACGACTTGATTCAGGCTCGCCTTCTTTGTGGGTCGTGACATCGGCGATTGCCGGCACGTCGCCCGACTGAAAAGCACCACTACACACGGTCCAACCATCAATTTCGCGTTTACCCATTTTCTCTCCACTATTTGATTCAACGGGGATCGTAGCACGCACCCCAAATGGCAGAGGCGCTGCCAAGGGCCTGCGCAGGGGGTGAGCCCGCATCTCTCTACCTCCGGGCTGCACCTGTTCCCGAGGAGGACGGAACCGATTCCGGCATCGCGTGGGCCTTCCCTACAAAAAATAATGATTATCATTACAATAGACAGATCGACCTGGCGGCGATCCGCCAGGATGCCTGGGAGGGCGACGAAGATAGAGGTGTGAGATGACCGGAAATCCGGACGAGCAATTCTCCGGCGGTGATGGCGTGGCCACTGTCCGCGCTCGGCTGGCGCGGGGGTCGCGCCAGGGGGCCGCGAGTGTGCGACGCATGGCTGGCGTTATCGCCGGGCTGGAAGCCGAGGTGATGCGACTGCGTGCCGCCGTGATGGTGAAGGAAACGGCGCTGGCGTGGGCGCGGGATGAGCTTGATGCCGTCCGGGCAGCGGTTCCTGGGCTGCCCCGCCGATTGGCACTGGCGCGTCGCGTTGTCGAACTAGAAGCACGTGTCCGTGAACTGATGCGGGCACAGTCCCCTGCCTATGCGGGCCTGACGACGGAAGCGGGCCGGACGCGGGGCGCCGACACGTTGGTACGGAGGCGGACTCGCCAAGACAGCCCGGCTGTCGAGACCGCCGCGCCGCGCGTTCCCGATCTGCATGAGAAGGTCGTGCTCTGGATAAGCCGGGATCAGGCGACGGATTGGACCGAGCGCGCGATAGACAAGATGGGCGCCCGGGTCGTGCAGTCGGATGGATCGGACGCGTCGGCGCTCGACGCGGGCCTGGCCGACGCCGACCTGGTGGTTTGCCAGACCGGCTGCGTCAGCCATCGCGCCTGGTGGCGCGTGCAGGACTATTGCACGCGCACGGGCAAGCAATGCGTGCTGGTGGACCGGCCCGACGCGCTACGCGCGCTGTTCGAATCTTCCGCGCACGGTTCGCAGACGGAAGCTCTGCCTGAGCAGGCCCCTGGCAGGTAGCGACAGGCAGCTACGCACCACAAGTAGGGCCCGTCTCAGACGGAAAGCCCGCGTGGCGCCCCCATCGGCGCCTGTAAAGCAGCCCTCAACCGCCCCGCCCCGCATACGCATATTCAGACCCGCGCAACCGGGCCCACTCGGCAGCCTGGCGATAGCCGGCCAATCGCTCCAGTTCGGCCTTCCCTTCCCCGGTCAGCACGGCGATCTGCACGGCCGGCCGATTGCCATTCGAAAGAATCTGCTGAGGCGCCGGCACGATCAAACCGAGCGTCTGCAAGGCGGAAAAAACGGCAGGCTTCTTATGCCAGGGAACTTGCCGAAGCCGGATATTCTCAAGTTCGTCCCAGACTTGCTCGTTGGATAGCACCATCCTTTCTCCCTGTCTCCGATGCGTCTTCGACGCCGGGCCAGTTGAGCACGCCTGCAATACGGAAGAAGAGACCGGCAATCGCCTCTTCTTCCCTTACGAACGGGCCCAGCATAGGCTCGACCTCTCACACGTCCTTGCCGGCGGCATGGCCGCCGGAGCCGCCGCTCAATGGAGGACGGCGCACGCGACCCGGTCGCCGGACCCGCCGATCGGCTGGCTCTGGTAATCGTCGGGCTGAGCGTGGATCACCAGCGCGGCGCCGTCAGCGTCGAGCAAGGGCGGATGCTTGCCGCCCGGTTTCAGCGAGACGAGCGTGGAATAAAGCTCCACGGTGGCCGAACCATCGGCATTCACGAAGAGGTTGGGAAGGTCGCCCGCGTCGTTCGCCTTGGCATTGAGCAAGCCATGCACGACCGGCGTGACCGAATGAACGTGGGCGCCGGCGCTGGTGAACTTGGGCGCGCCGCAATCTCCTTTTTCATGGAAATGCATGCCATGCCACCCGGGCGTCAAACCCTTCGCTTCCACGCGCAGGATCACCCCGGCCGGCGCCGCCGTGATCTGGACCGTGCCGCGCGCGCCACCGTCGCTACCGATCAACTGGCCGGACGCCGCATCGGCCGCCATGGCTGACAGCGGAACGGCGGCCACCCCGCATGCAAGCGCCGCGACAAACTTCAACTTTGAACGAATCATCATCATTCCTTCTCCATGCTTGTTTGATCGGTAATGCCAGCTCGACCTGGACCGCCCTATCTTACTCCGCCCCGCCAGGGCGCCGCGGCCGCCAAGTCGTCATTCATGCTATCCGGCCGGAGAAACCCGAGCCTGCGCACGAAACCGGACGTGCAATGCCTGGGGATACCGAATCAGCAACACGCCCGGATGCGGCGCGGTGCCGCGATGCATTAAATCCTTGCCTATTATCCAAATGGCCGCGAGGAATTGAAGCGGCAAGGGCAGCAAGGACGCCCCGTCAACCAGCCACGAACCTCGGCGTTCGTCGACACGGCAACGCAGTCCGCGGGCCGCCGCCGCGGCTACGCACACCCTGATCGCGCCCTCCATGTCCCCGACGTTCTCGAGCACGAACGAATCCCCCTTTTCCATCAGGCGCTTGAATTCTTCTTCGGTGATCCGGTTTTGAAAATAGGTTTTCATCATGGCGAAGCGAGACTGTCTGGAAGACCGCGTTGAAAATCCGTCGCCGCCCGGCGACGGCGCCTACCTGAAAGACACGGGGCCGGGCTGGCGCTCCGCGATATAGCGCCCGGGAGACGTGCCGAGCGCCTTGCGGAACATCGACACGAAACCGCCGGCGCTCTCGTAGCCCAGGCCGTCCGCCACCTGCTGGACCGACGATCCGGTCCCCAGCCATTTCACGGCCAGCATGAGATGGAGCCGCTGCCGCCAGCGGCCGAAGCTCATGCCGGTCTCCTCCGTCAAGCGGCGGGCCAGCGTGCGCTCGCTCAATCCCACGCGCCGCGCCCATGTCCGCATCGTTCCACGGTCGGCCGGGTCCTCCACGATCATCTCGGCGATCTTGCGCAGCCGGGCGTCGGTGGGCATCGCAAGATGCAGGTTGCCCGTCGGCGCCACCGCGATTTCATCCAGGAGCAAGGTGACCAAATGCGATTCCATGCCGCCGTCCGCATACAGCAGGGGAAGATCGGCCGAACGGATCACGAGCTCGCGCAGCAGCGGCGTCGTGGAGACGGTGCAGCACTTCGCCGGCAGACCGGACGCCGCCGCCGGGTCGATGAATACGACATAGCACTCGATCGTGCCGGCGGCGACGATCTTGTGCAGGACGCCGCCGGGCACCCAGATCGCGCTATGGGGCGGCACGATCCAAAGCCCGCCCTCCACTTCGCAGGTGAACACCCCGCGCAACAGCAGCAGGAGCTGCCCTTTCCGATGGCGATGGAAATCCTTCTCCAGGCGGTCGAGGCCGTCGGCATCCAGGTCGGCGAGGTCGATCCCCGCGGCGCCCATGGTCACCACCGGTCGGGGGACCAGATCGGGATCCGTCCATTCGGCGTCATGCGGGAGGCGGGTCAGAACGGGCACGGTAGATGGCGGGCGTGGACGGCCACGCGTTTGGCAGGAATTACGCATATTTTGGCAACATTCGCCAATGCTGCCAAGGACACCGCTATCTACCATGCCGGAACGGCTGCCAGCACCCCGCTGCCCAGGCCTTTCGCGGAGTACACGGACCCATGGATACCTTGCACGCCGGGCGCGTCGCCCTCACCCTGCAACGCCTTTTCGAGGAAGCCGATGAGGCCGACCGCGAGCTGATGGCGCGGTTCACCGCTGCGGAGGCGCCCGAACAATTGCTCGCCGAGAGCGTCGCCGAACACTTCGCCCGGGAAAGCCGCGACCTGCGCGGCCTGTACCGAAGCTATGCCGGCAATTTCCTCAACGTCGCGCCGGAATACGGCCGCTTTCTGTACCAGTGCGCGCGCGCCTGCAAGGCAAGGCGCATCGTGGAATTCGGCACGTCGATGGGCGTGTCGACGATCTATCTTGCCGCGGCGCTGCGCGATATGGGCGGCGGCCATTTGATCGGAACCGAACTGGAGCCCTCCAAAGAGGAACGCGCGCGCGCCAACCTGGAAGCGGCGGGACTCGCCGACCTCGTCGAGATCCGTGTCGGCGACGCGCGCGAAACCCTGCGGGAGATCGGCGGCCCCATCGACCTTGTCTTGCTCGACGGCGCGTTCAGCCTCTACCTGCCGGTGCTGAAGCTGCTCGAACCCCGCCTGGCCGCCGGCGCGCCCATCCTGGCGGAAAACGCCTTCGATCAGGACGACAATGCGTACCTGGCCTATGTCCGCGATCCGGCGAACGGCTATGTTTCGCAAACGGTTCCCGTCAGCCCCGGCCGCGGCAACGAATTCACGGTGTACACGCGATGACGAGCCCTGCACCCGCGCCCGCGTCGCCCTCCCCGCGCCAACCGGGACGGCTAGGCCGCGTCCTGCTCCGCATGCTGATGAAGCAAGCGCGCGTCGTCCAGGCCGAGTCCATTGCCGAAGGCTTCAGGCTGATTACCCTGGAAAGCCCCGAGTTCGACGGACCACAATGGACGCCGGGCCAGAAGGTGCAGATCGCGATGGGATCCGCCTTCGTCGCCAGGACGTTCACGCCGATCGACTGGAATACGGCCACGCGGCAGACGCGCATCCTCGGCTACGCGCATGGCAATGGTCCCGGCAGCGAATGGATACGCCGCGCCCAGGCCGGCCAGGCCTGCGACGTATTCGGGCCGCGCGCGTCGCTCGATGGCGGCGACCCCGCCGGCCTGCGCGTCGTCTTCGGCGACGAAACCTCCATCGGGTTGGCCCACGCACTCGGCCATCGCGCGCCCGATAATCCGCCCCGCTGCCTGTTCGAGGTCAACGCCCTGGCGCCCGCGCGCGAAGCACTCGCGCGGCTGGACCTGCGGCGGACCGAGCTTTTCCCGAGGACCGACAACGAAGCCCATCTGCAAGACCTGGAGCGCCGTTTGGCGGAACTCGCCTCTGCCGGCGCGACGTTCCTGCTGACGGGCAAGGCGCCCTCCATCCAACGCCTGCGCCGTTGCCTGAAAGCCCTGGGCACGCCGGCATCGCGGATCGCCAGCAAGGCCTATTGGGCGCCCGGAAAAACGGGATTGGACTGAGCCTGGCGCGGACCGCGCGCGATCACGCTTTCGGGTCGAAAATTTGTTACGCTTCAGCACCCCATAGCTATGCGCCGAATCGCGCGACAAAAAAACGATGAAAACATTTAAGTTGCTTGCGGCGGGCGCCATCTTGTCCCTCTCCTCCTGGGCCGCCCATGCCGGCGTGACCTTCGACGCCGTCAAGGCCAAGGGCTTTGTCCATTGCGGCGTGTCCACCGGCGTGGCCGGTTTTTCGATCGCCGACGGCAAGGGCGGATGGAAGGGCCTGGACGTGGATCTGTGCCGCGCCCTGGCCGTCGCCATGTTCAACGACGTCAACAAGGCCAAGATCACGGTCGTCAGCGCGCTACAGCGTTTTACCGCATTGCAGTCCGGCGAGGTCGACGTGCTGCCGCGCAACACCACCATCACGATGGCGCGCGACACCACGCTGGGCCTGATCGGCGTCGGCGTGAACTACTACGACAGCCAGGGCATCATGGTGAACAAGTCGCTGGGCGTGAAGAGCGCCAAGGAACTGGGCGGCGCCACCATCTGCGTGCAGCCCGGCACCACCACCGAGTTGAACCTGGCCGACTGGTTCCGCGCGCAGAACATCGTCTTCAAGCCCGTCGTGGTCGACACCATGGACGAAATCGTCCGCGCCTTCGTGGTGGGCCGTTGCGACGCCTTCACCGGCGACAAGTCGCAGCTTGCCGGGGCGCGCAGCACGCTGCAGAACCCGGACAGCTACGACATCCTGCCGGAGAATTTCTCCAAGGAACCGCTGGGTCCGATGGTGCGCCAGGGCGACGAGCAATGGTTCAACCTGGTCCGCTGGACCATGTTCGCCATGCTGGAGGCCGAGGAATACGGCGTGACGTCCCGGAACGTCGATGAAATGCTCAAGAGCAGCAACCCCAACGTGCAGCGCCTGCTGGGCGTGACGCCGGGCATGGGCAAGAACCTGGGCGTCGACGACAAATGGGCCTACAACGTCATCAAGACCATCGGCAACTACGGCGAAAGCTTCGAACGAAACGTGGGCCAGGACAGCGCGCTGAAGCTGCCCCGCGGCCTGAACGCCTCCTACAAGGACGGCGGCCTGATGTACGGATGGCCGGTGCGCTGACGGCGGCGACTACCCGTGCGCCAGCCCGCGCTGCACGCGGAAGCTGGTGACATAGCTGGAGCGTTCGGTCGGATAGATGCCGATGCTCGCCTGGCTGACCCTGTCCTGCGCATCCAGATGGTGCCGCACGATCTTCAATGCCGACGCGCCGGCGGCCAGTTGCAGCAATTGCGCCTGCGTTTCATCCAGGGTGACGGCCGTCACCTCCTGGCGGATCTCCACGACGCGCACGCCGTAACGCTGTTCGATCATGGAAAAAACCGGCTGCGTCGAGGCCTCGATGTCCTCGACGACCGCGCTGTACATCGGCGGAATATAAGCGTAGACCAGCGCAATGGGAACCGGCTTGCCGCGAACCATGCGCAGGGTCGCCACCTCCGTCCAGTGCTGGCCCGGGCTACAGCGCAGCAGCGCAGCCCACGCCTCGTCGGCAACCAGCTCCCGCGTCTCGATCACCCGCAGATAGGTCGCCTCGACGACTTGCAGAAGATCCTGGATCGTACTTACGCCATGGATGAAGCGCTGATCGCCTGAACTGGCCCGCACGCGGGTGCCGATGCCCGAATGCGACGACACCAATCCCCGCCCCTTCAGTTCGCGGAGCGCTTCGCGCACGGTATGGCGGCTGACGCCGAACTGCCTCATCAATTCGGCTTCGGCGGGCAGCGTCTCCCCTACCGGATAGCGGCCGCTTTCGATATCGGCCGCGATCGCGGATGCGATGACCGCGTAACGGGACTGCCGCGGGCTTGAACCAGACGAGATCGACATTTTTTCCCTTGTTGACGATGGGCGGAATCTTACCGTAGACTCACCTGTCCGTACATTTGAATGACCAGACAGTAGACAAGAGCAACGCTTCGAGAAAAGCAGGCAAAACAGACAGATAACGGGCACGCCCCCGAGGAGGAGACATGAAGAAGAAGCTAGAGAGGCTATTACCCGGCCTGAAAAGTGCCCTGAAACGTGGCCTGGGACAGGGCCTGATGGCCTGGGCAGCGGCCGCATTCATCGCCGGACCGGCCGCGGCAGCGCCCTACCCCGAGCAACCGGTGCATCTGATCGTCGCCTTCGCCCCCGGCACGGGCAGCGACGCGCTATCGCGCCTGCTGGCCCAATCGATGGAAGGCCCGCTGGGACAAAGCGTCATCGTGGAAAACCGGCCCGGCGGCGGCGGGATTCTGGGCACCGACTATGTGGCCCGGGCCAATCCCGACGGGTACACCCTGACCACCGGCACGACCAGCACGCTGCTGACCAACCCGCTGTTGAACAGCAACGCCCGCTACAAGGTTGAAAAGGACTTCCGCGCGATCTGCGGGCTGGCCCGGTCCGCCTTCGTCATCGTGACCGCGAATACGCCCCAGGCGCCCAAGACCCTGCGGGAACTCGCGGCGCGGCTCAAGGCGGGCAATGCGACCTACGCGAGCTCCGGCATGGGAACGATCGTGCATCTGACCGGCGAGCGCTTCGTGCGCACGGTCGGCGCGAAGGCCACGCACGTCCCCTACAAAGGGTCGGCCCAGTCGCTTTCCGACGTCGCGGCCGGCGTCACGCTTTTCTCCGCCGAGACCACGGCGGCGGCGCTGCCGCTCATACGCGGCGGAAAGCTGCGCGCGCTGGCCGTCACGTCGGAAACCAGGACGGCGGAACTGCCCGACGTCCCCACGGTGATCGAAAGCGGCTACCCGGGATTCACGTCCTATTCCTGGTTCGCGCTCATGGCGCCCGCGGGCACGCCGGACAACATGGTGGCCAAGCTCAGCGCATCCGCGCAAGCCGCCCTCGGCACCCCGAAGATGTCGCGGCAGTTGAAAACGCTGGGCTTCGAGCCGATGCAACTGGGGCCGGACCAGACGAAGGCCTTCATTTCAAAAGAGTCCGTCTTCTGGACGGACTTCCTGCAAAAGACCGGCATCCGCCTTGAATAAGCCTCGTGATCGCGGTCCGGAAGAACCCATCATGGAGAACGCATGGAAGAGTTGAAAATCGTGTCCCTCAATGGTTGCCTCGGCTACGGGTACGAGGTCAAGAGCCTGGAAGCGGGGCTGGCGCTCGCGCCGGCAATGGTGGGCGGCGATGCCGGCTCCACCGACGCCGGTCCCTATTACCTCGGATCGGGCACCGCGCTTGTCAAGCGCGAACAAGTCCGGCGCGACCTTGGACAGGCGCTGATTCGCGCGCGCGCCGCGAACGTGCCGCTGGTCATCGGTTCCGCCGGCATGGCGGGCGGCGAACCCAATCTGCAATGGGTGCGCGAAATCCTGTTGGAACTTGCCCGCGAGGAGAACCTGCACTTCAAACTCGCCACGATTCATGCCGAAATCGACAAGGCGCACGTGCGCGACGCCTTGCGCAAGGGCGCGATCACGCCCATGGACGATGTCCCGGCCCTGACCGAGGACGCGATCATGGGCAGTATCCGCATCGTGGGCCAAATGGGCACCGAGCCCTTTGCCCGCGCGCTGGCCGCCGGCGCGGACGTCGTGCTCGCGGGCCGATCCTGCGACACGGCGATTTACGCCGCGCTGCCCATCGCCCGCGGCTACGATCCCGGACTGGCCCTGCATATGGCGAAGATCATGGAGTGCGGCGCGCAGTGCGGCATCCCGCTGGCGCCGAACGACAGCTTGCTGGGCGTCATCAGGAAAGACCACTTCCTGGTCCGCCCCCTGTCGGAAAACCGCATCTGCACGCCCGATTCGGTGGCGGCGCACACCATGTACGAGCAAGGCGACCCCTTGACCATCCATGAGCCCGAAGGGCGGGTGGACCTCTCCATGGCCGAGTTCAGCCAGGCCGACCGGCAGACGGTGCGCGTCTCCGGCTCGAAATTCATACCGACGCCGCGCTATCGCATCAAGCTCGAAGGCGCCCGGCTGCTCGGATACCGCGCGTTCACCATCGCCGGCATCCGGGACGCGGCGGTCATCGAGAACCTGGAGGTCATCGCCACCACGGTGCGCGCGGCCGTGCGGCGCAACCTCCATAAAGGCATCGCGGACGGCGACTTCCAACTGGAGTTCCGCTATTACGGACGCGACGCGGTGCTGGGCGAACTGGAACCGTTGCGCCATATCCCGCCGCGCGAAGTCGGCGTGCTGATCGAAGCGGTCGCCGGCGATCAACTGACGGCCAACTACGTGCTGTCCCTGGCGAGGTCCTCTTTCCTGCATTGTCCCTTCGAAGGCCGCAAGACGACGGCGGGCAACCTGGCCTTCCCCTTCTCCCCCTCCGACATGGCCGCGGGAGAAGTCTACGAGTTCAGCGTCTATCACTTGATGGACGTGGACACGAACACCTCCCTATTCCCCATCGACTACGAACAGGTCTGACGCCATGGCAACGCTCCAAGCCCTGGCCGACGTTCTTCGCAGCAAGAACGCCGGCCCCTTTCAAATCACGATCGACATCATGTTCAACCAGGAGGACGCCTACCGGCGGGTGCTCGCCTCCGGGGTCGTGACCCCCGCGAACATCGCGCCGCGCTACCAGGTCGACGCCGCGCAGGTGCGCGTCATCCCGTTCGATCGGGTGCGCGCCATCAAGGTCACGCTGCCGCGCCGCTGGGGCGTCAACGGCAGCGGGTCCAGCTTCGACCGGGACGTCTACGGCGCGCAGCAGCACGGGCCGCTGGCGGACCTGGAAATCGACTGAGTTCGCCGCGCGGTATTCCCCGCTCACGATATTCCCCGCTCAATAAAGGCGAAAGCGCCTGTCCGGCGCCAGCCGGGGCGGCATGTCGGCGGCGTCGATCGCCTGGCGCAGGGCGCGTTCCGTGTCGACCGACATCGCCGCCAACGCCAGGTCGTTGGGCTCCACGCCGAACGGCTCTTCCAGTTCGGTCGCGATGGCATGCCAGGCGAGATAGGCATAGGTGATGAACGAGGCGATGAAGGGGGTCGCCCAGCCGAGGCTGCCGGCCAGCCCGAAGGGCAGCACCGCGCAATAGACATGGGTGGTGCGATGCAGCAGCACGTCGTACGCATAGGGCACGGGCGTGCCGCGTATCCGCTCGCAGCCGCCCAGCACGCCGCTCAGGACGCCCAGTTTTTGCAGCCCCGCCGCCAGCAGGACCTCTCCGTAACGCCCCTCCCGATGCCAATCCACCAGCCGCCGTTGCAGCAATTCCAGCACATACTGCGCGCGGCACTCGCGCCGCAGAACATCGGCGGCGAGGCTCCGGTCCAGCAGGCGGGTGATATTGGCGCGCGGATCGGTGCCGCGCAACTGGTGCTTGAGCGCGTAGGGAAAGGCCGCCAGCAGATCGATCGCGCGCACGACCTGGGGATCGTCCATGGACAGCCCCGGGGCGGTGATGAAGAAGCGCGCAAGATCGCGCGCGGTGTTCTTCATGTTGCCCCAGAGGATGCGCGCCTCCCAGAACCGGGCATAGCAAACGTTATTGCGGAACGCGACGAAGATGGCCAGGGCCACCCCGAGCAGCGAGAAAGGGATGGGGCTCAGCTCCTTGAAGAAACCGGGGTCCTTGTACTCCCCATAGACCGCCGCCAGCGCCAGCAGGAGATTGAGGGCCAGGGGCGTGGCAATGTATTTCAACATTGATCCATGCCGGGAAAACAGCAGTCTGATCCAAGCCGTCTTGGAACGAACGATCATCCGATTCACTCGCGTAGTTGTCACATCCCGCCGCGCAGGTGACGGATCGCCGGCCGGCGCACCAGGGATGGAAACGCGGCGAGCGACCCGCGAGCGGCCCGGGTCGCCAATGTAGGACGGAGGTCCCGGGCGGTACATCAGACATTTCCTATTCTTCCCATTCAGCCCATATACGATTCAGGATTCAGCGAACCGCACGGGGGTCGGACCGGCTCAGCGCAAGCGGAAGTCCAGGTCCGGCAGCAGGCGCGGCGGCATGTCCCGCGCGTCGACGGCCTGGCGCAAGGCGCGTTCGGTGTCGACCGACAGCGACGCCAGCGCCAGGTCGTTGGGCTCGTCGCCGAACGGGTCTTCGAGTTCGCTGGCAATGGCGTGCCAGGCCAGGAAGGCGTAGGCGATGAACACGGAGATCAAGGGCGTCGCCAGGCCTATGCTGCCGATCAGGCCGAAGGGCAGCAGCGCGCAATAGAAATAGGTCGTGCGATGCAGCAGCACGTCATAGGCATAGGGCAAGGGCGTGCCGCGGATGCGTTCGCAGCCGCCGAGCACGGCGTTCAGGGTGTCCAGCTTGCGCAGTCCCGACTCCAGCAGGATATCGCCGTAGCGCCCTTGCCGGCACCACGCCACCAATTGCTGCTGCAGGCATTCCAGTATGTACTGCGGCCGGCAGTCCCGCCGCAGGATGTCCTCGACCAGCTCCCCGTCCAGCAAGCGGGCCAGGCTGTCGCGCGGATCGCTGTCCCGAAGCTGGTGCTTGAGCGCATAGACGAAGGCCGCCACCAGATTCAACGCGCGCGCGACCTGCGGATCGTCCTTGGGCAGGTCCGTCACCGTGATCGCGAAGCGCGCGAGATCCCGCGCCTGGTTCTTCATGCTGCCCCAGAGCGTGCGGGCTTCCCAGTAGCGCGCATAACAGGCGTTGTTGCGGAAGCTGACGAAGATCGCCAGCGCCACGCCGATCAGGGAGAACGGCACGGGATTCAGGTGCGGGAAGAAATGCGAGGCATGGGTCGAGCCCCATACCGCCAGCAATCCCAGCAGGAAGTTGACGAGCAGCGGCGCGAGGACGCGATGGAGCACCGACCCGTGCCAGACGAACAGCATCCGGAACCAGGTAGTCTTGGGACGAACGATCATGGGGAAACCCCTGCGCGGGCGGCCGCGCCAGGCTGCCCAGGGAGAAGAATGCCCGCCGGCGCGCCGGGCCCGTCAACGCCGGCGTCGGCGGCGCGGCAACGGCCAGCCGCCCGCTAACCGTGACCAGCGCAGACGACTTCCGTGTTTCCGTGGACCGGGGGTCGGCATGGCGGGCGGCCGGCGAACGCCGCCCGCAGGCATTTTAGGATCGCGCGGCCCGCCATGAGGCGCCGCCGGCGCGTCATTTTTCGAGCACAGTGCCCGCGCACGCCGCTTCCGGGGCGCACTGTGCTTGGCATGGCCGTCGCCTCCTCGCGACGACCTCGCCCAAACCGGCATGAATATGGAGAGGCGAGAGACAAATCGGCGGACATAGATATTGAAATAATATATCATTACCAAAAATTCACCTTGGTAATTCGCCTTGGTAGTCCACGCCCGCAGCCATTAGTTCGCGTTACCCGATACACCCTCCTTGCGCGCCGGCCCGCTCATGCGGCCGATGGCCGCGTCGTGCAAGCCATTGCGATTCTTTCCGCCATTTCCAGCCCGGCCGCATGATTCCTTCCGCGGCCTTCACACCAGCATGAAGCACCGACGCCACCGCTCACGCCCCCTAGCGCGCTGCCATGCAGCGCTGCTGGCGTGGGCCGTGCTGATGCTGGTTCTGACGCCGGTGGGCGCCACGCTGCACGCGATGACCCACCTGGGCCATGCGCCGCTGCGCGCGCTGGCGGCGGCTTCGTTCGCCGGCGGTCCCGCCGCCGCGACCGCCCTGCCGGCCCCCATCATCGATAGCGGCGGCGACGAAGACGGCCACGGCGCCGACGCCCACTGCCACACCTGCGACGAGTGGCAGGTCCTGGACCATGTCCTGACCCCCACGCCGCTGCTGGCGCTGCCCTCGCCCACTTTCCTGCCCCGCGTCGACCCCGCGCCGCGCCCCATCCAGGTCGCGCGCGGCCCGTGGATCCTGCCGCGCGCGCCACCGCGCGCCTCCTCCGCCCGCGCCTGACTCCCCCGGCGCCTCGCCACCCGACACCCGCGCTTCGCACCGCGCCGCCTCGCGCGCACGGCATGCAGCCGCGCGTGTCGCGCCCTTCCCCTATTTCTCGCGGATCCACGCATGTCTTTCGTGCCCTCCTCCGTGCGCGCCCAGCCGGCGCGCCGCGCTTCCCGTCCTTCGCCCGCCGCCCGCCGCGCCGGCGCCCTCACGCCGCTTGCGCTGGCGCTTTGCTGCCTCGCGCCCGCCGCCTGGGCGCAACAGGCCCCGGCCACCGGCGCCAACAACGCCGCCCCGTCCACCACGGCCGCCCCCGCCGCCGGCAACGCCGCCAACACGAACGGCGCCATGCCGATCAACACCACCAACCTCGCGCCGGTCATCATCACCGGCAACCCGCTGGGCAATGACGCCCTGAGCTCCCCCTCGTCCGTGCTCGAAGGCAAGCAGCTCGACCTGCGCCGCGAGAGCACGCTGGGCCAGACGCTCAACGGCCTGCCCGGCGTCTCGACCACCACCTACGGGCCCATGGTCGGACGCCCCATCATCCGCGGCCTGGACGGCGACCGCATCCGCATCATGAACAACGGCCTGGGTTCGGTCGACGCGTCCTCGCTGTCGTTCGACCACGCGGTGCCGATGGATCCCATCAGCGCCGACCGCATCGAGGTCATCCGCGGCCCGGCCGCGCTGCTGTACGGCGGCAACGCCGTCGGCGGCGTGGTCAACGTGATCGACGACCGCATCCCCAGCGAACCCATCAACGGCATCCACGGCACCGCCCAGGGCGACTGGGGCGGCGCCAACGACGACCGCACCGGCGCCGTGCAGGTGGAAGGCGGCGACGGCAAGTTCGCCATCCGCGCCGACGCCTATACCCGCGCCACGCATGAACTGCGCATTCCCGGCTACGCGGACTCGGGCAACATCCGCGGCCAGGACGACGACGGCAACGGCCCGCGCGACCACCTGCCCAATAGCGACGGCCGCGTGCACGGCGGCGGCGTCGGCATGTCCTGGACCGGCGACAGCGGCTACGCCGGCATCTCGTATAGCGGCTACAACTCCGACTACGGCTCGGTGGCCGAGGACACCGTGCGCCTGAAAATGCACCAGGAACGTTTCGGCGCCAGCGGCGAGATCCGCGACCTCGACGGCTTCTTCACGAAGCTGAAGGCGGACTTCGCCTACACCGACTACCAGCACAAGGAAGTCGACGACGGCGAGACCGGCACCACCTTCAAGAATCACGGCTACGAGGCCCGCATCGAGGCGCGCCATCGCGACTTCGGCCCGATCAGCGGATCGATGGGATTGCAGATCAGCCAGACGCAGTTTTCCGCGCTCGGCGACGAGGCCCTGGTGCCGTCCACCGACACCAACAACTTCGCGATCTTCGATCTGGAGCAATGGAAGGTCAATGACCGCCTGACGCTGAGCGCGGGCGGCCGCGTGGAATACACGCGCCTGTCCCCGTCGGCCGGCGGCAACGACCGTTTCCTCGATTCGTCCAAGCGCGACTTCACGGCCACCAGCTTCTCGCTGGGCGCCATCTACAAGCTCGACAGCCGCTGGTCCATCGCGGCCAACGGCGCGTATACGGAGCGCGCGCCGACCTTCTATGAGCTGTACGCGAACGGCCCCCATGACGCCACGGGCCAGTACCTGATCGGCAACCCGAACCTGAACAAGGAGCGTTCGTTCTCGGGCGACCTGGGCCTGCGCTTCGAAGACGGTCCCAACAAGGCCAATTTCGGCATCTTCTACACCCACTTCCGCAACTACATCACGGAGGTCAACACCGGCCTGTACACCGACGACGACGGCGAAGTCGTGCCGTCGAGCACCGACGACGCCTTGTCGCAGGCGGTCTACCGCGCCGTGCCCGCCGACTTCTACGGTTTCGAGGCGAGCACCACCACGCGCGTGCTGGAAAGCGGCGCCCACAAGCTGGACCTGAACCTGTCCGGCGACTACACCCACGCCCGCAACAGCGACACGGGCGAGCCGCTGCCCCGCATCCCGCCGCTGCGCCTGGGCTTCGGCCTGGACTACACCTATGGCCCGTGGGGCGCCGGCGTATCCTTCACCAAGGCCTTCGCCCAGCACCGGCGGCCGGAGAACGATACGTCGACGGCCGGCTACTACCGGCTGGACGCCGACGCCAGCTACGCCTTCAAGGTGGGGCAGACGCAGTGGCTGGCGTATGTGCGCGGCACCAACCTGACCAACCAGGAAATACGCTATTCGACGTCGGTGTTGCGCGACATCGCGCCGGAAGGCGGACGCGCGGTGATGGTGGGGCTGCGCGCCAACTTCTAAATAAGCGGACGGCATGAAAGGGGCAAGCCGGCGGCGCACCGCCCCGGCTCGCCCCTCGCATGAGGGGCAAGCCAACAGCCCCGGCACGCCCTGGATGCACGCAGGCCGCGGGTAGAATTTACAAGCGAATTCGCCGAGGCTTGATACAAATCAACAACTTTGCTAACGGACACTCGGGTTTTCTATGACAATCCGGCCCCTTTTTGTCATCCGTTTGTCAGAACATACGCGGGAAATCCCTGAAGTACGCAGAATAAGAATATAAGCGTAACAATCTTTCATTGGTATATAATTCGCGCACTTAGTGAATACGTATCGGCCGCATAGGCTGAATTTATTGCGATTCACATCTCGTGCCCGGGTGCGCATATACGCTGCCGGCCACATCCCGAGTACCCCGCGCAGTACCCATGCAGCACCCCGGCAGTATCCCCTGAGCAGTACCCCGAATTCAGTAACCTTCGCCGGCTTGAACGTTGTTGAAGCCACGCCGCCATTAGCACTCCATTTTCCAAAGTGAAGTTATGACGCCGCCGACGAGACGAGCATTTTTCCCCCGTTCCCTCTTCACCGCAGCCTGCCTGTCCATCGCCGCCCTGGCCGCGATGCCCGCCGCCGCCAATGCGATGATCGTTGCCGACGCCCTCGGCAACCTGAAAGGCCTGTCCCCCAATGACGCCCCCACCGTCCCCACCCTGCGCGACCGCGTCGTCGAAGCGGGGCTGGACGCCATCGGCACGCCCTACACCTGGGGCGGCGACGGTTCGGACGGCGGTTTCGACTGCAGCGGCCTGGTCGCCTACGTCTACAAGGAAGTCGCCGGCCTCGCGCTGCCGCACCATGCGGCTTCCCAGCGCGACGAAGGCAAGCCCATCGCCGTCTCGCAACTGCAGCCCGGCGACCTGGTTTTCTTCGGCAGCAGCACCGTGACCCGCAAGGGCAAGGGCAAGAAAGCCAGGAAAGTGGTGAGCTACCGCACGTCGCACGTCGGCATCTACATCGGCGACAACCAGTTCGTGCATGCGCCCACCACCGGTTCCACCGTGCGCATCGATGACCTCGACGCCGGCTACTGGGCCAAGCATTTCAACGGCGCCCGCCGTTACCTGTCGCCGACCGGCAATCAGCAGGTCCACGTCGCCAGCAAGTAAGCCGGACGACGCAGGCAGGACAAGGGACAGCGCCTGGCGCGCGGGGTGCGGCCTCTTTCGAGCGCCGCGCTTTCGCACGCCGGGCGCCTTCTCCTAGCCGCGCCCCACGAAGGGCATGTTGGTCGCCATGATCGTCATGAACTGCACGTTGGCGTCCAGCGGCAGCGCCGCCATGGCCGCCACCGCGTCGGCGACGTGCTGCACGTCCATGCGCGGCTCCGCGCGCGTGGTGTGATCCGGCTGCAGCACGCCCTTCACCATCCGGTCCGTCATTTCCGTCGCGGCGTTGCCGATGTCGATCTGGCCGCAGGCGATGTTGTACTGCCGCGTATCCAGCGAAATCGACTTGGTCAGACCCGTCACCGCATGCTTGGTGGCCGTGTAGGCGATCGAATACGGGCGCGGCGCGTGCGCCGAAATCGAACCGTTGTTGATGATGCGGCCGCCCTGCGGCTGCTGCGCCTTCATGATGCGGATGGCCGCCTGCGCGCACAGGAACATGCCGGTCAGGTTGGTGTCGACCACGTTGCGCCATACGTCGACCGGCAGGTCCTCGATGGGCACCGCCGGCGCGCCGCGCCCGGCATTGTTGAACAGCACGTCCAGGCGGCCGCAGCGGGACTGGACCAGTTCGAACAGGCCGCGCACGGAGTCCTCCACGCAGACGTCGGTCGGCGCGGCGATCGCCCGCCCGGCGGCCGCCCCGGCGGCTTCCCGCGTCGCCTCCAGCGCCTCCGGCCGCCGTCCCGCCAGCACGACCTGGTATCCCTCCGCCAGCAGTTGCAGCGCCACGGCCCGGCCGATGCCGCTGCCCGCCCCCGTCACCACCGCCACCTTGCCGCTGCCACGTTCGTTATTCGCTTGCATTCAACGCCTCCTTGGAATATTGCGCGATCCTACTACCGCGTAAGGCGATTTGGTATCCTTCGCGTCTCGGCACACCCCGCTTCCTTATCGCCATGTCCACTACCTACGGCAACGTCTTCATGGTTGTCGCGCCCAGCGGCGCCGGCAAGTCCAGCCTGGTCAGCGCCCTGCTCAAGCAGGATCCGACCATCAGCCTGTCCATTTCCTGCACCACCCGCGCGCCCCGGCCGGGCGAAGTCGACGGACGCGAATACCGCTTCGTCTCGCAGGAGGAATTCGCGCGCCTGCGCGAGCAGGACGCGCTGCTGGAATGGGCGGAAGTGCACGGCAATTTCTACGGCACGCCGCGCGACCGCATCGACGAGGCCACGCGCCAGGGCCGCGACGTGCTGCTCGAAATCGACTGGCAGGGCGCGCGCCAGGTGCGCCAGCATTTTCCCGCGGCCATCGGCATCTTCATCCTGCCGCCTTCCATCGAGGAATTGGAGGCGCGCCTGAAGGCGCGCGGGCAGGACGAGCCCCACGTCATCGCGCGCCGCCTGCTTGGCGCCGGCGGGGAAATCGCCCACGCGCCCGAGTGCGAATATGTTATTATTAATCAAGAATTTAGCGTGGCCCTGCTGCAACTCGTACAAATCGTCAGCGCGGCCCGCTTGCGTTTTTCATCGCAGGCCGTCCGGCACGCCCAATTGTTCTCGCAATTAGGCATCTCGGCGCCCCACTAAAAAAGACGCCCCACCGCCGCGTCCCGCCCTCATGGGCGACGCGGTTTTCATTGTTTCCACGCATTGCAGCAGCAGGTGACCCATGGCCCGTATTACCGTTGAAGATTGTCTGAACCAGATCCCCAACCGTTTCACGTTGACCCTGGCCGCCACCTATCGTGCGCGTGAACTGGCCCAGGGCCATGCGCCGCGCCTGGACAGCAAGGACAAGCCCACCGTGACCGCCCTGCGCGAGATCGCCTCCGGCCTGACCGGCACCGAAATGCTGCGCAAAGTCCCGACCTGATCTCGACCCGGGGGTGGCTCGCATGGCATTTCCCGGACTGAAGTACGCTTCGTCCGGCCTGCTCGCCGCGCTACGCGCGGGTTCCCGTCTGGGACGCAGGCCCGGTAAGAAGAACGGCAAGATCCCGCCCTCGCCCGCCGAGGCGGCCGCCCAGGAGGCGGCCGAGGCGCCGGCGTCTCCCGTGGCGTCCCTGGCGCCGCTGACCGAAATCATCAGCGGCTACCTGGACAAGAAGGACGTCGAGCGCGTGCGTGAAGCCTATCGCTTCGCCGACCAGGCCCATCTCGGACAATTCCGCGCCAGCGGCGCGCCGTACATCTCCCATCCCATCGCCGTCACGGAAATCTGCGCCGGCTGGAAGCTCGACGCCAACGCGCTGTCCGCGGCGCTGCTGCACGACGTCATCGAAGACCAGGACGTCACCAAGGCCGAGCTGGCGGAGCGCTTCAACCCCGAAGTGGCCGAACTGGTCGACGGCCTGTCCAAGCTGGACCGGCTGGACTTCGCCACCAAGGCCGAACAGCAGGCCGAGAGCTTCCGCAAGATGCTCCTGGCGATGGCGCGCGACGTGCGCGTCATCCTGATCAAGCTGGCCGACCGCGTGCACAACATGCGCACGCTGGACGCGGTGACGCCCGAAAAGCGCCGCCGCATCGCGCGCGAGACGCTGGACATCTATGCGCCCATCGCCCATCGCCTGGGCCTGAACCTGCTGTTCCGCGAGTTGCAGGACCTGTGCTTCGCCGCCATGTACCCCAACCGTTACCAGGTGCTGTACAAGGCCGTGCTGTCCGCGCGCGGCAACCGGCGCGAAGTGATCGGCAAGATCGCCGACGCGGTGCGCGCGGCGCTGCCGGCCGCCGGCATCGAAGCCGAAGTGACGGGCCGCGAGAAAACGCTGTACGGCATCTATCGCAAGATGGTCGACCAGAAGAAGACCTTCTCCGAGGTGCTGGACATCTACGGCTTCCGCGTCATCGTGCATACGCTGCCGGAATGCTATCTGGCGCTGGGCACCCTGCACCAGCTCTACCGGCCGGTCCCCGGCAAGTTCAAGGACTACATCGCCATTCCCAAGGTGAACGGCTACCAGTCCCTGCACACCACCCTGGTCGGCCCCTACGGCACGCCGGTGGAATTCCAGTTCCGCACGCGCGACATGCATCACGTCGCCGAGGAAGGCGTGGCCTCGCACTGGCTGTACAAGGGCGCCGACGTATCGCTCAATGACCTGCAGAAGCGCACGCACCAATGGCTGCAGTCGCTGCTGGACATCCAGAGCCAGAACAGCGATTCGGGCGAATTCCTCGAACACGTCAAGGTCGACCTGTTCCCCGACGCGGTCTACGTCTTCACGCCGCACGGCAAGATCATTTCGCTGCCGCGCGGCGCGACGCCGGTGGACTTCGCCTACGCGATCCACACCGACATCGGCAACCAGGCCGTGGCCGCCAAGGTCAACAACGAATTCGTGCCCCTGCGCACCGAACTGGCCAGCGGCGACACGGTGGAAATCGTCACCTCGCCGGCGTCGCGGCCGAACGCGCAGTGGCTCAACTACGTGCGCACCGGTCGCGCGCGCTCGGAAATCCGCCACTATCTGCGCACGGTCAAGTACGCCGAGTCGGTGGTGTTCGGCGAGCGCCTGCTGAGCCAGGCCTTGCAGGAACTGCACCTGCAACTCCCCTCGCCCGAGGATCCCAGTTGGGAAAAGCTGGCGCGCAGCACCGGCGCCGCCTCGCGCGACGAAATCCTCGCCGACATCGGCCTGGGCAAGCGCCTGGCCGCCGTCGTCGCGCGCCGCTTCGGGCCCGAGCACGACCTGATAGCCACCACCGCCGGCGTCGTCGACGAGATCACCGCGGCCCGCGCCGCGCCCATCCTCATCCAGGGCAACGAAGGCCAGGCCGTGCAACTGGCGCCTTGCTGCGGTCCGTTGCCGGGCGACGCCATCATCGCCGGCATGCGGCTGGGCCATGGGCTGGTGGTCCACACCGCCGACTGTCCCGTCGCCGCGCGGCAACGCACGCGCGAGCCGGAGCGCTGGATCAACGTGGCCTGGGACACCCAGACCGCCAAGCACCTGTCGACGCGGCTGGACATCGTCACGCGCAACGAACGCGGCGTGCTGGGCCGCCTGGCCGCCGAGATCACGGCGACGGACGCCAATATCGTGCACGTCACCATGCACGACGACGCGGTGGCGACCGTCTCCCTGCACCTGACGGTGCAGGTGGACAGCCGCAAGCACCTGGCGCAGGTCATCCGCGCCATCCGCCACGTGCCGCAGGTGCAGAAGATCGTCCGAGTAAAGGGCTAAGGGCTAAGGGCTTGGGCTAAGGGGCTGGGAGCCTGGCGTGTCCAGGCCCAGCCCGGGCGCGATATCCAGGGTTTCGCGCAATCCCGTCCACCCTTGCGGCGTCACCTGCACTGCCCGGGAATTCCGGTGGCGGCGCAGCCATCCCTTCTCGCACAGCAAGGCGGTGAATTGCACGCCCAGGGGGCCGGCCAGGTGATGCCGCCGTTCGGTCCAGTCCAGGCAGGCGCGCGCCAGGCCGCGCGCCGTCGGCTTGATTGACGTCATATCCAAACCCATGCCGGCGAACCAGGCGGCGCCTTCGGGCGTAACCTCGAATTGCTTGCCTGGGCCCGCGGCCAGGTAGCCACGCGCCAGCAAGGCCTGGGCGATGGCCACGCCCACGCTGCCCGCCAGGTGGTCGTAGCAGCAACGGGCGAATTGCAACGCTTGCGCCTCGCGGCCGAGCGGTTTGCGCCGCGCGGGCGCGAGCGGAACGATGGCCGCCAACTGCTCCAGCGCCACGGCCACGTGCGCGCCCGCCAGGCGGTAGTACCGATGCCTGCCCTCGGTCTCGACGGCCAGCATACCGCCGGCCAGCAGCTTGCCCAGGTGCGAACTGGCCGTCTGCGGCGTCACCGTGGCGGCATAGGCCAGCTCGCCGGCGGGACGCGCGCGGCCATCCGTCAACAGCATGAGCATGGCGGCGCGCGCCGGGTCCGCGATCAAGTGCGCGACACGGGCAACGTCCGGTTCCGTCATCATCTCGGCCTCCTTCTTCCCGTCTTCAATGACGCGGCCACGATAGCACCGCGCTTCCATCGCATGATTCGATGCCCATCGAATCATCGGGGCTGCCCGTTTTCCTAGACTTGTTTCCAGGCCCTGCTTGTCTCCAGGCCCTTGCCCGCGGCCGCTATCCGGCAGAGGTCCTTGTCCGCGGCCTTTTGCGCCGCCCCGGCTCTCGCGCCGCGCGCATCGCCCCCGCCGCATCTTCCAAAGGAAACCCCATGCGCAGCCCCGCTGCCTCCGACTCTTCCCTCTCCTGCCCGGGCGCGCCGCCCGTCGCGCCGGACAGCCAGGCCCGCCGCGTCCTGGCGGCGACCAGCGTCAGCTATGTCATCGTCATCCTGGACATCTCCATCGTCAACGTGGCGCTGAACAATCTCTCCTTGGCGTTCGGGGCAGGCATCGCCAGCCTGCAATGGGTGATGAACGCCTACACGCTGATGTTCGCGAGCCTGCTGCTGACGGGCGGCGCGCTGGGCGACCGCTGGGGCGCGCGCCGGGTCTATCTGGCCGGACTGGGCTTGTTCATGCTGGCGTCGTCGGCGTGCGCCATGGCCGCCACGCTGCCCGTGCTGATCGGCGCGCGCGCCCTGCAGGGCATGGGCGCGGCGCTGCTGGTGCCGTGCTCGCTCAAGCTCATCCACCAGGCCTGCCCCGCCGCCGCACAACGCGCGCGGGCGATCGGGATATGGGCCGGCCTGGGCGGCATTGCCATGGCCGCCGGTCCGCTGGCCGGCGGCCTGCTGATCCACTGGCTGGATTGGCGCGCGCTGTTCCTGGTCAACGTTCCCATCTGCCTGGCGGGGATGGCGATGGCCTGGGGCATCGCGCGGGATCCCGCGCAGGCCGAGGCGCCCCGGTCTCCCGGGCGCCTGGACCTGGCCGGCCTGGCCTGCGGCGTCGTCGCATTGGGCGCCACCATCGGCGTCCTGATCGAGGGGCGCGTCCTGGGCTGGACGTCGGCGCCCATGCTTGCCGGCGCGGCGTTATGCGTCACGGCATGGACGATCCTGCTGCGCGTCGAAACGCGGCACCCCGCTCCCATGCTGCCGCCACGCTTGTTCCGCGACGGCCTGTTCTCCGCTTCGGTCCATGTTTCCCTGGTGTCGGCCTTCGCGTTCTACGGCCTGTTGTTCGTGATCAGCCTCTACTACCAGCAGGCGCGCGGCTACACGCCCCTGCATGCCGGGCTGGTCCTCCTGCCCATGACGGCGATGGTCGGCGTCGGCAATATGAGCGCCAGCCCGCTGGCCGCGCGCCATGGCCGTAAATGGCCCATGATTGCCGCCCTGGCCGGCTATGCCGGCGGCGCCGCCGGCCTGGGGCTGGGCCTCGCGCTGGCGAACGCCGCCCTCACCGTGCCGTCCCTGCTGGTCATCGGCCTGGCGGCCGGCATCATCACGCCCCTGGCCACCGCGCCCGCGCTGGAAACCGTCCCCCCGCAAGGCGCCGGCGTGGCGGCGGCGGTCCTGAATACCGGCCGGCAAACCGGTGCGGCCCTGGGGGTGGCGATTTTCGGGACCGTCCTGGGCGCCGTCCCGCCGATCGAATCGGGCATGCGCGCCGCGCTGGGACTGGTCGTGGCGGCGTCCGCCGCCACGATTCCCGTCTGGTGGCGCGCGCTCAGGCCGGGCGCGCGCGGACCACGGGATGGCCTTAGCTGACGTGCTGGAGGAAGTCCTTCAGCCGCTGGCTGGGCGGATTGGACAACAGTTCCTGGGGCGGCCCGTCATGGGCCACCCGGCCGCCATCGATGAAGATCAGGCGGCTGCCGACCTTGCGCGCGAATTCCATCTCGTGGGTCACGACCACCATGGTCATCCCTTCTTCCGCGAGATCGCGCATGACCTTCAGCACTTCGTGCCGCAGCTCCGGATCCAGCGCCGAGGTCGGCTCGTCGAACAGCATCAGCTTGGGCTTGATCGCCAGCGCGCGCGCGATGGCCACCCGCTGCTGCTGGCCTCCGGACAGCTCGGAGGGATAGTGCCCCATGCGTTCGGACAAGCCCACCTTGGCCAGCAGGGCCTCGGCTTCGGCGCGCGCCTCGTCGCGCGACGTGCCGCGCGTATGGATCGGGCCGAACATGACGTTCTCCAGCGCGGTCAACTGGGGAAAGAGATTGAACTGCTGGAACACCATCCCCGCTTCGCGGCGGATTTCGCGGATCTCCGCCGGCGTGCCCTTGACGCTCAGGCCGTCGACCAGCAGATCGCCCTCCTCGATGGTTTCCAGCACGTTGATACAGCGCAGGAAGGTCGACTTGCCGGAGCCCGACGGCCCCACGACCACCACCACTTCCCCGGTGTCGATGTTCAGGCTGATGTCGCGCAGCACGATCGATTCGCCGAACTTCTTGGAGACATTCTGGAATTCAACCATGCTCATAGTATGCGCATCCTTTTCTCGACGATCCGCAGGGTCAGCGCGATCAAGCCCGTCAGGATCAGGTAGATGATGGCCACGGCGGACCAGATTTCAACCGCGCGGAAATTGCTGGCCATGATTTCCTGGCCCTGCCGCGTCAGCTCGGCCACGCCGATCACGATGAACAAGGACGAATCCTTGAGACTGATGATGCACTGGTTGCCCAGCGGCGGGATCATGCGGCGCACCGCCACCGGCCCGATGATGTGCGTCAGGATCTTGTGGAACGGCAGGCCCATCGCCTGGCCCGCTTCCCGCAGGCCCTTGCTGACCGACAACAGCGCGCCGCGCACGATTTCCGCGATGTAGGCGCCCGAGTTGATCATCAGCGTGCCGATGGCCGCCCATTCGGCGTCCACCCGCAAGCCGTCGATCAATAAGGGCAGCGCGAAATAGATGAACATCACTTGCACGACGATCGGCGTGCCGCGGATGACCGCCACGTAGATCTGGGCGATCACGGACAGCACGATGCCGCCGTAGGCGCGCGCGACACCCGCCAGCGCGCCCAGCACGAAGCCGCCAAGCAGGCCCCAGAAGGTGATCTTGACGGTCATCAGCGTCCCGTCAAGCAGATTGGGCAAGGCCGCCCAGATGACGGAGCTATCGAAATTCACAGGCATCCCCATGTAAGGCGCTCACGCGGCCCCGCTCTGTCCCGCGCCATCGCGGACAAAGAAGCGCCGGCGAACGCCGTATCTTGAATGAATCCACCGCTGTCCGGCCAAGGAGGTCAGGCGCCGGAATGGCAGCGGCGGTGCGTCGGAAACGGCAGCGGGCTCAGGGCTTCTTGCCGAACCACTTGGCGTAGATGGCGTCGTATTGGCCATTGGACTTGAGCGTGGCCAGGGCCTTGTTGACCTGCGGCACCAGGTCGCTGCCCTTGGGGAAGGCGATGCCGTAGAACTCTCCGCTCTTCACGTTGCCCGCCACCTTGACCCGGCCCTTGCCGGCGGTGTTGGCGTAATACAGCACGTTGGGGGTGTCGTGCACCGCGGCGTCGACCCGGCCCGTCGCCAGTTCCAGATAGGCGTTGTCGATGTTGGGGAACAGCTTGAGCTTGGCGTCGGGCACCTGGGCCTTGAGGAAGTCCACGGTCGAGGTGCCCGTCTTGACCGCCACGTTCTTGCCGGCCAGGTCCTGCGCGGTCTTGATGGTGTTGTTCTTCTCGCCGACCAGGATGGTCAGGCCGCTCTCGTAGTACGGATCCGAAAAATCGATGACCTGCTTGCGATCGTCGCGGATGGTGATGCCCGCCAGCGCCACGTCGATGTTCCGGGTCTGCAGGCCGGGGATGATGCCGTTGAAATCCATGGGCTGCAGCCGGTAGTTCAGGTTCAGCTCCTTGGCGATGGCCGCCCACAGCTCGATGTCGAAGCCCGTATAGGCGTTGCCCTGCTTGAATTCGAACGGCACGAAGGCGGTGTCGGTCGCGACCACCAGTTGCTTGCCCGACTGCGCGGCGGCCGGCGCGGCCGCGGCGAACCAGGTGACGGACAGGACGGCCAAAGCGGCAGCGATTTTTCGTTTGAGCATGGGGTAAACCTCCTTGGTGGGGAATGGAGCGCGGCCCGGATCACGGTGCCGGCAAAAGCACCGAAGCGGGGCCAGAGCCGAATTCATCTTAACTCAGGTGCCCCGCTGAGTGACTTTTTTGCCCATATGGATCCATACAAACGCAAAACGCTTCAACGGGCGCGACGCCCCCGTCAAACCCACGCAAAAAACCGGGCGGACAGACGCACGCGATGTCGAGTCCCGGGCGGTCGGGCCTATGGTTCGGGCCGCATTGAAATCGATGGACGCGACGCTCCGTGCCGCGACGCCGGGTCGCGCGCAACGGCGCCGCGCGAGGTCCGGAGATCGGAGCCGGCCTCGGCGGCGCTTTCAGGATTCAGGTTTCAGCCTTCAGGCTTTCAGTGCTTGGGCGGGTCGTCGTAGGAATTCAGCTTGACGCCGGACACGCCGCCCAGCGTGGGACCATCGCCGGCGGGCTGGCTGGACGGCGCGGCGGACGGCGCCGGCGTGGACGCGGCGGGTTGCGCCACGGTGTCCGCCGCGGGCGCGGCCTCGTTGCCGGCCGGCGGCGACGCCGACGCGCGCGGGGGATGGTAGTTCCTGGCCGCCTGGTCCAGCCACTGCGCCAGCGATTCCTGCTTCGCGGATCGCGCCCAGGCGGCGGCATCCAGGCCGGCCAGGCTGCGATTGGTCGGGTCCGCGCCCGCATCCAGCAGCAATTGCGCCATCTCGCGGCTGCCCGAACGGCCCGCCATCATCAAGGGCGTGGTGCCGTCGGGCCCCGGCGCGTTGACGATGGCCTGCTTGGACAGCAGCAACTTGGCGGTTTCCACCTGTCCCGTGGAAGCCGCGTAGTGCAGCGGCGTCCAGCCCAGGCGATTGACCTGGGCGCCGCGCGCGATCAGCGCCTCGGCGCGCTTGGTCTCGCCCTTGAGCGCCAGGTACATGAGCGGCGTTTCGTCGCTGCCGTTGGTGGCGTTCACGTCGGTGCGGGGATCGGCCGCCAGCAGGTCGAAGACCTTCCAGGCCCCGTCCCGCACCGCCTGCATGAGGGCGGGCTGGCCGCGGTTCTTCTGGTTCGGGTTCCATCCGGACGCCAGCAGGTCCTTCATCTCGCCGGTATTGTCGTTGGCGACATAGATCCAGGCGTCGGCCGGCCGCGCCGCCTCGGCCGTGGGCGCCGCGGTGAAGGCGCAGGCCAGCGTCAGTCCCAGGCCGGCGAGCGCGCGATCCACGCGATAGGAAGTACGGTAGCGGTTCATGGACGGCCCCTCCTGCAAGGCGGACGCCGCCGCCCGGTCAGGCGCGGCGCGATGGGTTTGTTTTAAGAACTTGCTTTAAAGAATTTACTTTAAAGAGCTTACTTTAAATAATTCACTTTAAATAATCTACTTTAGATTATTTCACTATCTTATTGAATAATTTGAAGAAATTATCCGTCGATGCCCGCGCAACATCGGCCACGGGTATCCCTTTCAGGTCGGCGATCTTCTCCGCGACGTGGATCACCTTGGACGGGTCGTTGAGCTTGCCGCGATAAGGCACGGGCGCCAGGTAAGGCGAGTCGGTTTCGATCAGCAGGCGGTCCAGGGGCACCTTGGCCGCCACTTCATGCAGTTGCACCGCGTTCTTGAACGTGACGATGCCGGAGAGTGAAATATAGAAATCGAGGTCGATGGCGGCCTGCGCCACTTCCCAGGTCTCCGTGAAACAGTGCATGACGCCGCCCGCCTCGGCCGCGTTTTCCTCGCGCATCAGCTTCAGGGTGTCCTCGGCCGAGCTGCGGGTATGGATGATCAGGGGCAGGCCGGTCTCGCGCGCGGCGCGGATATGGGTGCGGAAGCGCGTGCGCTGCCAGTCCAGCGGTTCGCTGAGGCGGTAGTAATCCAGGCCGGTCTCGCCGATCGCCACCACCTTGGCATCCTGCGACAGTTCGGCCAGTTCCTCGGCGGTGGGCTCGTGGGTGTCTTCGTAGTCGGGATGCACGCCCACCGAGGCCCACAGGTTGCGATGCGGCGCCACCAGGTCCATCAGGCCGCGCCATTCCGGCAGGTTGACGCTGACCACCAGGGCGTGGGTCACCTGGTTCGCCGCCATGCGGTCGAGGATGGCCGGCAGGTCGGCCGCCAGTTCGGGGAAGTTCAGGTGACAGTGGGAATCGACGTACATATTTCGCAGCTAGAACGTGAATGAAGCCGGAGCGGGCCGAAGCGCGGCTTGCGCCGCCTAGCGCTCCAAGGACGGCTTTCGCCTTGGGTTCACCGGGCGCCGAAAACCCGGCGCGCGCGGGCAACCCGGGTCAAGCCTGGCAGGATAGCACCACGCGTTGCAGCGCAGCATGGGCGAACAGCTTGGCGTTCAGCGGGTGCCCGGCCAGGCCGCGCTGGCGGGTGAGCCAGCGCGCGGTCTCGGCCAGCTTCGCCGGGGCGGCGCGGGCGGCAGTGCGCGCCACCGGCTCGGCCAGGCTGGGGAAATAACGCGGCGCGGCGCCCGCTCCCGCCAACATGAGGTCGACATAGAGCCTTTGCAAGGCGTCTATCCACTGCGCCGCCGGCAGTTTTTCCAGTTGGTCGGCCAGCATGCCGACGTCGCTGCCCTTGCCGCTGGACAGGGGCAGCAGCAACTGCTCCAGCCAGGCGGGACAGGCGGCGTCGCCCGATTGCGCCAGGCGCAGGGCGCCCAAAGGCGCGCCGCCCGCCGCGGCCAGCCAGTCCTCCGCGTCCTCGAGGCCCTGCGTCCGCAGCCATTCCCGCGCCTCGGCGGGGGCAGGCGTCGGCAGCGGCAGGCGCCGGCAGCGCGACAGCAGCGTGGGCAGCAGGCGGTCCGGCGCATCGGCCACCAGCAGGAAGATGGTGTGCGGCGGCGGTTCCTCCAGCACCTTCAGCAAGGCGTTGGCGGACACCACGTTCATGGCCTGCGCCGGGTAGATCAGCGCCACGCGCCAGCCGCCGCGATGCGTCGCGGTGTTGAACCAGGACTCCAGCGCGCGCAACTGGTCGATGCGGATTTCCTTGGACGGCGCGCGCTTGGCGCTGCCGCCGGCGGCCGGTTCGCCGCCCTCCTCGCCCGCCTCGGCGGCGGCTTCGGCGCCCTCTTCCAGGGCTACCGCCTCCGGCCGCACACGGCGCAGGTCGGGATGATTGCCGGCCGCCACCCAGGTGCAGGCATGGCAGGCGCCGCAGGCCAGCCCCTCGCGCGGCGATTCGCACAGCAGGCTGGCGGCGGCGGCGGCGGCGAATTGCAGTTTGCCGATGCCGGCCAGGCCATGGATCAGCCACGCATGGGCAAAGCGTTCGCGCTGCCGCAGCCAGTCCCGGGCGATGTCCTCCTGCCAGGGCAGGAAGCGCGCGATGTTCGGTCGCGCCTGGCTCATGCGTAGGCGTCCAGCAGCGCGCGCACTTCGCCGCGCAGTTCTTCGCGCACCACGTCCTTGGGACGGCTGCTGTCGATCACCCGGATGCGGTCCGGGTACTGGCGCGCCCGGGCGTGATAGGCGTCGCGCGTGCGCTGGAAGAATTCCGCCCCTTCGCGCTCGAAGCGGTCCGGCGTGCGGGCGTCGGCCAGGCGGGCGCGCGCCACTTCCAGGGGCACGTCGAACAGCCAGGTGCGGTCCGGCTGCAGGGCCGGCCGCATCCACGATTCGAGCACGGCCACGCGCTCGGCGCCCAGCTCGCGGCCGCCGCCCTGGTAGGCGTAGGTGGCGTCGGTGAAACGGTCGCACACCACCCACTCCCCGCGCGCCAGGGCCGGTTCGATGACCTGCCGCAGGTGTTCGCAACGGCCCGCGAACATGAGCAGGAGCTCGGCGTCCAGCCCCATGGATTCGTGCAGCACCAGCTCGCGCAGCTTCTCGCCCAGCTCGGTCCCGCCCGGCTCGCGCGTCATGCGCACCGTCAGGCCGGCGTGCCGCAGTTCCTCGGCCACCCACTTCACGTGCGTGCTCTTGCCGGCGCCGTCCACGCCTTCCAGCGTCAGGAATCGTCCCCGTGTGGTCATTGCTGTCGGTCCCGTCCCAGGATGTAGCGCGACACGTTACGGTTGTGATCCGTCAGCGTGGTGGAAAACTCGCTGGTGCCGTTGCCGCGCGAAACGAAATAAAGAAACTTGTGCTGCTCCGGCTGCACCGCCGCCAGCAAGGCGGCGCGGCCGGGACTGGCGATGGGCGTGGGCGGCAGGCCGGTACGGGTGTACGTATTCCACGGCGTATCGGCTTGCAGGTCGCGCTTGCGCAGCTTGCCCTCGTAATTGTCGCCCATGCCGTAGATGACGGTGGGATCCGTTTGCAAGGGCATGTTTTCCTTGAGGCGGTTGGCGAACACGCCCGCGACGCGGGCGCGGTCCGGGCCGTGGCCCGTTTCCTTCTCGATGATGGACGCCAGGACCAGCGCCTCATAGGGTGTGCCGACCGGAGTGTTGGGGCTGCGCTTGTCCCACATCTGGGCGAGTATGCGCTGCCCTTCCTGGTAGCCGCGGCGCAGGATATCGAAATCGGTGCTGCCCGGCGTGAACAGATAGGTATCGGGAAAGACCAGCCCTTCCATGCTGGCGGCGCTGGATCCGAGGCGGCGCAGGATCTCGGCGTCGTCGACGCCGTCCAGCGTCTGCTTGATATCCGGATTGTCGCGCAGGGCCTGGCGGATCTGCTTGTAGCTCCAGCCCTCCACGAAGGTGACCTGGCGCTGGTTGACGTCGCCGCGCGCCAGGCGCTCCAGCAGCAGCCAGGGCGTGTCCCCGCGCACCGCTTCGTAGCCGCCGGCCTTGATCAGCTTGTCGCGCCCGCTGAGCCGCGCCATCCAGACGAAACCGTCCTCCCACAGCGAGATCCCGGCGGTATTGGCGGCATGCGCCACCGCCCGCGGGCTGAGGCCGGGGTCCACCACGAAATCCACCCGGTCGGAGGCCATCCGCAAGGGCTGGTTCATCCACAGCCAGGCGCCGCCACAGGCGGCGGCCAGGGCCACCACCACAAGGAGCAGGAACAACAGGAAATAGTAAATCGGTCGCTTCTTCATCAGACTCGGGAGTTTAATGGATTGCGTGGATTGCGCGCCCCTGCGACAGTAGATGGGCCCACCCCCTACCGCGCTGCGCGCGGCCCCCTCAAGGGGGCGGCGTTGGCGGACCGGCAAAGCCGGCTCCGCGACGCCCTGGATGGGCATCGAGACTTGCGCCCGGCCTTTTTTGCCGCCGGGCCGCCCCAAGGCAAAAACGCCCCCTTGGGGGGCAGCAAGCGGCGCAGCCGCGCGGCGTGGGGGCCTTTTTTGCCGCCGGGCCGTTCCCAAGGCAAAATGCCTCCTTTGGGGGCAGCGAGCGGCGCGGCCGCGCGGCGTGGGGCCCTTTTTGTTTCAGACCATTTGATGCCGCGCCCGAGCGCGGCCGCCGAACCATGCATGCTTTCTTCGAAGCCATTCCCGATTCCGCCCAAGGCCTCGCGCATTGCGCGCCCCTGCCCGATCTGCAGGTCGTCAGCGCCAGCGGCGCCGACGCCATCGCCTTCCTGCACGGCCAACTGACTCAGGACCTGACCGGGCTGGACAGCGCCCGCGCGGCCCTGGCCGGCTATTGCACCGCCAAGGGACGCCTGCTGGCGACCATGGTGATGTGGCGCGAAGCCGAACACGCGGGCGTGCACGCCGCGGCCCCGGGCGCGGCGGCGCAGGCAGCCGGCACGGCGGGGGCGACGGACGCGGCGGTCGTCCCGCCGCCCGCCGTTTTCCATGCCCTGGTGCGCGCGGACGTCGCGCCCGCGGTGGTCAAGCGCCTGGGCATGTTCGTGCTGCGCGCCAAGGCCAAGCTCGCGCTGTCGCCCTTGCGCGTCGCCGCCGTCTGGGGCGCGCGGGACATCGAGGCCCTGGGCCGCGCCGCCGGCGGCGAACTGCCGCGCACGGCCTGGCAGCGCGCCGATCTTCCCAGCGGCACCTGGATCGCGGCGCCCGGCGCCGGCGCCACGGCGGGCGCCCGCTGGTGGTGGATCGCCAGCGACGCCCAGCTCGACCGGCTGGAGTCGCCCGACAACGCGCTGCTGAACAGCCTGACGCTGGGCGACGCCGACCACTGGCGGGCCGACGATCTCGCCGCCGGCGTGCCCTGGATAGGCGCGCAAACCCAGGACATGTTCATTCCCCAGACCGTCAACCTGGACCTCGTCGGCGGCGTCAGCTTCACCAAGGGCTGCTATCCCGGCCAGGAAGTCGTCGCGCGCAGCCATTACCGCGGCACCGTGAAGCGCCGCATGGCCTACGGCGTCGTCGCCGGCATAGCGGCGGCCGACGTGGCGCCCGGCACGGACGTCTACGACGCCGCCCAGCCCAACGAGCCCTGCGGCCGCGTCGTCGACGCCGCCGGCGCGCCGGATGCCGCCGTTCTGTTCGAGACCACGCTGTCCGCGCTGGAAGGCGGCGGCTTGCGCCTGGGAGCGATCGACGGGGCCGCGATCGACGTGCGGCCCTTGCCCTACGCGCTGGCCTGAACCGCCGATATCTTCAGGATCGCCGCGCGGACCAGCCTCAGCGCGCGGCGCCGAACAACGAGCCCACGCCCGCCGTGATGGCCATCGCCAGGGCGCCGAGCACCGTCACGCGCAAGGCGGCGATGCGCTTGGGCGCGCCGCCGGCCCATGCGGCGACCACGCCCAGCAGGGCCAGTCCGGCCACCGAACCCGCGATCACGCCGCCCAGCAGCCAGGACGCCGGCAAGGCGAGCGCCAGCAGCAGCGGCACCAGGGCGCCGCCGGCGAAGCTACAGGCGGAGGCGAAAGCGGCCTGCACCGGCCGCGCCCTGCTGCTCACGGAAATGCCCAGTTCGTCGCGCGCATGCGCGTCCAGGGCGTCGTGCGCCGTCAGGGCGCGGGCAACCTGGCCGGCCAGTTCGCGCGTCAGGCCGCGCGCGATGTAGATCTCCGTCAACTCCTCCAGCTCCATCGCCGAATTGCCCTTGAGCGAGCGCTGTTCCAGCCGCAGGTCGGCGTGCTCGACGTCGGACTGCGACTTGACCGAGACATATTCGCCGGCCGCCATGGACAAGGCCCCGGCGATCAGGCCGGCCAAGCCCGCCGTCAGGATGGCATGCTGGCCGCCGGACGCCGCGGCCACGCCGCCGATCAGGCTGGCCGTCGACACGATGCCGTCATTGGCGCCCAGCACGGCGGCGCGCAGCCAGTTGCTGCGGAAAATGCGATGGTGTTCCTTCGACGGCATGGCGATACGGCGGAAGTGGGTACGCCGCGATACTACCCGCTTCGAAGGCAAAGCGGCGGCGGATGGGCCCGGCCGGGTCGGACCGTCCGGTCCACCGCCCTGCCTTGCCCTGCCGCGCCCTGCCTTGCCTAGCCCTTCGCCTGGTAGAGCTTCACGATGCTGGAAAAATCCAGCTTGCCGTGGCCGCCCGCGCTATGCAGCGCGTACAGGTTGCGCGCCAGTTCGCCCAGCGGCGTGGCCGAACGGGTCGACAGCGCCGCCTCCGCCGCCAGGCCCAGGTCCTTGAGCATGAGGTCGGTGCCGAAGCCGCCGGCATACGCCTTGGACGCGGGCGCCTGCGGCATGACGCCCGGCCAGGGGTTGTACAGTTCGGTCGCCCAATTGCGGCCCGAGCTCTTGGCGATGATATCGGACAGCACCGCGGGATCCAGGCCATTGGCCACGCCCAGCGACAAGGCCTCCGACGTCCCGGCCATGAGTATCCCCAACAGCATGTTGTTGCAGATCTTCGCCACCTGGCCGGCGCCCGCCGCGCCGGCATGGAAGATGTTCTTGCCCATTTTTTCCAGGATGGGCCTGCCGCGTTCGAGGGCGGCCGCGTCGCCGCCGACGATGAAGGTAAGCGTGCCGGCCGCCGCGCCGCCGGTGCCGCCCGACACCGGCGCGTCGATCATGGCGATGCCGCGCGCCTGCGCCGCCGCGGCCACCTTGCGCGCGCTTTCCGGCGCGATGGTGCTGCATTCGATGACCAGCGCGGCGGCGTCGACGGCTTGCAGCAAGCCGTCGTCCAGGTACAGCTTTTCCACGTGCCGGCTGGCCGGCAGCATGGAGATCACCACCTCGGCGCCCGCCACCGCCTCGCGCGCCGACGCCGCGGCGCGCGCGCCCGCCGCGGTGGCCGCCTGGATGCTGGCCGGCACCAGGTCGTAGACCGTCAGCTCATGCCCGCCCTTGATCAGGTTCAAGGCCATCGGGCCGCCCATATTGCCCAGTCCGATAAAAGCGATCTTGCTCATGTTTCGTCTCCTCGATGTCGTGCTGCGATCGGGCATGTCCGCACGCGCGGCGGCACGCTTTTGTTGTCATCGTTCCTGCCGAGGAGAGCCGCCCGGGCCGCGCGGCGCGGGCGGCTTTCCTCCTGTCATCATCGGGCGGTCCCGGGCACCCTCCTCCCCGCCTGGCTGCCGCCTCAGGCGCCGAGATCGGCCAGCGGGTGCGGCAGGTGCGAGGGCCAGGGCTCCTGGAAGAACTTCTGCACCCACACCTCGCCGGCTTCCGCCAGCGTGGCCGGATTCCAGCGCGGACGCTTGTCCTTGTCGATCAGCAGGGCGCGTATTCCCTCGGCGAAGTCGCCATGCGCCGTGGCCGCCAGCGCCGCCACGTACTCCGCGCGGAACACGTCGGCCAGCGAGCGCTGGCGCAGGCGCTGCAACAGGGTGAAGGCCAGGCGCACGGTGCCCGGCGACCCCGCCAGCATGGTCCTGGCCGCCTTGGCCAGCCAGGGATCGGCATGGTCCGCCAGGGCCGCGATGTCGGCATGGATTTCATCCAGCCGCGTGCCCGAGCAGAGGTTGTTGATCATGAACGAATGCTGGCGCAGCGGGCCCGGCTCCAGCGTTTCGCTGGGCTCCATGGCGATCAGCGCGCGGCGCAGCAGGCCGTCGTTGATGGAGCGCGGCGCGAACGAATCCTTGGCGTCCGTATCGGCGCCCCCGCGCGGGCCGGCCCAGGGCTGGTCCAGCAGCGATTCGACCAGCGCCGGCCAATCCGCGTGCCGCACGTGGAAGTCCGCCAGCCCGGCGAAAAAGGCGTCGGACGTATTCAACTGGGCGCCGGTGAGGGCCAGGAACAGGCCGGTGCTGCCGGGCATGCGGTTGAGCAGCCAACTGCCGCCGACGTCCGGGAACAGGCCGATGGACACCTCCGGCATGCCCAGGCGCGAATGCTCGCTGACCACGCGATGGCTGGCCCCCATCATCAGGCCGATGCCGCCGCCCATCACGTAGCCGTGGCCCCAGCACAGGAGGGGCTTGGGGTAGGTGTGGATCTGGTAATCCAGGCGGTATTCGACTTCGAAGAACTCCCGCGCATAGACATTGGCCCAGGCGCCCTGGCCGGCCGTCTCGCGCATGCTGCGGTACAGCCCATGCAAATCGCCGCCGGCGCAGAAGGCCTTGTCGCCGGCGCCCTGCAACAGCACCAGGACCACCTCCGGGTCCTGCGCCCATTCGTTCAAACGGTGCGCCAGGCTGCGCGCCATGTCCAGCGACAGGCCGTTCAGGGTCTGCGGCGCGTTCAGCGTCGCCACCCCTATCTTCATGCCGTTGCGGGTCGCGCGTTCCTCGTACAACACGGAATCGCTCATCGTAGTTCTGCTCCTTTTTCCAACAACTGGCGGGCCACGATCACGCGCATGATCTCGTTGGTCCCTTCCAGGATCTGGTGCACGCGAGTATCGCGCACCAGACGCTCAAGCGGATAGTCCCGCAAATATCCGTAACCACCATGTATCTGCTGCGCGTCCAGGCAGATCTGGAAACCCATGTCGGTGGCGAAGCGCTTGGCCATGGCGCAATAGGCGGCGGCGTCGGCCGCGCCCGCGTCCAGTTTGCAGGCGGCCAGGCGCACCATCTGGCGCGCCGCCACCAGGTGGGTGGCCATGTCGGCCAGCTTGAATTGCAGCGCCTGGAATTCCGCCAGGCGCGCGCCGAACTGCCGGCGTTCCAGCATGTATCGGCGCGCCGCGTCCAGCGCGCCCTGGGCCGCGCCCACCGAGCAGGTGGCGATGTTGATGCGCCCGCCGTCCAGGCCCTTCATGGCCAACTTGAAGCCCTGCCCCGGCTCGCCCAGCATGTGGTCGGCCGGCACCTTCACGTTTTCGAAGACGATGGCGCGCGTGGACTGGCTGTTCCAGCCCATTTTTTCTTCCTTGCGGCCATAGGAGATCCCCGGCGAGTCGGCCGGCACGGCGAAGGCGCTGACGCCGCCCGCGCCGCCGCCGCCCGTGCGCGCCATGACGATCAGCAGATCGGTGTCGCCGCCGCCCGAAATAAAGGCCTTGGCGCCGTTCAGGACGTAGTGCGCCCCATCCGGCGTCCCGGCGGCGGCGGTGCGCAGCGACGCGGCGTCGGAACCCGAGCCGGGCTCGGTCAGGCAATAGGACGCCAGCCTGGCGCCGGAAGTCAGCGCCGATCCCCATTCCTCGCGCACGCGGGCGCCGCCCCAATTCCCCACCATCCAGGCGGCCATGTTGTGGATCGTCAGGAAGGCGGTGGTGGACGGGTCGACCGCCGCCATTTCCTCGAACACCAGGGTGGCGTCCAGGCGCGGCAGTTCCAGGCCGCCGATGGCGGCGCTGGCGTACAGCCCGCAAAACCCCAGTTCGCCCGCCTTGTGGAAGACTTCCTTGGGGAAAATCCCCTCGGCGTCCCAGCGCGCCGCATGCGGGGCCAGCTCGCCCTCGGCGAATTCGCGCGCCGCCTGGGCATAGGCCCGCTGTTCCTCGGTCAGATCCAGATCCACGTTCGTCTCCTCCGGCGGCTTGTGGCCGCGCTGCATTTTTACGCAGGAATGGTCGGGCACATCGCGGCGCCGCCGCGTCGGCCGGCGCCGGAGCCTGCTGGCATATTACGCCAGCTTGGCTTTTACGTTGACGTTAACGTCAAGCTCCGCGCAAGTAAATCGGCCCGTGGACCGGCGCGGCGCGCCGGACTGCCGTCCGAAGGGGGGTCAGCGCCAGGAGTTCAGCTCAGCGCCGCGCCTTGGGCGTGCGCGCCGGGCGCGCCACCGGCATGGTGCGTCCGCGATGGGCGGCCCGGCGCCGGCGCGACTCCATGGGATCGAAGGTCAGCGGGCGATAGATCTCGATGCGGTCGCCGTCGCGCAGAAGGTCCTGCGCCCGCACCGCGTGGCCGTAGATGCCGACGCCGTGCGCCCAGGGATCCTGTCCCGGAAACGCCTGGTCGTAGCCGCTCGCGGCCAATGCCTGGGCCACGCTGGCGCCGGCCGGCAGCGTCAGCCTGGCCTGCCAGACGCGCCCCGGCCAGGCCTGGCAAACCAATATCGAAAGCATCGGGGCAGCGGGTTGCCGCCCCCCGACGCCCGGCGCCGGTTCATTCGCCATGCTCATTCGCCATAGACGGCCTGGGCCCGCTTGGTGAAGGAATCGATGAAGCTGGTGGCGATGCGGTTGAACACCGGCCCCACCACCATCTCCAGCGCCCGGTTGGAGAACTCGTATTCCATGGTGAACAGCACCTTGCATGCGTCCGGCGACAGCGCCTGGAAATACCAGTGGCCCACCAGCATGGAAAACGGCCCGTCGACCAGCTCCAGGTCGATGCGCTCCGGAAAGACGTGCTTGTTGCGGGTGCTGAAACGCTGCTTGAGCCCGGCGAAGCTGATGACGATGGATGCTTCCATGCCATGTTCGTCGCGCGAACGGACTTCGGCGCCGCCGCACCACGGCATGAATTCAGGGTATTTTTCCACCCCGGCCACCAGTTCGAACATCTGGGCGTCGCTGTATGGCACGAGGACGGATCGTTGGACTTTGTGCATCGACTATCGCAAATGGCTAGAATGACAGGATTTTAGCGGCTATACGCGCCGGCATGCGCCGGACCCCCATGAGCATTATCGATAATCGCAAAGCAAGCCACGAATACTTCATCGAGGACCGCTACGAGGCCGGCCTGGTCCTGGAGGGCTGGGAGGTCAAGGCCATACGCGACAACCGCGTGCAGTTGAGCGACAGCCACGTGATCGTGCGCAATGGCGAACTGTTCCTCCTCAATATGCACGTCAGCCCGCTGCCGACGGCGTCCACCCACATCCATCCGGACGCCACGCGCACCCGCAAGCTGCTGCTGAAGGCAGAGGAAATCAGCAAGCTGATCGGCAAGGTGGAACAACGCGGCTATACCCTGGTGCCGCTGAATCTCCACTACAAGAACGGCCGCATCAAGCTGGACTTCGCGCTGGGCCGCGGCAAGAAGCTGCACGACAAGCGCGACACCGCGCGCGACAAGGACTGGGCGCGCGAGAAGGAACGCCTGATGAAGCACGACACGCGCAACGCGCGCCGCGGCGACTGAACGGACGGGCGCGATGCCCGGCCTCAAGGCCGCCGCGGATCCTGGCGACCGCGGCTGTCCGCCACCGCCTTGCTGACGCGCTGCTCCAGCATCCGGTCGTGGATCATCAGGATCATGCCCAGCATGATCCCCGGCAGCGTCACCAGGCCGATCGAAAGGTAGATCGTATTGACCGTCGACGACTGCCACAGGGCGCCGATGCCGTCCAGCCGCAGGAAGTAGACGACGGCGCGCCAGGCATGCATCAGCGCCAGCGCCCCCGCCATCGCCACGGTGAAAACGTAGGGATAGGCCGCTTGGCCCGCTGGCCGATGGCGCAGCACCGTGACGGCGATCAGGCCCGCCATCAGTCCGCGCATCGTCGATACGATGGCGGTGCGCATGGAAAAATCCGTCGAGACGTACCAGAAGGCCGCCAGCGCCAGCGCGTACAGCAGGAGCAGGACGGCCAGTGCCGCCTTCGGCACGCCCAGGCCGAAGAACTGCCGCACGGCCACGAAATAGAGCGCCATATCGACGCCCAGCAGGACGCCGCCCAGTAGGCGCACCGGCACCGGCAGGCCCCCGGCCAGCAGCGGCGGGGCCGCGGTCAGCGCAACCGCGACGCATGTCACGGCCGCCCCGCAGGCTGTCGTCGCCACGCCGGGGATGCCGCTGCGGGAAAGGGAGAACAGCATCCCCATCATCAGCAGGCAGATGATGATGACGCTGGTCAGCCACAAGGCGGGGGTTGGCATATTCCGTTCTCCTTCGGGTCACGCATGGACATTCCAGGATGTTGCCGTGGGACATGCCACGATGCGGCCGCGCCCGTCCTCCCTGGCGCGCCGCAGCGCCTGGCCGGCGCGCTCGGCCACCGCCTGCGCGCTCTCCTGCCCGTCCCACTCCACCAGGCCCGCGCTGAAGGTATAGGCCACCGACCAATGGCCTTGCTCGCACGCGTTCTCGCGCACCGCGCGCAGCAGTTTTTCGCTCGCCAGCAGCGCCCCGTCGATGCGGAGGTCGGGATAGAGGATTCCGAACCGCTCGTCGTCGATCCGGCCGATGAAATCCTCCTGGCGCAGCACGCCCGCCGCCAGCGCGGTGAAATGCCGCAGCACCGCATCGCCCAGCAGGTGCCCGTAGGTGTCGTTGATCTGCCGGAAGCGATCGATATCCAGCACCAGCAGGGAGAACCGCTGGTTGCCGCGGGTGGCGCGGGCCACGGTCTTCTCCACCAGCAGCCGCCACGCCTTGCGCGACAGCACGCCGGTCACGCTATCCGTATTCGCCTCGTTCTCCCGCTCGGACAGCATGCGGTCGTGCGCCATGACGATCATCCCCAGCGTGAGGCCCGGCAGCGTGAAGACGCCCACCGCCAGGAACGTCATCTGGAAGATCGAGGTCTGGTGCATCGCCTCGATGGGGTCCACGTGCAGGAAGTAGACCACCGTGCGCAAGGCGTGGGCGACGGCCTGGAGCGACGACATGCCCAGCGCGAACAGATACGGATAGGCCGGCCGGTGCAGCGGCCGGTTGCGCAGCACCGTGACGGCCATCGCCACCGTCAAGGTGCAATGGGTGACCGAAATGATCACGGTCCTGGCCGAGAAACTGCGCCACACGTACCAGAACAGCGCCAGGCCGACCGCCTCCAGGATGACGATCAGGATCAATCCCCGGATGGGAGCGGCGAGGCCGAAGAACCATCGTATCGCGACCACGTACAGCGCCATCGCGGCCCCGAGCATGGTATTGCCCACCACGATGCCGATGAACGGCGGCAGCAGCGGCTGCAGGACGATGACCAGCACCGAGACCACCGTCAACGAGGTGGCGACGATGCATGCCCTCACGCCGGGAACGCCGGCGCGCGCGAAGGTGGCGAGCCCCGCCAGCATCAGGAGGCAGACCAGCATCGCGACGACCATCATGAGAGTGGGGCCGCTCATTTGTCCCATGGATTTCCCGACCGCTCAGCGCCGCACGACGATGCGGTCGCGGCCCCCTTCTTTCGCGGCATACAAGGCCTGGTCGGCGCGCTGGGCCATCGCCTGCGCGTCTTCCTCGCCGTCCCACTCCACCAGGCCGCCGCTGAAGGTGTAGCTGATGGAACGGCTGCCATGGCCGCAAGGGGAGCCGCGCACCATCCGCAGCAGCGTCTCGCTGGCGAACAAGGCGGCGTCGATGCGGGTGTCCGGGAAAAGCACGACGAATTCCTCGCCGCCGATGCGGCCGACGATGTCCTCCTCGGGCAGCACGTTGACGGCCAGGGCGCCGAAGTGCTGCAGCACGGCGTCGCCCAGCAGGTGGCCGTAGGTATCGTTGATGTGCTTGAAGCGGTCGATGTCCAGCATCAACAGGGAAAGCCGCCGGTCGTTGCGGGCGGCCTGGGCCAGGATTTTTTCCGCCAGCAGCCACCACGCCTTGCGCGACAGCACGCCGGTCAGGTAGTCCGTGTTCACCTCGGTCTCGCGCTCGGCCAGCATGCGGTCGTGGATCATCAGGATCATCGCCAGCGTCAGGCCCGGCAAGGCCATGATGCCCACGACCAGGAAGGCGATCTGCACCGGCGAGGACTCCGCCAGCGAGCCCACGGCGTCGATGCGGAGCATGTAGACCACGGCCCGCACCGCGTAGCCCACCGCCACGAACATCGACACGCCCACCGCGAACACGTAGGGATAGGCGGGCCGGCCATAAGGGGTGTTGCGCAGGACCGTGATGCCCACCGCCGCGGCCAGCACCGAGTACATGATGGAGACGAGCAGGACGCGGGCCGTGAAATCGCGCCATACGTACCAGAACAGGACCAGCCCGGTGAACTGCACTACCAGCGCCACCACCGACGCCGTCACCGGCACGGACCGGCCGAAGAACTGCCTGACCGCCGCCAGGTACAGGAGCATGCCCACGCCCATCAGCATATTGGCGACGATGATGCCGATCACGGGCGGCAGCATGGGCTGGGCGGAGATCAGCAATATCCCCAGCGCGGTGGCGAAGGACGCCTGGATACACGCGTTGACGCCGGGGATGCCGCTGCGCGCGAGCGAACCCAGCACGCCCAGCATGAGCACGCTGGCCAACCCCATGACGATGAACAGCGTCGTGACTCCGACCATTTCTATGACCGCGCGGTCGCGGCCTTAGCGCGGCGCCGCCTTGACGATGGACATCGCCGTGGCGACCATGCTGCCCATATCCGCCACGTTGGCCGGCAGGATCAGGGTATTGCCCTGCTTGGCCACGTTGCCGAAGGCCTCGACGTAGCGTTCCGCCACCTTCAGGTTGACGGCCTCCATGCCACCGGGCTGGCGCACCGCCTCCGCCACCTGCGTGATGGCCTTGGCGGTGGCCTCGGCGATCGCCAGCACGGCGGCCGCCTCGCCCTGGGCCTGGTTGATCTGGGCCTGCTTTTCGCCCTCGGAGCGGGCGATCGCCGCCTCGCGTTCACCGGTGGCGATATTGATCTGTTCCTGGCGGCGGCCTTCGGAGGCGGCGATCAGCGCGCGCTTCTCGCGTTCGGCGGTGATCTGCGCCTGCATGGCCCGCAGGATTTCATTGGGTGGGGTCAGGTCCTTGATCTCGTAGCGCAGCACCTTGACACCCCAGTTCAGGGCCGCCTCGTCCAGCGACGCCACGATGGTGGTGTTGATGAACTCGCGCTCTTCGAAAGTGCGGTCCAGCTCCAGCTTGCCGATCACCGAACGCAGCGTGGTCTGCGACAACTGGGTGATGGCGGAAATGTAGTTGGACGAACCGTAGGAGGCCCGCATCGGATCGGTGACCTGGAAATACAGCACGCCGTCGACCTGCAACTGGGTATTGTCGCGCGTGATGCAGACCTGGCTGGGCACGTCCAGCGGAATTTCCTTGAGGGAATGCTTGTAGGCCACCCGCTCGACGAAGGGAATCACGAACCCCGCGCCGGGCGACAGCACCCGGTCGAACTTGCCGAGCCGTTCGACGACCCAGGCATGCTGCTGCGGCACGATGGCGATCGCCCGCACGATGATCAGCACCACGAGCAGGACCAGGACTATCAGGACGATGGAAGAAGGATCGAGCATGGCGAACACCTTTGGATACCGGGTGGGGAACTTGAGGATCGGCTTCGGGAATCAGGACCGGGCCGGCGTGGCGCGGGGCGCGACGATGAGGCTGCTGCCGCGGACCGCCGTGATGACGAATTCACCGCCTTGGGGGGTATTGCCGGGCGCCAGTTCCACCTGCCAACTGGCGCCGCGGTATTGCACCCGGGCCATGCCGTCCGCGTCCCAGGCATCGACGCGCACCACCTGGCCGATGTCCAGGTTGACGTCCGCGTTGCGCGCGGCGTCGACCTCGCGCTTTTTCAGGACGCCGGTGCGCCGCAAGAGGAACAGGCCCGCCAGCGCGACGATGCTGCAAGCCAGCAGTTGCGCTTCGAGGCTGACGCCGCCGGCCGCGGCCAGCCCGCCGGCCGCCAGGCCGACGGCGACCAGCAACAGATAGAAGGTCCCGCTGGCGATTTCCCCGATCAACGCGAGGACAGCCAATCCGAACCAGATCCACATAGACACGTTCTCCGCGAGACAGGGGAACCAGGCGCGGGCCTGGCCGGGGGTGATTGTACGATTTTGGGCTGATCCCTGCGGACCTCGCGCCGGCACGCTGGATTATCATGTCGTTGACGCTTCCCGTCCCCTTCCCGCCTGCCCGCGCCACGACACCGACCATGAACCGCTCCGGCCTCCCCGTTCTCATTCTCCACACCGGCGATCCCAATCCCAGCCTCACGGAACGCTTCGGCGGCTATGCCGATTTCATGAAGGCGGCCGCCGGCCTGGACGACACCGACGTGCATGTCGTGCCGGTTTTCCTCGGCGAACGGCCGCGCGAGGCGCGGCATTACCGCGCCGCGCTGATCACCGGCTCGCCGGCCAACGTGACGGACCGCGATGCCTGGGGCGAGGAAACGGCCGACTGGCTGCGCCAGGCCGCCCGCGACGGCCTGCCCATGTTCGGCATCTGCTACGGGCACCAGTTGCTGGCCCATGCCCTCGGGGGACGGGTCGATTACAACCCCGCCGGCCGCGAGATCGGCACCCGCCAGCTCGAACTGGTGGCCGACGACCCGCTGCTGGAGGGCCTGCCGCGCGCCTTCCCGGTGCAGACCATGCACGAACAGACCGTGGTCGAACTGCCACCGGGCGCCCGGGTGCTGGCGCGCTCCGCCATGGACGGCTGCCAGTTGCTGCGCCTGGCGCCCCATATCGTGTCCACGCAATTCCATCCGGAATTCGGCGTGGACTTCATGCGCGAGCATTTGCGCCAGTATGCCGAACGCTATGCGCGGGAAAACATCGATGCCGGCGCGGTCGCCGGCGAGCTGCGGGCGACGCCGGAATCCGCCGGCCTGCTGCGCCGCTTCCTCCAGCTCTACGCTACCGACGCGGCCCTGGCGGCCTGAAGCGCAACAAGCGGAGTGACGGGGGCGGCCGCCGTTGCGAAGATAGGACCATTACGCATCGCCATGCGCCCGCACGGAGTCCACCATGATGAATGACAATGCCATGTCCGCCCCCCGCCATGCCGCCCTGGTCGAACAGGCCTGCCGCGCCATGGAGGCCGGCGAGACGCCGGACCTGGCGGCCCTGGCCGAGCAGGCCGGGCTGAGCCGCTTCCACTTCCATCGCGTCTTCAAGTCCATGACCGGGATCACCCCCAAGGCCTATGCCACCGCCTTGCGCGCCGCGCGCACCCGGCGCGAACTGGACCAGGGGGCCAGCATCACCCAGGCCCTGTACGACGGCGGTTTCAATTCCAGCGGCCGCTTCTACGAAAACACCGCCGCCATGCTGGGCATGACGCCCACGCAACGGCGCCGCGGCGGCGCCGGCCTGGAGATCCGCTTCGCGGTCGCCCAATGCGCGCTGGGCGCGCTGCTGGTGGCGGCCACGGCCAAGGGCATCTGCGAAATCGCGCTGGGAGACGACGCCCCGGCGCTGGTGCGGGACCTGCAGGACCGCTATCCGCAAGCGACGCTGGAAGGCGCGGACGACGAATTCAAGCATTGGGTGGCCGCCGTGGTCGGTTTCGTCGAGAACCCGGCGCAAGGGCTGGACCTGCCGATGGACGTGCGCGGCACGGCCTTCCAGCAGCGGGTGTGGCAGGCCCTGCGCGCCATTCCGCCCGGCACCACCGTCACCTATACCGAAGTGGCGCGGCGCATCGGCGCGCCCTCTTCCGTGCGCGCGGTGGCGCGCGCCTGCGCCACCAATCCCCTGGCGCTGGTCATCCCCTGCCACCGCGTGGTCCGGCAGGACGGCGCGATGGCGGGCTACCGCTGGGGCGTCGCGCGCAAGCTGGAGCTGATTACGCGCGAGGCCGCGGCACGGAAGTGACCTGGCTTACTTCGCCAGGCGCTGCCAGGTGTCGACCACGGTGTCCGGGTTCAGCGACATCGACAGGATGCCTTCGTCCTTCAGCCACTGCGCGAAGTCCGGGTGGTCGCTGGGGCCCTGGCCGCAGATGCCGACGTACTTATTAGCGGACAGGCAGGCCTTGATGGCCCGGCGCAGCATGAATTTCACCGCGTCGTCGCGCTCGTCGAAATCGGCCGCCAGCAGCTCCATGCCGGAGTCGCGGTCCAGGCCCAGGGTCAACTGGGTCATGTCGTTCGAACCGATCGAGAAGCCGTCGAAGTGCTCGAGGAACGCGTCGGCCAGGATGGCGTTGGACGGCACTTCGCACATCATGATCAGGCGCAGGCCGTTTTCGCCGCGCTTCAGGCCGTGCTTGCCCAGCAGGCCCACCACGCGCTCGGCCTGGCTGACCGTGCGGACGAAGGGCACCATGATCTCGACGTTGGTCAGGCCCATTTCATCGCGCACCCGCTTGAGCGCCTCGCATTCCATGCGGAAGCACTCGTCGAACTCCTCGGCGATGTAGCGCGAGGCGCCGCGGAAGCCCAGCATGGGGTTCTCTTCCTCGGGCTCGTAGCGCGAACCGCCGACCAGCTTGCGGTACTCGTTGGACTTGAAGTCGGACAGGCGCACGATGACCGACTTGGGCCAGAAGGCCGAAGCGATGGTCGCGATGCCCTCGGCCAGCTTCTCGACGAAGAAGGCGCGCGGGCTGGCATAGCCGCGCGCGGCCGATTCGACCGCCTTCTTCAGCTCGCCGTCCACGTTCGGGTAGTCCAGCACCGCCTTGGGGTGGATGCCGATGTTGTTGTTGATGATGAATTCCAGGCGCGCCAGGCCCACGCCTTCGTTGGGAATCTGGGCGAAGTCGAAAGCCAGTTGCGGATTGCCGACGTTCATCATGATCTTGACGTCGATCGGCGGCATCTCGCCGCGGCGCACTTCCTCGACCTCGGTCTCGATCAGGCCGTCGTAGATGCGGCCTTCGTCGCCTTCGGCGCAGGACACGGTCACCGACTGGCCTTCCTTCAGGTCGTCGGTGGCGGTGGCGCAGCCGACCACGGCCGGGATGCCCAGTTCACGCGCGATGATGGCGGCGTGGCAGGTGCGGCCGCCGCGGTTGGTGACGATGGCCGAGGCGCGCTTCATCACCGGCTCCCAGTTGGGATCGGTCATGTCCGTGACCAGCACGTCGCCGGCCTGCACCTTGTCCATTTCCGACACGTCGGCCACGATGCGCACCGGGCCCGAGCCGATCTTCTGGCCGATGGCGCGGCCGGTGACCAGCACCTTGCCGGTGGCCTTCAGGCGATAGCGCTGCTGCACGTCGGAGTTCGACTGCTGCGACTTCACCGTTTCCGGGCGCGCCTGCAGGATGTAGATCTTGCCGTCGACGCCGTCGCGGCCCCATTCGATGTCCATCGGACGCTGGTAGTGCTTCTCGATGATGACGGCGTAGCGCGCCAGTTCGGTCACTTCCTCGTCGGTCAGCGAATAGCGGTTGCGCTCCGACACCGGCACGTCGACCGTGCGCACGGCGCGGCCCTGGGGACGCTCGGGGTCGAACTCCATCTTGATGAGCTTGGAACCGATGCGGCGGCTGACGATGGGATAGTGGCCCTGCTCCAGCGTGGGCTTGAAGACGTAGAACTCGTCGGGGTTGACCGCGCCCTGCACCACGGTTTCGCCCAGGCCGTAGGACGAGGTGATGAACACCACGTCCTTGAAGCCGGATTCGGTGTCGATGGTGAACATCACGCCGGCGCTGCCCTTGTCCGAGCGCACCATGCGCTGGATGCCGGCCGACAGCGCGACTTCGGCGTGGGCATAGCCCTTGTGCACGCGATAGGAAATCGCGCGGTCGTTGTAGAGCGACGCGAAGACGTGGCGGATCTTGTCGAGCACGTCGTCGATGCCGACGACGTTGAGGAAGGTTTCCTGCTGGCCGGCGAACGAGGCATCCGGCAGGTCTTCGGCGGTGGCCGAGGAACGCACGGCGAAGGTGCCCTTGCCGTCGGCGTCCAGCTTGGCGAAGGCGTCGCGGATCTGCTGCTCGAACTCGGGCGAGAACGGCGCGTCGACCAGCCATTGGCGGATTTCCGCGCCGGCCGTGGCCAGTTCGCGGACGTCTTCCGGGTTCAGCGTGGAGAGGCGATCGGCGATGCGCTTGTCCAGGCCCGACGACTTGAGAAAGTCGCGGAAGGCCTGCGCGGTCGTGGCAAAGCCGCCCGGAACGCGGACACCCGCGCCGGACAGTTGGCTGATCATTTCGCCGAGAGAAGCGTTCTTACCTCCTACCGAGTCCACGTCCGTCATGCGGAGCTGCTCGAAAGAAACGACATACGACATTGAAGTCACCTTTTACAATGGAATGAAAGCGAGTTTGGTCAGGACATCCATACGCCCTGACCAAACTGGCCTTGGGACCGCTCTTGGGGTGACTTATCGGGGTCCGATTGTACCCGGTCAGCTTCTCCTTACCTCCAGCCCCGTTGGAATTTTTTACATATGGCCATCTCCCCCACTGAACGCACCGTTTACATCGTCTCGGACAGCACCGGCATCACCGCCGAGACCTTCAGCCACTCGGTCCTGGCGCAATTCGAGGAAGTCAATTTCCGCCAGATCCGCCTGCCTTTCGTCGACACGTTGCAGAAGGCCGAGGAAGCCGCCCTGCGCATCGACCGCAACGCCGCCGAGACGGGCATGCAGCCCATCGTCTTCAGCACGCTGGTGCATCCGGAAATGATGGCGCGGGTGCGCCAGGCCAACGGTATCTTTCTGGATCTGTTTGGCACGTTTGTAAGCCATATCGAGCAGGCCCTGGGACTGAAATCCAGCCACTCGATCGGCCGCTCGCACATGGCGGCCAACAGCGAGAAATACCGCAATCGGATCGACGCCATCAATTTCAGCCTGTCGCACGACGACGGGCAGTTCGTCACCAACCTGGCCGAGGCCGACGTCATCCTGGTGGGGGTGTCCCGCTGCGGCAAGACGCCGACCAGCCTGTACCTGGCCATGCAGTACGCGGTCAAGGCGGCCAACTTCCCGCTGATTCCGGACGATTTCGAGCGCGGCGCCCTGCCCTCCACCCTGGCTCCCTACCGCGACAAGCTGTTCGGCCTGACCATCCAGCCCGATCGCCTGGCCGAGGTGCGCAACGAACGCCGGCCCAACAGCAAGTACGCCTCGCTGGAGCAGTGCCGCTACGAGGTGACCGAGGCCGAGCGCATGATGCGGCGCGAAGGCATCGAATGGCTGTCGACCACGACCAAGTCCATCGAGGAAATTTCCACGACGGTATTGCAGGAAGTGGGGCTGGACCGGGCGCTCTGAGAAGCGTCGAGGTGCGGAAGGGGTGCGCCTGTGCGGCGCACCCCGGCGTAGGCCCCTGGCAGGGAGACCTCGCCGACGACCCGCGCTGACCGACGTCAGCCTGGCGGCGGATGGCGGCGGCGCTGCTCGAACAGGCAGATCGCGGCGGCGGCGGCCACGTTCAGCGACTCGACCGCGGCGCTGTCGTGCGGAATGCGCAGGCGCAGGGACGCGGCCGCCAGCAGTTCCGGCGCCACGCCCTGCCCTTCGTGGCCGAAGACCCAGGCGCAGGCGGCCGGCAGATCCGCGTCGTAGAGCGATTGCGAGCGTTCCAGCGCGGTGGCGGCCAGCGGCACGTCCAGGCGGCCCGCCAGCGCCGCCAGATCCACCTTTTCATGGACCTGCAAGGCGAAATGGGCCCCCTGCGCGCTGCGCAGCACCTTGGGCGACCAGGCCGCCGCGCAGCCTTCGGACAGCATGACGCGGCGGATGCCCGCCGCGGCGCTGGTCCGCAGCAGCGTGCCCACGTTGCCGGGATCCTGCACGCGGTCCAGCAGCACGCATCCCTGCGCCACGCGCGCCGGCAGCGCCGGCCGCGGCGGCTCGACCACGAACAGCACGCCCTGGTCGCTCTCCACGCTGGCCAGGCCGTGCAGCAGCCGCGGCTCCAGGGACACGCAACATTCGGCGGGCAATTGCGCGGCCAGATCCGCCAGCGCGGGCTTGTCCAGGCGCGAGGCATCGAAGAGCGCGCGCAGCGGCGGGCCCTGGTGTTGCAGCCAGGCCTGGCACAGGTGCACGCCGTCCAGCAAGGCCGGCGCGTCGCGTCGCCCCGCGGCGGCCGCGATGCGGTGCAGGTCCTTGACCAGCGGATTGTCGCGCGAGGCGATGTGCTTCATCGGCGTGAGCTTTTCAGTCCGCCACCAGCGGCATCGTGGTCACCGTGGTTATGGTGGTCAGCGTGGTCTCGACGACCAGGGTCTCCACCGTGCCGGCCACCCACGCCTTGACCGGCGCGAAGCTCTGCCGGTGTTCGGGACAAGGCCCGTGCTCGCGCAGGCGCTCCAGGTGCATGGCGGTGCCATAGCCCTTGTGCTGGTCGAAGCCGTAGTGCGGGTACTTGCCGTGCAGGCGCACCAGGTCGGCGTCGCGCGCCGTCTTGGCCAGGATGGAGGCGGCGGAGATGGCCGGCACCAGGGCGTCGCCCTTGATGATGGTCTTGACGCCGCACTTCAGCTTGGGCGCCTGGTTGCCGTCGACCAGGGCCAGCCCCGGCTTGACGGGCAGGCCCGCGACGGCGCGCTGCATCGCCAGCATGGTGGCGCGCAGGATGTTGAGCTTGTCGATTTCCCTGACGCTGGACTTGGCGATGAACCAGGCCAGGGCATTTTCACGGATGAGCACGGCCAGTTCGTCGCGCCGTTCCGCGGTCAGCACCTTGGAATCGGCCAGGCCGTCTATCGGCCGGGCCGGGTCCAGGATGACGGCGGCGGCATAGACGGCGCCGGCCAGCGGCCCGCGGCCAGCCTCGTCCACGCCGGCCACGATGACGTCGGCCAGCCCATCCATGCCGAAGAGGTCAGACTGATCCACGGGAGGACACCTCGATAATCGCCCGCGCCGCCAGCGCCGGCGTGTCGCGCAGCAGGTCCTGGTGCAGCGCCGTGAACCGCGCCTGCACGCGCGCCGCATTGGCGTCGTCGGTCAGCGCCGTCCACGTGGCCTCCGCCAGCTTTTCGGGCGTGGCGTCGTCCTGCAACAGTTCCGGTACGGCGAAGTCGCGCAGCAGCACGTTGGGCAGGCCCACCCACGGCAGATAGGGACGCTGCTGTTTCGACTTCCACGCCATGATACGGCGCATCCACGTCGGCAGGTAGTAGGAAATCACCATGGGCCGCTTGAACAGCGCCGCCTCCAGGGTGGCCGTTCCGCTGGCCACCAGCACCGCGTCGGCCGCTTCCATCACGGACCAGGCCACGGGCGCGGGGCCGCCCCTGCCTTCAGGGTTGCCTTCATTGCCCGCGGCCTCGCCGTCCCCGCGCGCGGCCGGCGCCACGTCGTCCGCCGTGACGATGCGCAGGTTGGCCACGGGATACTGGCGCAGGAAGCCCTCGAACTCCGCGCGGCGCTGCGCGTTGACCATGGGCACCACGCACTGCAGGGCCGGGTCGCGCTGTTGCAGCAGGCGCACGGCCTGCAGGAAGCGCGGCGCCAGCACCTTGATTTCGGAGGAGCGGCTGCCGGGCAGCATGGCCAGGATGCGGGCGCCCTGCTCCAGTCCCAGGCGGGCGCGCGCCGCGGCGCGGTCCGGCTGCATGGGAATGGCGCCGGCCAGCGGATGGCCGACGTAGGTCACCGGAATACCTTCCTTCCGGTAGATCTCTTCCTCGAAGGGAAAGAGCACCAGCATGTGGGAGACCGCCTCGCGTATCTTGTGGATGCGCTCGTAGCGCCAGGCCCAGATGGACGGCCCGACGAAATGCACCGTCGGCACGCCCGCCTGCCGCAATTGCAGCTCCAGCTTCAGATTGAAATCCGGCGCGTCGATGCCGACGAACACCGAGGGCGGCGCCGCCAGCAGGCGCCGCTTGGTATCGCCGTAGATGGACAGCAGGCTGGGAATCCGCTTGAGCGCGTCGATGTAGCCGAACACGGTCAGCGCGTGCATGGGATGCCAGGATTCGAAACCCTGGGCCAGCATCCGCGGCCCGCCTATGCCCTGGCAGACGACGCCGGGTTCGTGCTGTTGCAGGCCCTGGATGATGCGGCCGGCCAGCAGGTCGCCCGAAGGCTCGCCGGCGACCATGCCGATATGGGTGGCCGGCCCGGCGGCACGGAGGCCGCTGTCCGGCGCCGCCTGCGCCCCGGCGGGCGTCGCGCCCGCGCTCACGGCCGGATGATGCCGCGGTTGCTGACCTCGATGAAGTCCAGCATGACTTGCAGCGCCTCGCGCGTTTCCGGCTCGCGCGCCTGGCGTTCGCGCAGCTCCGCGGCGGCTTCCTGCAAGGACAGGCCGCGGCGGTAGATGGCCTTGTAGGCATCGCGCAGCGCCGAGATGACGACCGGGCTGAAGCCGCGCCGCTTCAGGCCCTCGACGTTCACGCCCACCGGCCGGCAGGGATTGCCCGCGGCCAGCACGTAGGGAGGCGTGTCCTGCATCAGCGAGCTGTTGCCGCCGGTCATGCTGTGCGCGCCGATGCGGCTGAATTGGTGCACGCCGACCAGGCCCCCGATGATCGCCCAGTCGCCCACGCGCACGTGGCCGCCCAGTTGCACCGAATTGGCCAGGATGGTGTTGCTGCCGATATGGCAGTCGTGCGCCACGTGCACATAGGCCATGACCCAGTTGTCGCTGCCTATGGTGGTGACGCCGCCGTCCTGCACCGTGCCGGTATTGAAGGTCACGAATTCGCGGACGGTGTTGCGGTCGCCGATTTCCAGGCGGGTCGGCTCGCCGTTGTACTTCTTGTCCTGCGGCATCCCGCCGATCGAGCAGAACCGGTAGAAACGGTTCTCGCGCCCGATCGTGGTGACGCCGTCGATGACGCAGTGCGGACCGATCTCCGATCCCGCGCCAATGCGCACCTTGGGTCCGATCACGCTATACGGGCCGATCACGACGGAACTGTCGATTTCGGCCGCCGGGTCGACGATGGCGGTGGGATGGATATTTCCGGACATTTAAACTTCCAGGCTACGGATGGCGCACATGAGCTTGGCCTCGGCCACCAGTTGGCCATCGACCAGCGCACGGCCGGAATATTTACAGATGGTGCGGCTGAGGCGTTCGGCATCGACCTCGATGCGCAATTGGTCGCCCGGCACCACCGGACGGCGGAAACGCGCGCCGTCGATACCCACGAAATAATAAACCGTCGAGTTGTCGTCTTTCTTCAGCGCGTTTTCGTCGGCGAAGGAAAACAGCGCGGCGGCCTGCGCCATGGCTTCCAGGATCAGGACGCCGGGCATGACGGGATGATGGGGGAAGTGTCCCGTGAAGAACGGTTCGTTGATCGAAACGTTCTTGATCGCCACGATGGATTTACCAGGCTGGATGTCGAGCACGCGATCGATCAGAAGCATCGGATAGCGGTGCGGCAAACGGTCCAGGATCCCCTTTATATCGAGTTCCATGTCTTTGATATTCCTGCAGTACGAAGGGTGATGTGGGCTGGCGCCCGCCGGCGCCAGTGTATCCCCGGCGGCGCAGGCGGCATCCTGCCCTATTTTTTTTCAAGGTCGCGCAAGCGGCGACGTATTTGTCCCAATTGTTGTATCACGGCGGCATTGCGTTGCCATTCCCCGTGTTCCGCATAGGGATATACGCCAGTGTAGCGGCCGGGCCGGGAGATATTCGACGTAATCGGCGTGCCGCCTGAAATATGGACGTCGTCGCCCAAGGTCAGGTGCCCGGAGAGCATCGAGGCGCCGCCTATCGTGCAGCGCTCCCCGATGGTGGTCGAGCCGGCGATGCCAACGCAGGCGGCCACCGCGGTAAAGGCGCCGATGCGCACGTTGTGCGCGACCATGATCTGGTTGTCCAGCTTGACGCCGTTGCCGATGACCGTGTCTTCCAGCGCGCCGCGGTCGATGGTCGTATTCGCGCCGATTTCCACGTCGTCGCCGATGCTGACGCCGCCGAACTGCGGAATCTTGCCCCAGGCGCCGCGGCCGCCCTGCGCCGGATCGGGCGCGAAGCCGAAACCGTCGGCCCCCAGCACGCAGCCGGAATGCAGGATGGCGCGGGCGCCTACGGTTACGCCCGCATACAACGTAACCCGCGCGTGCAACAAGCTATCCGGGCCTATCCTGGAACCCGCGCCGATCACGCAGGCGGGCCCAAGCACGGTGTTATCGCCGATGTGCGCGCCCGCTTCCACCACGCAGTGCGGGCCGATGCGGACGTTCTCGCCGATCGCCGCATCGGCGGCTACCACGGCGCTGGGATGCACGGACGCCGCGGCCGCGGGCCGGCGCGCGCGCTCGAACCACTGCGCCACGCGCGCATACAGCAGATAGGGATTCTTGCAGACGACGCGGACGAATCCGGGCGCGTCCGCGGCCGCCGCCAGGGCCTCCTCCACGTCGGGAGAGACGATGACCGCCCCCGCCTGGGTGGCGGGCAACTGGCTCTGGTAGCGGGGATTGGCGAGGAAACTGATTTCCGTCGCACCCGCGCTGGACAAGGTGCCCAGGCCCTGGATGCGGGGAAGTGTCCTGCCGGCCGCGGCGCTGAGCCGCCACTCGAGACCCGTGGTGTCGGTGGCGGTTAACAGATCGTCGAGCGACGGTGCATGGTCGGGATCCAGCAGGATGGGCATGGACGATGCTTGATGCTTACTTGCCCAGGGCCTGGATCACCTTGTCGGTGATGTCGACACGCGGATTGACCGTCACGGCGTCTTGCAGGATCAGGTCGTAGTTTTCCTGCTCGGCGATGCGCTTGATGGCGGCATTGGCCTTTTCGACGATGGAGGAGAATTCCTCGTTGCGGCGGCGGTTGAAGTCTTCCTGGAACTCGCGGCGGCGGCGTTGCAGGTCGGCGTCGCTATTGCTCAGGTCGCGCTGGCGCTTGACGCGGTCGCCTTCGGACAGCACGGGCGCGTCCTTGTCGTACTTTTCGGCCTGGGCGCGCAGGGCGGCCGCGGCACGTTGCAGGTCATCGTCGCGACGCTTGAATTCGGATTCGATCTTGGCCTGGGCGGCCTTGGCCGGGCCCGACTCGCGGAGGATTCTTTCGGTATTGACGAATCCGATTTTGGTACCTTGCGCCGCGGCGGGAGCCGCATACGCACCGCCCGCCAGCAGCGCGCCCGCCAAGACCAGCGTGCCCATCAGGTTGACGGAAGCCGCGCGGGAGATACGACGGGACAGATTGCGTGCGAAATCAGACATCATGAAAATCTCACCTTCGATAAGGTCTAGCAAAACGTTATTGTGCCACTAAACCGGATAGGCAATAGGCGGCCGGAAACATCCGGCCACTATTGGCTTGCTTTTAGAAACCAGTACCGATCTGGAACTGGAAGCTCTGTGAATCGTCACCCGGCTTCTGATTGAGCGGCCTCGCGTAGGACAGTTGCAGCGGTCCCAGCGGCGATTGCCACGACAGGCCGACACCCGCGGAGAAACGCCAGCCGCAAGGATCGGTTACCGGATCGCTGGCCTTGCCGGTCGTGCAAGTCATGCCCGAACCCGGCTTGACCTGGCCGGCATCGGTGAAGATGAACCAGCGCAGCGTCCGGTCCTTGTTGGCGCCGGGGAAAGGCAGGTACAACTGGGCGTTGGCCACGATGCGGCGCGCGCCGCCGATATAGTCGCCGGTCGCCGTATCGCGCGGACCGAGCGACGAGCCTTCGTAGCCGCGCACGCTGCCGATACCGCCCGCGTACACGTTCTTGATGACCGGGAAGTCCTTGCTGCCGTACGCCGTGCCCCAGTCGACCATGCCGTTCAGGGCCAGCGTATAGCTGCGGCCCAGCGGCACGAAGATCTGCTGCTGGCCCGACAGCATCGTGTAGCGCAGATCCATCGTCGAGCCCTGGGCCTCCAGCTTGGTGAAGTAACCCTTGGTCGGCGCCAGCGCGCTGTCGCGGGTGTCCTTCTGCCAGCCGGTCGACAGGATCAGGGCATTGGTCGAATCGCCGTACTGGTCGACGAAGTCCTTGTAGGCCTGCGGGGAGTCGTCGTACAGATCGATCTGGTTGCGTTCGAACGCGCCGCCCAGGGTGATGCGGTCGTATTCCGAGATCGGGATGCCGAAGTTCAGGCCCAGGCCGTAGGTCTTGACGCGGTATTCGCCGTCGTTGTCGAGGAAGGGCCGGGTCTGGCGGTAGTACAGCGAGGTCGTGCGGCTGATGCCGTCCTTGGTCCAGTACGGATCGGTGTGCGACAGCACCACGGCGCGGTTGGTGGCGCTGGTGTTCAGTTGCAGCGTCAGGTTGGTGCCGCTGCCGAACACGTTGTCCTCGCTGATGCCCGCGGACAGGATGGCGCGGTCGGTCGAGCCGTAGCCCACGCCCAGGTTGACCATGCCGGTGGGCTTTTCCTTCACGTCGACGTTGACGTCGACCTGGTCGGGGGAACCCGGGACCGGTTCGGTCTTGACGTTGACGTCGTTGAAGTAGCCCAGGCGGTCGATACGGTCGCGCGACATCTTGATGTCGCCGGCGTCGTACCACGCGGCTTCCTGCTGGCGCATTTCACGGCGCACCACTTCGTCGCGGGTGCGAGTGTTGCCGCCGATCTGGATGCGGCGGACGTACACGCGGCGGCTGGGGTCGACGTAGAACGTCAGGTCGGCCTCGTGCTTGGCGCGGTCCATCTGCGGATTCGGGTTCACGTTGGCGAACGCATAGCCGAGCTCGCCCAGGTAGTCCGTGATGGCCTTGTTGGTGTCGTTGACCTCGGCGGCGGAGAAGGTGTCGCCGGCCTTGATCTTGACCAGTTTGTTGATTTCGTTGTCCAGGCCGAGCAGGTTGCCGGCCAGCTTGACGCTGCGCACCTTGTACGGCTCGCCTTCATGCACCGTGAAGGTGATGTAGATGTCCTTGCGGTCGGGCGAAATCGTCACCTGCGGCGGCTCGGAGGTGAATTCGAGGTAGCCGCGGTCCAGGTAGAAGGAGCGGATGCGCTCGATGTCGCCTTCCAGCTTTTCGCGGGAATACTTATCGGTGTCGGTGTACCAGGTCAGCCAGCCCGGCGTGGTCAACTGGATCTGGTCCAGCAGGTCGCTTTCGGAGAAGGCCTTGTTGCCGACGAAATGGATCTCGCGGATGCGCGCCACTTCGCCTTCGAAGATATCGAAGCTGATGCCGACGCGGTTGCGCGGCAGCGGGGTGACGGTGGCCGTGACTTCGACGCCGTACTTGCCCTTGGTCATGTACTGCTGCTTGAGTTCGAACTCGGCGCGCTCCAGCATGGAGCGGTCGAAGATGCGGCCCTCGGCGAAGCCCACCTGTTTCAGCGAGTCGGTGATCGCCTTGGCGTCGAACTCGCGCATGCCATTGAAACTGATGGATGCAATGGTTGCCCGTTCCTGCACAGTCACCACCACGACGTCGCGGTCGGTGTCCACGCGCACGTCGCTGAAGAAGCCGCTGCCGTAGAGGCGGCGCACCGCCTCGGTGGCGTCGTCTTCCGTGAACTTCTGGCCGACCTTGACGGGCAGGTAACCGAACACCGTGCCGGCGTCGATACGCTGGATGCCCTCAACGCGGATGTCCCGTACGACAAAAGGTTCGAAGGCGTGAGCCAGCGCCGGCAACAGCAGCATGGCAAGAAGGCTCGCCCACAATCCCTTCTTGTTTTGAAACAGCCTGCGGAAAAGCATCCTGGATAGTCCTCGGTCGTACGAATGGCGGGGGATTTTAAGGCAGAAAGCGCGTTCGTGGCACGCGGCTAGGTGAAAAGCCGCGCAAAATCATTGAAAAGCGCGAGCCCCATCAGGCCGGCCAGCAGCCCCAGGCCGGCGCGCTGCCCGATATCCAGCCAGCGCGATGGCGGCGGACTGCCACGCAAAATTTCGATGAGATAGTACAGCAGGTGCCCGCCGTCCAGCATGGGGATAGGTAGGAGATTGAGGACGCCCAGGCTGATGCTGATCAGCGCCAGATAGGAAATATAGGCGGCCAGGCCGATGCGGGCGGTCTGCCCCGCGTAGTCGGCGATCGTCACCGGACCGCTGATATTGCGCCAGGACACGGCGCCGGTCACCATGCGGCCCATCATGCGCAGGGAGAACCAGGCGGTGTCAGCGGTACGGACCGCGCCCTGCCACAGGCTCTCGCCCAGGCCGTAGCGCACCGTGACCATGGGGATGTCGGCGCCCAGTTGCACGCCGATGCGGCCGATGACCCGCCCTTCGGCGTCGTGCTCGGCCTGCGGCACCACCGACAGCGTCAGCTCGGCGCCGTCGCGCCGCACCTGCAGGGGCAGCGCCTTGTCGGGGTATTGCTGCACGATCTGCACCACGCGGCCGGCATCCGGGGTGGCCTGCCCGCCCGCGCCGACGATGACGTCGCCGTCGCGCAGGCCGGCGCGCTCGCCGGCGCTGCCCGGTATCACCCCGCGCACCACCGGCTTGGGTTCGAGCAGGCGCAGGCCGGTCGCGGCCAGGGGATCGCCTTGCGCCGGATCCATGCGGCTGCCGTCCAGCGTGAGGGTGCGGCGCTGCGTGCCGCCGGCCGCCGCCGCCACGTCGACCTCGACCTGGCCGCCCTCGCTGACGCGGTCCATCAGCGCCCAGCGCGCGTCGTTCCAGGACGCCACGGCCTTGTCGTCGATCGCCACGATGCGGTCGCCGGACTGGAAGCCGGCCTGCGCGGCCGGCGTGCCCGCCACCGGCTGCGCCAGCAGCGCGGCGGGCTCTTGCACCCCGGCCAGGTTCAGGCCGGCATACAGCAGCACGGCCAGGATCAGGTTGAACACGGGGCCGGCGGCGACGATGAGAATGCGGTTGCGCACCGGCTGGTTGTTGAACGCGCGGGCGGCCTGCGCCGGCGTGGCGCCGGGCTCGGGATCGTCCTGCATCTTGACGTAGCCGCCCAGGGGGATGGCCGAGATGGCCCACTCGGTGCCGTGCCGGTCGGTGCGGCGCAGCAGCACCTTGCCGAAACCGATCGAGAACCGATGCACGATGACGCCGCAAGCGCGCGCCGCCCAGTAGTGGCCCAGCTCGTGGAACGTAATCAGGATGCCGAGGGCCACGGCAAAGGCGAGCAAGGTCAGGAGCATTTCAAAAAATCCGGGAACAGAAAGGGGGCCGCGCACCGGCGGCCAGGGTCACGCCGCCGCCCGGCCTATCCATTCGAGCACGTGGGCGCGGGTTTCCGCGTCCAGGCCGAGGACATCCTCCAGGCCGCCCAGCGTAACAGATGGCCGCCCGGCCTGCCACTGCAAGGCCTGCGCGATGACCGGCGCGATGCGGGTGTAGGCCAGGCCGCCCGCCAGGAAGGCGGCCACCGCGACTTCGTTGGCCGCGTTCAGCGCGATACAGGCGCCCTGCCCCGCCCGCAGGGCGTCGAAACAGAGGCCCAGGCAGGGAAAGCGGCGCAGGTCCGGCGCCTCGAAATCGAGCCGTCCCCAGCGCACCAGGTCCAGCATCCCCACGCCGCTTTGCAGCCGGTCGGGGAAACCGAGCCCGTAGGCGATGGGCGTGCGCATGTCCGGCTGGCCCAATTGCGCCAGCACCGAACCGTCGTGGTACTCGACCATCGAATGCACCACGCTCTGCGGGTGGATCACCACCTCGATGCGGTCGGCCGGCATGGCGAACAGCCAGTGCGCCTCGATGACTTCCAGCCCCTTGTTGACCATGGTGGCGGAATCGACGGAGATCTTGCGGCCCATGCTCCAGTTGGGATGGGCGCAGGCCTGCTCGGGCGTGACCGCATGCAAGGTGTCGGGATCGCGGCCGCGGAAGGGCCCGCCGGACGCCGTGACGATCAGCCGGCGCACGCCGGCCGCCGGCTCGGTCGGCGCGCTGGCGCGGCTGCCGTGCGGCAGGCATTGGAAGATCGCATTGTGTTCGCTGTCGATAGGCAGGAGTTCGGCGCCGTTGTCGCGCACTGCCGCCATGAACAACGACCCGGCCGCGACCAGGGCTTCCTTGTTGGCCAGCAGGATGCGCTTGCCCGCCCGCGCCGCCGCCAGGGACGACGGCAGGCCGGCCGCGCCGACGATGGCGGCCACCACGGTGTCGCAGCCCGGATCGGCGGCGGCCTCCGCCAGCGCCTGGGCGCCGACGCGGATCGCCGGCCTGGCGCCCGCGCCGCGCCAGGCCTGCCGGAAACGGTCCGCCGCCGCGTCGTCCGGCACCACCACCAGCGCGGCGCCGGTCGCGGCGGCCTGTTCCGCCAGCTTTTCCATGCGGCTGAACGCCGACAGGGCGAAGACGCCCAGGCGGTCGGGATGGCGCGCGATGACGTCGAGCGTGCTCTCCCCGATGGAGCCCGTCGACCCCAGCAGCGCGATGCGTTGAAATGCCCTCAAAACGCGACTCCGATAAGAATGAAGGCCAACGGCGCCACCGGCAGGACGGCGTCGATGCGGTCGTAGACGCCGCCGTGGCCCGGCAGCAAGGCGCTGGAATCCTTGCGGCCGGCGCGCCGCTTGAGCAGGGATTCGAACAGGTCGCCGATGATGGACAGCGCCGCCAGCACGGCGGCCAGCGGCAAGGCGCCGCCCCAGCCCCAGCGCGCCACCAGGGCGGCGCCGAAGGTCGGCGCCCACTGGCTGCTGAGCGCGATCCAGGCCACCACGGCCAGCACGCCGGCCAGCGCGCCCTCCACCGTCTTGCCCGGGCTGACGCGGGGCGCCAGCTTGCGGCGGCCGAAGGCGCGGCCGGCGAAATAGGCGGCGATATCGGCCACCCAGACCACCGCCAGCAGCGACAGCACGAACCACGGCCCGCGCTGCGCGAACAGCATGGCCAGCACCGCCCAGGCCGCGAGCAGCGCCGGCACGGCGAACAGGCTCAGGCCCGCGCTGGCCGGCGCGACGTCGGCGCGGCCCCGGACCACGGTCGGAATGGCCACCACGATCCAGAGCGCCACGGCCAGGGGAACCACGCCGCGGAACATGATGGCGCTGGCCCACTGGCTGGCCGCCGCCGCGGGGGCCTGGAGCCAGAGCGCGGCCAAGGCCAGGGACGCCAGCCCCAGCAGCACGCCGCCGAGCACGGCGGCGCCGGGCCTGGGCAGGGTCAGCCGCAGCCATTCCCAGCCGGCGCAGCCGGTGGCCAGGGCCAGCAAGGCCAGGAAAGGCCATGGCGTGGCGACGCTCATGGCCAGACCCAGCACGATCAGCAAAACGACGGCGGTAGCGATACGCTGGCCTAGCATGCGGGAAAGTCTCCTGGTGATCGCGGACCGCCGGCGGGGGCGTCAGCGTTTGCCCAACTGCGCGCTGGTGCGGCCGAAGCGGCGCTCGCGGGTGCGATACCACTCGAACGCCGCCTCGAGTTCGGCGGCGCCGAAATCCGGCCAGTAGCGGTCGGTGAAATAAAGCTCGGTATAGGCCAATTGCCAGATCAGGTAATTGGAAATGCGCTGCTCGCCGCCGGTGCGGATGAACAGGTCGGGCTCGGGCGCCCAGGCCATGGACAGGTAGCGCGTCAGCGTGGCTTCGTCGATGCCCTCGGGATGCTGCGCCAGCTCGGGATTCTCCGCCAGCATGCGGCGTGTCGCCTGCAGGATGTCCCAGCGGCCGCCGTAGTTGGCGCAGATCGACAGGTGCAGGCGGTCGTGATGGGCCGTGCGCGCCTGCGCCTGCTCGATCAGGTCGCGCAGGCGCGGCTCGAAAGGCGCCAGGTCGCCCACCACGCGCAGGCGCACGCCCTGCCCGTCCAGCTTGTCGACCTCGCGCTCCAGCGCCTGCACGAACAGGCGCATGAGCAGCGAGACTTCCTCGGCCGGGCGGCGCCAGTTCTCCGAACTGAAGGCGAACAGCGTCAGGTAGCGCACGCCCAGGCGTCCGCAACCCTCGACGACGCGGCGCACCGCCTGCACGCCCTTGGCGTGGCCGGCCGTGCGCGGCAAATGCCGGCGCGTGGCCCAGCGGCCGTTGCCATCCATGATGATGGCCACGTGCCGGGGGACCGCCGATGTCTCGGGAACGGCCTGGGTGGTGCTGATCAAACCCATGTTATGGCATGCCGCCGTCAGACGGTCATGATCTCCGCTTCTTTCTGGGTGACCAGCTTGTCGATGTCGGCGACGCAGCGGTCGGTCAGCTTCTGCACGTCGTCCTGGGCGCGGCGCTCGTCGTCTTCCGAGATCGACTTGTCCTTGACCAGCTTCTTCAAGGCGTCGTTGGCCTCGCGGCGCAGGTTGCGCACGGCGATCTTGGCGTCCTCGCCTTCGTTGCGCACCACCTTGGTCAGGTCGCGGCGGCGCTCCTCGGTCAGGGCGGGCATGGGCACGCGGATGCTTTCGCCCATGGACACCGGGTTCAGGCCCAGGTCCGACTCGCGGATGGCCTTCTCGATCGGGCCGGCCATCTGCTTTTCATAGGGCTGCACGTTCAGGGTGCGCGCGTCGACCAGGTTGACGTTGGCCACCTGGCCCACCGGCACGGGCGAACCGTAGTACTCGACCAGCACGTGGTCCAGGATGCCGGTGTGGGCACGGCCGGTGCGGATTTTCGACAGGTTGACCTTGAGCGTGTCGATGGACTTGCTCATGCGGGATTCGGCCGATTTTTTGATGTCTGCGACGCTCATGGCGACTCCTTGTATTTCAAACGTGTACCAGCGTGCCTTCGTCCTCGCCGCTGACGGCGCGCTTCAAGGCTCCCGATTTGTTGATGGAAAAGACCTTGATGGGCAGCTTCTGGTCGCGGCACAGGGCGAACGCGGTGGCGTCCATGACTTCCAGGCGGCGCACGATGGCCTCATCGAAACTGATGCGAGCATAACGCGTCGCCTCGGGATCCTTGTTGGGGTCCGCGCTGTAGATGCCGTCGACCTTGGTGGCCTTGAGCACGATTTCCGCGCCGATCTCGGCGCCGCGCAGCGCGGCGGCCGTATCGGTGGTGAAGAAGGGGTTGCCGGTGCCCGCCGCGAAAATGACGACCTTGCCCTCTTCGAGGTAGCGCAGCGCCTTCGGACGGATGTAGGGTTCGACGACCTGCTCGATGTTCAGCGCCGATTGCACGCGCGTGTCGACGCTGCGGTGCTTGAGCGCGTCCTGCAGGGCCAGGGCGTTCATGATGGTGGCCATCATGCCCATGTAGTCGGCGGTGGCCCGGTCCATGCCCTGGGCGCCCGGCGCCACGCCGCGGAAAATGTTGCCGCCGCCGATGACGATGGCGAGCTCGACGCCCAAGGCGACGATCTCGGCGATTTCCTCGGTCATGCGCGCGATGGTCGCGCGATTGATCCCGAAGGCGTCATCGCCCATCAGCGCCTCGCCGGACAGCTTGAGAAGAACCCGTTTGTACGATCTGGTTGCCATGGGCGATATCCCTTTGAGGTTCGATCCGACGAAAGTGTAAGACAAGAAACAGGCCGGCCTAGACTACGCCTAGTGCCGGCCTGCTGGTAAAGATGCGCGAAAAGCCGGACTATGCGCCTGTCAGGCGGTGCCCGCCGCCGCCGCGGCCACTTCCGCCGCGAAGTCGGTAACCTTCTTCTCGATGCCTTCGCCCACGATGAACAGGGCGAATTGCGAGATCTTGGCGTTTTCGGCCTTCAGCATCTGCTCGACGGACTGCTTGTCGTTCTTGACGAAGGGCTGCGACAGCAGCGTGACTTCCTTCAGGAACTTCTGCACCGAGCCTTCCACCATCTTGGCGACGATGTCGGCCGGCTTGCCCGATTCGGCGGCCTTCTGCTCGGCCACCGAGCGTTCCGTGGCGATGTCCGCCGCCGGCACGCCGTCGGCGTTCAGGGCCTTGGGCTTGGTGGCGGCGATGTGCATGGCCAGGTCCTTGCCGACGCTGTCCGCGCCGCTGAACTCGACCAGCACGCCGATGCGGCCGCCGTGCACGTAGCTGGCCAGCTTGTCGCCGGTTTCGATGCGCTTGAAGCGGCGCACCGAGATGTTTTCGCCGATCTTCCCGACCAGGGCGGAACGCGTCGATTCGACGGTGCCTTCGCCGAAGGGCAGATCGGACAGCGCGGCCACGTCGGCCGGGTTCTTCACGGCGACGAGTTCGGCCAGCTTGTTGACGAATTCGACGAAGTCGGCGTTCTTGCCCACGAAGTCGGTTTCGCAGTTGACTTCGATGACGGCGCCCTGCTTGGCGTCGGGCGTGATGAACAGGCCGATCAGGCCTTCGGCGGTGACGCGCGAGGCGGCCTTGCTGGCCTTGTTGCCCAGCTTGACGCGCAGGATTTCCTCGGCGCGGGCCAGGTCGCCCTCGGCTTCGGTCAGCGCCTTCTTGCATTCCATCATGGGCGCGTCGGTCTTCTCGCGCAGTTCCTTGACCATCGAGGCGGTAATTTCAGCCATGCTTTGCTCCATTCTGTCTAAAACACGCCCCGGCGGGCCGGGGCATGTGGGTTTGCTGCGGGAGGCGCGGCCGGGCTCGCGCCCGGCATCGCGGCGGCGGCGCGGGGACGCCTGGCCGTCCTGGACGACGCGGCGGCTTAGGCCTGGCCGTCCTGCACTTCCACGAATTCTTCCTGGCCTTCCTCGCCGGCGCCTTCGACCAGACCATGCAGGTTCTGCTCACGGCCTTCCAGCACGGCGTCGGCGATGCCCTTGGCGTACAGCGCGATCGCCTTGGCCGAGTCGTCGTTGCCGGGGATGACGTAATCGATGCCGTCGGGCGAGTGGTTGGTGTCGACCACGGCCACGACCGGGATGCCCAGCGTGCGCGCTTCGGCGATGGCGATCTTGTGATAGCCGACGTCGATGACGAACAGGGCGTCGGGCAGGCCGTTCATGTCCTTGATGCCGCCGATCGACTTGTTCAGCTTGTCCAGTTCGCGCTGGAACAGCAGGCCTTCCTTCTTGATCATGCGCTCGGCGCCGCCGTCGGCCACGACCGTTTCCATGTCCTTCAGGCGCTTGATCGAGGTCTTGACCGTCTTGAAGTTGGTCAGCATGCCGCCGAGCCAGCGGGCGTCGACGTAGGGCATGCCGGCGCGGGCGGCTTCGCCGGCGACGATTTCACGGGCGGCGCGCTTGGTGCCGACGAACAGGATGTTGCCGCCGCGGGCAGCCAGTTGCTTCACGAACTTGGTGGCTTCCTGGTACTTGGCGACCGTCTGTTCCAGGTTGATGATGTGAATCTTGTTACGCTGACCGAAGATGTACTGCGCCATCTTCGGGTTCCAGTAACGGGTTTGGTGGCCAAAGTGGACACCGGCTTCCAGCATTTCACGCATGAGGGACATAATGTTCGCTCCGAGGGTTGGGTCTTGCGCTGCGCCTGTATCGACGGCGGGGTCCGGGTTTGCCAACCTGGACTGACCTCGCCTCCGACACCCTGGGTGGCGGCAGCACGCGATTTGAATGGGTAACGTATTAGGGGTCTAATCAACGGATCCGGACCCTTCAACGCCTCCCGACTACTTACTTGCACTTCTACTTCGCTACTACTTGCACTTCTACTTCTGCTCTCTCTTACCCTTGGTTTTTCGGGTAAGCCTATAATTCTACTATTTTTCGCAGACCGAACTCAAGCTGATACATGGGCATAGTCACCGACCCCGCCGATTTGGACAAAATGCGCCTGGCCTGCCAGGGCGCCGCACGCGTACTCGATTATCTGACCCCGTTTGTCAAGCCGGGCGTCACCACGGGCGAGCTCGATCGCCTGGCGCTCGACTACGTCAACCACACGCTACAGGCGAAATCGGCCACGGTAGGGTATGCCCCGCCCGGCTACCCGCCCTTCCCCGGCGCCATCTGTACCTCGGTCAACCACCAGGTCTGCCACGGCATTCCCGGCGACAAGGTGCTGAAGAACGGCGACATCGTGAACATCGACGTCACCATCATCAAGGACGGCTGGTTCGGCGACACCAGCCGCATGTACTACGTGGGCGAGCCCTCCGTGCTGGCGCGCCGCCTGACGGACACCACCTACGAATGCATGTGGCTGGGCATCCAGCAGGTGCGCGGCGGCGCCACCCTGGGCGACATCGGCCATGCCATCCAGAAATACGCCGAGGGCAAGGGCTATTCCGTGGTGCGCGAATTCTGCGGTCACGGCGTCGGCCGGCGCTTCCATGAAGACCCCCAGGTGCTGCACTACGGCAAGCCGGGCAGCGGCGTGAAGCTGGTGCCGGGCATGATTTTCACCATCGAGCCGATGATCAACGCGGGCCGCCGCGAAATCCGCCAGCTTTCCGACGGCTGGACCGTGGTGACGCGCGACCACAGCCTGTCGGCCCAGTGGGAACACACCGTGCTGGTGACGGAAACCGGCTATGAGGTGCTGACCGTGTCGCCCGACATGCCGGCGCCGCCCGCCTTCATCGCCGAACCCGTGGCCCTGCCCGCCGCCTGATCCCTCATCCGCAGCCATGACCGCCCCGGACATCCCCGCGCTACGCGAGCGCATGCGTGACAGCCGGCAGAAGGCCATCGAGTCCTTCCGCGCGCACGAACGGCCGGATACGCTGCTGCACGAGCTGCGCCGCATCACCGACCACACGCTGCGCGAGCTCGTCAAGCAATGCCCCCTGCCCGCCGGCGCCGCCCTGGCGGCGGTGGGCGGCTACGGGCGCGGCGAACTCTACCCCTATTCCGACGTCGACCTGCTCATCCTGCTGCCGCACGCGCCGTCCGAGCGCGACGAAAGCGCCATCGGCCAGTTGGTGGCGGCGCTCTGGGACCTGGGCATGGAGCCGGGCCACAGCGTGCGGACCATCGAGGACTGCGAGCGCGAGGCCCAGGCCGACATCACGGTCGAGACCGCGCTGCTGGAGTCGCGCTGGCTGGCGGGCAGCCGCGCGCTGATCCGGCAGTTCGAGGCCGCCATGCACGCGCGCCTGGACCCCGCCAAGTTCTTCCGCGCCAAGCGCATCGAAATGCAGCAGCGCCATGCGCGCTACCAGGACACGCCGTACGCGCTGGAGCCGAACTGCAAGGAATCGCCCGGCGGCCTGCGCGACCTGCAGGTGATCCTGTGGATGGCGCGCGCGGCCGGCTTCGGCGAAAGCTGGCGCGAGGTCGCCAACGCGGGCCTGCTCACGGCGTCCGAGGCGCGCAACCTGCGCCGGGCCGAGCAGGCCTTCAAGCGCCTGCGCATCGAACTGCACCTGCTGGCCAAGCGCCGCGAGGACCGCGTGCTGTTCGACCTGCAGCCGGCCCTGGCCGAGGTCTACGGCATCAAGGCCACCGCCACGCGGCGCGCCAGCGAGCTGTTGATGCAGCGCTATTACTGGGCCGCGCGCCTGGTGACGCAGCTCAACACCATCCTGGTGCAGAACATCGAGGAACGGCTGTTCCCGCGCCCGGCCGAGGACGCGCAGGCCATCGACGAGGATTTCCGCAGCCTGCACGGCCGCCTGGACATCATTCGCGACGACGCCTTCGAGCGCAATCCCACCTTGCTGCTGCGCGCCTTCCTCACCATGCAGCAGCACCAGGAACTCAAGGGCATGTCGGCGCGCACGCTGCGCGCCATCTGGCATGCGCGCGACCGCATCGACGCGCAGTTCCGCCGCAATCCGGTCAACCGCAAGCTGTTCCTGCAGATATTGCAGCAGCCGGCGGGCATCGTGCACGAGCTGCGCCGCATGACCATGCTGAACATCCTGCCCCGCTACCTGCCCGTGTTCCGGCGCATCGTGGGACAGATGCAGCATGACCTGTTCCACGTCTATACCGTGGACCAGCACACCCTCCAGGTCATCCGCAACCTGCGCCGCTTCACCATGCCGGAGCACGCGCAGGAATATCCGCTCGCCAGCCAGTTGATTTCGGAGCTGGACGACCACTGGCTGCTCTACGTGGCCGCGCTGTTCCACGACATCGCCAAGGGCCGCGGCGGCGATCATTCCGAACTGGGCTCGCGCGACGTGCGCCGCTTCGCGCACGAACACGGCCTGGCGCCGGCCGACGCCGAACTGGTCGAGTTCCTGGTGCGCCAGCACCTGCTGATGTCGACGGTCGCGCAGAAGCGCGACCTGTCCGATCCCGAGGTGGTGCGCGAGTTCGCCGCCGCGGTCAAGGACGAACGCCACCTGACGGCGCTCTACCTGCTGACCGTGGCCGATATCCGCGGCACCAGTCCCAAGGTCTGGAACGCCTGGAAGGGCAAGCTGCTGGAGGACCTCTACCGCCTGACCCTGCGCGCGCTGGGCGGCGGCCAGGCCGACGCCCACACGGTGCTCACCGACCGCAAGGCCGAAGCCGCGCGGCTGACGCGCCTGGGCGGGCTGCGCGACGACGCCCGCGAAGCGTTCTGGAAGCAACTGGACGTGGCCTACTTCCTCCGCCACGACGCTTCCGACATCGCCTGGCATACGCGCCATCTCTACCACCGCCCCGCGCCGGAGGAGGCCGTGGTCAAGGCGCGCCCCACCGAACAGGGCGAAGGCCTCCAGGTCATGGTCTACACCCGCGACGTGCCGGACCTGTTCATGGTGATCTGCGGCTTTTTCGACGCCAAGTCGCTCAGCATCCAGGACGCCCGCATCCACACCACGCGGCACGGCTACGCGCTGGACAGCTTCATCGTCCTGCTGCCCGAGGGGCAGCAGGACCTGCGCGCCCAGGCCACGCTGGTCGAACACGAACTGGCGGCGCGCCTGCGCGAAGCGCGGACCGATGCGCAGCCCGCGGCGTCGCAGGGCGCGATGTACGGACGCGCGCGGCTCTCGCGCATGTCGCGCATGTTCCCGGTGCCGCCGCAGGTCGAACTGCAGCCCGACGAACGCAGCCAGTCGTGGCGCCTGCAGGTGACCGCCACCGACCGCTCCGGCCTGCTGCACGCCCTGGCGCGCGTGTTCGCGCGCCACGCGGTCAATCTGCAGATGGCCAAGGTGATGACGCTGGGCGACCGCGTCGAGGACGTCTTCATCCTCGAAGGCTCGGCGCTGGAGCGGCCGCGCTCGCAAATGCGGTTCGAGCACGACATACTGGAAGCCCTCGCGGGCGACAATGCGCAGAAGGCGGCCGCCTGACCCACTGCTGGAACTCCGGGCGCTTTCGGCGCTCTTATGGCATTGCCCTCCAGGACCCTGACGGGCCCTGGCCTCACCCCGACGTAGGAACCCCATGTTCGCCTCCAACCGACGCTTGCTGATCCTGATTGCCCTGTTGTCCTTCGCCGCCGTCGGCGTGGCCCTGGTCTCGCAATACGCGTTCGATATGCAGCCCTGCGCCTATTGCGTGCTGCAACGCCTGATCTACCTGGTGGTGGGGGTGGTGTGCCTGCTCACCGCGCTGGGCGGCGGCGTGCTGCGCCGGCTCGGCGCCCTGCTGGGGCTGGCGCTGTCCGCCTGCGGCATATGGGCGGCCTATTACCAGTACACGGTGGCGTCCAAGCTGCTGTCCTGCGCCCAGACCTTCGCCGACCGCTTCATCGCCAGCCTGGGGCTGGACACGCTGCTGCCGCAGGTCTTCGGCGCCTACGCCACCTGCGCGGACGCCGTGGTCAAGGTCCTGGGCGTGGAGTATGCCCTGTGGAGCCTGGGATTGTTCGTGATCCTGGCGCTGCTGTCGCTGGCGGCGCTGCTCAAGCGCGCCTGACGGACGGGCGGCAGCGCCGCCCTGCCCGATCCCGATCAGCCGTCGTTGGCGGCGTAGCCCATGTTGAACTGCAGGCCGCCGTGCTCCTCGCCGCTGCCCTGGTCGCGGCTTTGTTGCAGGCGCTCCAGGTATTCGGGCGTGATGTCGCCGGTGACGTACTGGCCGTCGAAGCAGGACGCCTCGAAGCGCGCCATGGCCGGATTCAGGTCGCGCACCGCCTGCTGCATATCGTTCAGGTCCTGGTAGACCAGCGCGTCGGCGCCGATGGTGCGGGCGATTTCCTCGTCCGTGCGGCCGGTGGCGATGAGTTCCTTCTGCGTCGGCATGTCTATGCCGTACACGTTGGGGAAACGCACCGGGGGCGCCGCCGAGGCGAAGAACACCTTGTTGGCGCCGGCCGCGCGCGCCATGTCGACGATTTCGCGGCTGGTGGTGCCGCGCACGATGGAGTCGTCCACCAGCAGCACGTTCTTGCCCTTGAACTCCATGCCGATGGCGTTGAGCTTCTGGCGCACCGACTTCTTGCGCACGGCCTGGCCCGGCATGATGAAGGTGCGGCCGACGTAGCGGTTCTTGATCAGGCCCTCGCGATAGTCCAGGTTCAGGCGGGCTGCCAGTTGCATGGCCGCCGGACGCGAGGAATCGGGGATGGGCATGACCACGTCGATATCGCCGAGACGCAGGCGGCGCGCGACGTTGTCGGCCAGGTATTCGCCCATGCGCAGGCGCGCGTCGTAGACCGAGACGCCGTCCATCAGCGAATCGGGACGGGCGAAGTACACGTACTCGAAAATGCAGGGAACCAGTTGGGCGTTCTCGGCGCACTGGCGGCTGACGATGCGGCCGTCCAGGTCGATGAAGACGGCCTCGCCGGGCGCGATATCGCGCACGAAGCTGAAGCCGCTGCCTTCCAGCGCCACCGATTCGGACGCCAGCATCCACTCCACGCCCTCGTCGCCTTCCATGCGGCCCAGGCATAGCGGACGGATGCCGTTGGGATCGCGGAAACCCAGCAGGCCGTAGCCGGCGATCTGCGCGATCACCGCATAGGCGCCCTTGACGCGGCGATGCACGGCGCCGACGGCGCGGAAGATCGCGTCGTCGTCCAGCGACACGCCGTTGGCGGAGGATTGCAGCTCATGCGCCAGCACGTTCAGCAGCACTTCCGAATCGGAATTGGTGTTGATGTGGCGGCGATCGACGCGGAACAGCGATTCACGCAGCTCGCGCCAGTTGGTGAGGTTGCCGTTGTGCGTCATCATGATGCCGAACGGCGCGTTGACGTAGAACGGCTGCGCCTCTTCCTCGGAGTCGCTGGATCCCGCGGTGGGATAGCGCACCTGGCCGACGCCGCTGTTGCCCGGCAGCGAGCGCATGTTGCGGGTGCGGAAAACGTCCCGCACCAGGCCGTGCGCCTTGTACATATTGAACTGGTTGCCCTGTGCGGTGGCGATCCCCGCCGCATCCTGGCCGCGATGCTGCAACAGCAGCAAGCTGTCATAGAGCAACTGGTTGACAGGGCCGCGCCCCATGACACCTACGATTCCACACATGGCAATTTCCTGTTGATCCGACCGCGTTCAGTCGATGTGTCGTTCGAACGCATTCAATAAGGCAGCAATGACGCCAGCGACGGCGGCAGCCAGCCCTTGGTATGTATGACGGCTTCTGTGGCCGCATGAGAAAACATCGCGTCGCGCCACCACGGCTCCTGCGGCAGCGGCGTATAGCCGGCGAGGGCCACCAGCACCAGCACGATGAGCAGGCCCCGCAGCAGGCCGAACAACGCGCCCAATCCATGATCCGCCGGCGTCAGGCCGGTGGTGCGTATCAGGGCCGCGAGCGTCATGTTGACCAGCCCGACCAGCAGCAGCACCACGATGAAGACCGCCGCATACGCCACGCCCATGCGCAGCATGGTGGTCTCGATCATCCCGGCCAGCCAGCCGTATACCGTGGGGCCCCACCAGATGGCCGCCACGAACGCCAGCCCGTAGGCCAGCAGCGACAGCACTTCCTTGAGCAGGCCGCGCACCAACCCCAGCACCGCCGAAACGGCCAGGATCGCCATCACGACGAAATCGAAGCCGGTCACTGCGCAGCAATGAAGCCGTTGTCATAGCCCAGCGTACGCAATCTGGCCTGGGCGGCCTGCGCGGCCTCGCGCGACGGGAACGGCCCGACGCGCAGGCGGTACTGCTGCTTGCCGCCCGCCGTCGTCTCCTGCAGGAAGGCATTGGTCACGCCGGCGGCATGCAACTTGTCGCGGCGCGCCTGGGCATCGGCCTGCGACGTGTAGGCGGCGATCTGCAGCACGAAATTTCCCTTGGTGTCGGCCGGCCTGGCGGGCGCGGCCGCCGGCGCGGGCACGGAACGGCCTTCCAGCAAGGCCATGGCGCGCGCGCCGTCGTCGGTGCGCTGGACGTCGGACGGCTTGGCGGCGGGCTTGTTCTCCGGCCTGGTCTCGGTGCGGGCTTCCGGCCGCGATTCGGGGCGCGCGGGCGCCGGGTGGCTTTCCGGACGCGCGGGCTCGGGGCGCGGCGCTTCGGGCCGCGGCGCGGGCTGGCGCGCCGGCGGCTGCGGCGCCGGTTCGCTCACGGGCGGCGCGGCGGCGATCTGCGAACCGTTGGCGGCGGGGGGATTGCCCGCGGCGGCGCCGTTGGCGGGCGCGGGCGGCTGCGCGGCGCCGCCCTGGCTGCCGTCCGCCGCCGGCGGCTGGGCCGCCTGGGGATCGGAGACCGGCGGCTGGTAAGGCGCGCCGCGATCGGGAATGCGGACGGGAATGTCGTCGCTGACGCGGGCCGGCTCGGAATCGAGCACCATGGGCAGGATGATGACCGCCGCCAGCACCAGCGCAACCGCGCCGGCCAGGCGCCTGCGAGCCCGCGCACGCAATTGCGCGGCCTGCGCTTCGCTGGATACGGAGGGACGTGGCTTGCCCGCGGAAGCGTCGGGGGCGGGGTCTTTCCGTGTAAACAAACCCATGAAGAGCTAATTCCTTGCAGTCGGCGCACACGGCGTGCGGAACCAAGCCGTATCCAATCAAGCCGTATTTCGAGGCGGCAACGCGTATTTCAAGGCGTTTGCCGGATTAGGATTTCCGGCCCAGCGACTGGAGCACGGCAGCCACGGTAAGGAACGATCCAAATACCACGATTCTATCACCCTCGCCCGCCCGGGCGCGCGCCTGGGCATAGGCCTCGACCGGGTCGGCGCAGGCCGAAATGCCGGCCGCCTCGTCGCCCTGGGCGGGGGCGGGCAAGGCCTCGCGCACCCGTTCGGCCAGCGCCTCGCCGCTGCCGCCGCGCGGCCCGGGCAGGCCGGCGCAATACCAGTGGTCGAAACGGCCGGCGAGCTTGGCCACCACGCCGGCGACGTCCTTTTCGCTGAGCATGCCGAAGACCGCGTAGGTGTACGGGTGGAAACCCATGTTGTCCAGGTTCTGGGCCAGCACCGCCGCGGCGTGCGGATTGTGGCCGACGTCCAGGATGACGGTGGGCTGGCCCGGCAGGATCTGGAACCGGCCCGGCAGCGACGCTTGCAGCAAGCCCTGCCGCACCGCCTGCTGCGGCACCGGCAGGCGCTCGCGCAAGGCCTCCAGGGCGGCCAGCGCGGCGGAGGCGTTGAGCAACTGGTTGGCGCCGCGCAGGGCCGGGTAGGCCAGCGCGGCGCGGCGCTGGCCGCGCCCGCCGTAGCTCCACTGCTGGCGGTCGCCGGAATAGTTGTAGTCGCGGCCGAACAGCCAGAGATCCGCGCCGATGGCGGCGGCATGGTCCAGCAGGGTCTGCGGCGGCACCGGATCGGCGCAGATGGCCGGCCGGCCGGCGCGGTAGATATGGGCCTTCTCGTAGCCGATCTTTTCCCGCGTGTCGCCGAGCCAGTCGGTATGGTCCAGGTCCACGCTGGTAACGATGGCGCAATCCGCGTCGACGATATTGACGGTGTCCAGGCGCCCGCCCAGGCCGACCTCCAGCACCACGGCGTCGAGCCGCGCGCCGGCGAACAGGCGCAGGATGGCCAGCGTGGTGAATTCGAAGTAGCTCAGCGATACCTCGCCGCGCGCGGCCTCGACCGCCACGAACTGCTCGACCAGGGCGGCGTCGCTGGCGATTTCGCCGTTGACCCGGGCGCGCTCGTTGAAATCGATCAGGTGCGGCGAGGTGTACAGGCCGACGCGGTAGCCGGCGGCCAGCAATATGGCCTCCAGCATGGCGCAGGTCGACCCCTTGCCGTTGGTGCCGCCGACGACGATCTTCACGCAATCCAGGGACAGGCCCAGGCGCTCGGCCACGCGGCGCGAGCGCTCCAGGCCCAGTTCTATGGTCTTGGGATGCAGCGCTTCGATATAGGCCAGCCATTCGGGCAGGGAACTGGCGGCATCCGGTTTGGTGATCGGCGACATGAGGACGTAACGAATTTGAGGCTGGCGGATTTTAACAGGCGCCCCGCCCCCTAAAGTTCCCGTTCAGCATGCCGTTATCAGGAACGGAAAACCAGATCAACGCGTCGACGACGCAGTGTGTAAGTGGAGTCTTTATGGCTGTCAGCCCTATTGGTACCGCGGCCCTGCCCGTGCAGCAAGCCATCGCAACGCCCGTCCAGGCTCCCTCGCCTGCCGCTCCCGTCGACGCGACCGTATCGGTGCTGCCCGCCGGCGCCACCGCCAAGGACGGCAGCACGGATACCGTCACCTCGGACCAGGGCGCCAGCAAGCTGCCCATCGACCAGGCGCTGGAGAAGCTGAACGAGAAGATGGACGCCTGGTCCACCCAGATGTCCTTTTCGATCGACCAGGACACCCAGCGCGTGGTGATCTCGATCAAGGACAGCAAAACCGGGGACACCATCAAGACCATCCCCAGCGAAACCGTCCTGCAGATCGCCAAGATGATCACCGAGTTCCAGGGCTCGGCCATCAAGACCTCCGCCTGAGCCGGACGTTTTCCCCGCCAGCGGGCGCGAAAGCGCCAAACAGGACCCAGTTATGCCGTTTTCCCGGCGCATAAGCATTTCCGGGAATTTGCAAAAATACGCACCGTAAGAAGGAAACCTCGCATGGCTACCACCAGCTCCACCTCCAGCAGCACCCTTCCCGCCGTCACCTCGCTGGGATCCGGATCGAATCTCGATCTGCAGGGCATTCTGGACAAGCTGCAGGACAACGAGGAAGTCGCCCTTACCAATATCCAGACCCAGCAGAGCGAAATTCAGAGCAAGATCACCGCCTACGGGACGATCAAGAGCTCGATCGCCGCGCTGCAGACTGCCGCCCAGGCCCTAAGTAGCGCCGACACCTACAATGCCGCCAAGGCCACCGTGACCGGCGACGGCTTCACCGCGACTGCGAAGGCGAGCGCTGTGACGGGCACGTACAGCGTGAAGGTCGACTCGCTGGCCACCACCGAAACCCTGCAGACACAGGCATTTTCTAGCCGAACGCTCGCAAATGGCACCGGCGGGACGCTTACCGTTACCCTGGGTACGGGAGACGGCGCTACCACCGCTAGCGTCGACCTTGGCTCGGACACGTCGCTCAACGGCATCGCCAGCACGATTAACGGCAACAGCAAGCTTGGCATCAAGGCCTCCATCATCAGCGACGGCAACGGCAACAGCTACCTGATGCTGACCTCCAGCACGACGGGCACCAAAGCGGCCGTGACGGGAATCTCCGTGACCGGTAACGATACGCTGGCCACCTCGTTGAACTACGGCAGCGACGTCACCGACTCCAAAGTAACCCGCGTGGGCGATGCAGCGACCGATGCAGTAGTCGAAATCAACGGTATCACCGTGACCAGCGCGTCCAACACCGTGGACTCGGCCATCGACGGCATCACGCTGACGCTGACCGAGAAGACGGACACGGCCGGCACGCTGCGCATCACCACCGACACGACGGCCCAGGCCACGGCGATCCAGAACTTCGTCACGGCCTACAACACCGTGGCCTCGCAGATCGCTACCGCGACTGCCTTCGACACGTCGTCCGAGACTGGTTCGGTGTTGACCGGCGACGGCACGATCCGCGGCATCCAGACCATGCTGGCGCAAGCCCTGCGCGTGACCAACAACGGCGGCGCCATTAGCTCACTGGCCGACCTCGGCATCACCACCGACACCGACGCAAAGAACGGCACGCTGAAGCTGGACGTCAACAAGATGACCGAAGCGCTGGTTAACAACTCGGACGACGTGAAGACACTGCTGTTCGGCAGCAGCGGTTTGGGAACAGCGTTCAACACCACCACCACCTCGATCCTGCAGACCGGCGGCATTATCTCTGCCCGGACCGACGGCCTGCAGTCAACATACGACTCGCTACAGGACAACTACGACAGCACCAAGGACCATATCGACGCCGATATCGCCACCTTGCGCGCCAAGTTCGTGGCGTTGGACTCCTTTGTCGCGCAAATGAACAGCACCAGCAGTTATCTAACCCAACAGTTTGCGGCGCTGACCAAGTCGACTTCCTGATCCAATTATGGCTTACGCATCCCGCCGTCCCGACGCAACCTACTCAGTCCGTTCATACAAGGACGTAGGCCTGGAAACCCAGGTTCTCAGCGCCTCGCCCGAACGGCTCATTTCCCTGCTGTACAGCGGCGCGCGGGTAGCCATCGGCCAGGCCCGGCATCACCTGGAAGAAGGCAACGTTCCCGAACGCGCCAAAGCCATCACGCACGCCATGCGCTTGGTCGACGAAGGCCTGAAGCAGGCTCTGGCGAATCCTCATGAAGACGAGCTGGCCGCCAATCTCGACGCCCTCTACGACTACATCCTGCGCCAGTTGGTCACCGCCAACATCAAGGGCGATACGACCGCGCTGGACACCGCCGACCGCCTTCTGGCCGACTTGCAGGACGCCTGGCAAACCGCGGTGGACCGCCCGGTCTAGGCAGACACGTTTTTATCACACCAAGCAACACTGCCGACCGGCACAAGGTCTCTTATGACTTCCCCTTCCCCGCAGATACTGGAGCTTTATCGGGAGATCGTTGCCGTGACGGCCTCGATGCTCAACGCGGCGCGGACAGAAGACTGGAACAGCGTCCTGACTCACGGACTATCGTATTGCGAGGCCGTAGAACGCCTGCGCCACATCGGCGTCGGCGAACTGCTGGACGATGACGAACGCCGCCAGAAGCACGACATGCTGGTCCAGATCCTCGAAAACGACGCGCACACGCGCGACCTGGCCATGCCCGAGCTCGCGCGCATGAGCGAACTGCTGGGCCGCATGAAGCGCCAGCAAGGCGCCTTGCGCGCCTATGCCGGCACCAAGGCGCGCGCCCTATGAGCGTCGGTCCCACCGCGCTCAGCTCGCTGCTGGTGCAGCGGCTGGACGCAGTCCTCGGCACCCAGCTCGCGCAGCAGGGCAAGGACACCACTCGCCTGGACGCCGTCACCCCGCCGGGCACCGCCGTCGACATCGGCGCGGAAGGGGACGGCGCGGTTTCCCAGCAAGGCCCGCAAAGCAAGGCCATCCAGGAAATCGTCGACAAGGCGGAGCTGAACGCCGCCACGCGCGCGCGCTTTCTCAGCGCGGACATCACCGGCTCGGCCCCCACCATCCTGGGCCAGACCGCGCGCACGATCCTGACGCTGCTGGCGCAATACCCCGATACCGCGCCGGCCCTCGCCGGCAAGGCGCCCTTGTGGGCCGACGGCGAAGGCGCGCCGGAGGCAGCCGCCGACGACGCGCCCGCCGGCGACGCCGCCCGCGGCCAGGCGCCGGCCGCCAACGCGGGAACGCGCGACGCGGCCGGCGGCCCCGCGAGCCAGGCCGGCCAGGCAGCGCAAGCGGGC